>JBFJZW010000076.1:0-16309 GCA_041621875.1 Pseudomonas sp. | reverse complement strand
GCAAGGTGCTACTGACCGGCCAGGAAGGCAAAGCGCTGAAAACCCAGATCAACACCCAGTGGATCTACCCACCGGCGGCGGATCGGGCAATCGCCCTGGCGGCGGCCGACCCGTTGATCCCGGTGGTGGCGTAAAGCTCGGCAACCCCCTGGGCAATCCGGCCCGGGGTGTTACTCCCACGCAGAAACAACAACGGGATTGCCAGCGGCAATCCTGTTTTTATTTATCGGTGCCAAGGTGTTTCTGCGCCTCATGGAGCGTCAGCCCGGAAAATCTCTCGCGGTTGCCTCGTAGAACGGCACTGACTGCCTGCGGGTCCCAGCGGGCGTAATCGCGCAACGTTCAATCGATGACTTTACGGGTAAACACGTTCTTCTCGCCGGCCAACCGCAGCGCATAGGTAAATAGGCGCTTGACGTCGGTATCCAGCCGCCGGCGAGCTGATGCATGGCAGCACGGCGAACCCATAAACCCGCATCGACTGGTTGCCGCCTGATGCAAGCGGAGCGGCCGGCGGGCGAATGACCAGAGCCGCCCCTAAGCACACGCGGTGCTTGCTGCAAAAAAGTAAATCGGCCTACCTTTTCTCGCCTCGGGTTTCCCCAAGAATTCTGGCCGCATCTCGCGCTGGCGGTAAGCCAAACACCCGTGCGTAATCGCGACTGAATTGCGTAGCGCTTTCATAACCGACCTCAAACGCCGCATGGGTGACGCTTTTGGCATTGGCGACCATCAGCGTCCGCGCCTGAAGCAGGCGAACCCTTTTCTGGTATTGCAACGGGCTCAGTGCTGTGACGGCTTTGAAGTGACGGTGGAAGGCTGAGACGCTCATCGCCGCGCGTTGCGCCAGTGTCTCCACGCGTATGGATTCAGCGAAATCACGACGAATTTGCTGGATGGCAAGACTGACTCGAGCCATGGCGCTATCGGGGGCTGCGATGTCACGCAGCATCCAGCCATGGGGGCCTTGCAGAACACGATACAGAATCTCACGTTCGTAGACAGGTGCCAGGGCAGCGATGTCCTCGGGCCGGTTCATCAAACGTAATAGGCGTACCCAGGCATCCATCAAATCGGGTGTGACCGGCGCTACCGAGAAGCCGGCATTCTTGTCGTAATACCCGCCGGGTTTTGGAAGGTCAGCCAGTAACGTTGTCAGTACCGTCGGATCCAATGTCAGGCTGACCGCGAGGTAAGGCTCACCTTGGGCACTGGGGTGTACTTGACCTACTGCTGGCAATTCGATGGACATCACGAAATACGTCGCCGGATCGTAGCGAAGCGTACGGTCAGCGATGGTCATCGATTTACTGCCTTGCAGGATCAGGTTGATCATCGGCTCGTAAACAGCTGCCAGCAGATGCTCAGGAATTTCTCCCTGGACCATGGCCACGCGCGGGATGCCCGTCTCTGTACGGCGGTTTTCGGCTTGTGCAGCCAAAACCCGCAGTTCTTTCAGTGGGTTCGTCATAAAGGGCATCTGAACTCAGACGGATGCACTCACGCAAGCGAAAAGCAGAAACAGGCAGGATTCGAGTAGGAACGGCTGCGTTCATGGCGAAGGCGATGGTTACTGTAGTGGCTCATTTCAGTGACATTGGAGCAGCGTATGAACGTTGTCGTTATTACAGGTGGCAGCCGGGGGATCGGTGCCAGTACCGCCGAGCTCTGTGCCCAGCGCGGCATGGGCGTCATTCTGACCTACAAGAGCGATTCTCACTCGGCAGCCTCTGTTGTCGAGCGCATCCTGGCATCGGGCGGCAAGGCGGTGGCGCTTGAACTCGACGTTGCCGACATAAGCCGTTTCGACAGTTTCCGAGAAGCGGTGCAACTCGCCTTACAGACAACCTGGAGAGAGACCAGTCTCGGCGGTTTGGTGAACAACGGCGGCCATGGCTTGTTCAATCCCCTGGAGACGGTTACTGAGGCACAGTTTGACGGTTTGTTGAACGTTCACCTCAAAGGGCCATTCTTTCTGACCCAGGCTTTGCTGCCGCTGATGCAAGAGGGCGCGAGTATCGTCAACCTGACCAGCGCCACAACACGCGTGGCCACAGCAGGTGTCGCGCCTTATGCGGCCTTCAAGGGTGGGTTCGATGTGCTTACCCGTTACATGGCCAAAGAGTTCGGCCCTCGGCGCATTCGTGCCAATTCAGTTTCGCCGGGTGCTATTCGCACTGAGCTGGGCGGAGGTTTGAATGAAGAATTCGAAACGTTACTGACCTCGCAGACGGCCCTTGGCCGAGTGGGTGAACCACAGGACGTCGCTCGTGTCATCGCCATGCTGCTGTCTGAAGAAGGCAGCTGGATCAATGCCCAAACCATTGAGGTCTCGGGCGGATATTTCATTTAAATCACGCCCTGAAAGCGAGGCATCCGCAATGCTTGATCATATTTTTATCTCGGTCACTGATGTTGAACGTTCCATTCGTTTCTATACCGCAGCGCTGACTCCGCTTGGCATCACCGGACGGCTCGATTACGACGGCAAGGACGGTCCGCCAGGCCACCCGGATCTCAAGGGCTTCGGTGCCAATGGGCGGGTATTTTTCTGGTTGCGCGAGGGTGTGGTGGAGGGCCGCGCGGCGCATGTTGGCTTCGTGGCGCACAGTAAGGCTGAAGTCAATGCCGCTTACGCAGCCGCCATGGAGCATGGTGCAATCGACAACGGTGCTCCAGGCGCACGACTGCATTACGACCCCAATTATTACGCCGCCAATGTCCTTGACCCGGACGGCTACAGCCTCGAATTCGTCTACAAGAACTGGCAGCACGCGCAATGAACAAATTAATGATCTACGGCGCGACAGGTTACACCGGTCGCATGGCGGCCGAGCATGCCAAGGCATTGGGGTTGGACGTCGTTATCGCTGGGCGCACTGCCGAAAAGGTGAAGTCACTCGCTGAGCGACTTGATGTCCCGTATCGCGTGTTCAGCCCCGATGCCCTGGCGGCAGAAGCGCTGGAGGGCGTCGGCGTACTGCTGAATTTTGCCGGGCCTTTCGCGCAAACGGCGCAACCCTTGATGCACGCGTGCATCAAGGCCGGGGTCAACTATCTGGATATCACGGCTGAGATCAATGTCTACCGGCTGGCGGAGCGGTTGGGAGTCCTAGCAGCGGGGGCCGGTGTCATGTTGCTGCCGGGGGTTGGCTGGGACGTGGTGCCGACCGATTGCCTGGCCCTGCATGTTGCCCAACGCGTACGCAATCCTCAGTCGCTGCGTGTTGCACTTCAGGTCGCGGGCTCCATGTCGAGAGGCTCAGCAATCAGCGCCAGTGAAATCATCGGTGCGGGATTAATGGCGAGAGTCGAGGGTCGATTGGTTGCCACACCCGCTGCTCAGCCAGAGCTGTTCGACTTTGGTGACGGGCCAGTCCTCTGTGCACCGCTGTCCTTCGGTGACCTGATCACCAGTTGGCACTCGACCGCTATCCCTAATATCGCCATGTATGTTCACGTTACCGGTGATGCATTTCCCACAGGCGACTTGGCACAATTACCGGATGGCCCCAGCGCCGAGCAGCGACTGACGCAACCCGCTCGCGCGGTCGCTGAAGTGACCGCTGCTGACGGTACGGTAGCGCGCTCCGTGATCGGAACGGTGAATGGCTATTCCTATACCCCTCTAGCGGCAGTGGAGGCAGCACGCCGGGTATTGGGCGGTGAAGTCAGGCAGGGCTTTGCAACACCGGCGCGATTATTTGGCGTCGGGTTTGCTGAAAGCATTCCCGGTACATGGATTACTGACTTGTAAAAAACGATGCAGGACATGTCCGCTCCTGGTCGGTTAGCGACGGCCTGGCTTCAACCGTCGCGATGCATGGTCAAACCTCGGTCTGTTCCGCCATCTCCAGGGCGTCATCGACCTCAACCCCCAGATATCGAACGGTGCTCTCCAGCTTCGTATGGCCGAGCCGCAGTTGAACCGCTCGCAGGTTCTTCGTCCTGCGATAGATCAGTGATGCCTTCGTACGTCTCATTGTGTGAGTGCCATACATGGCTGGATCAAGGCCAATGGCTTTCACCCAGCCTTTGACGATACGAGCGTATTGACGAGTGGATAGATGGTCTGAGGTATGCAGCCGGCTCGAAAAAAGGCAGTCCTCGCTGCGGAGCTGGGCTTGATGTTAGCCAGAGTAGTGGTCGCTAACCGAGCAATACCGGACGGTGACCTGAGCTGGCAAGGTAATGGAGGATGGATACATTACGCCGTGGTGGTTAGAACATTACCCGTCCCGACATACCTGGCTGAACTTCGCCTCCGACCCAGATATCACTTCCGAGTTTCTCAATTTTTATCCGACCTCGACGACCTAATGCAGTGCCTTGGCTCGCAGTGTAGTGGTCAGGCATGACCCCTGTAGAAATCAGCCATTGCGCCAGGCTCGCATTGAGACTTCCGGTGACAGGATCTTCATTCAGCTCTTCACCCATAAAGGCGCGCACCTCGGCATCTGCGTCCGCATGGGGGCCTCGCCAAGGCGCGACCACTCCTACGTTGAGTCCATTGAGCTTTGAATAATCCGGGCGAATAGCCAAAACGTCATCACGTGACGCCAGCAGTACGGCAACCCAACCGGGTCCATTGTCTACCCACTGACTGGCGAGGATTTGATCAGAGGACAGGCCTAATCCGCTCTCAATCTGACGCAACACATCTCCTTCTACTGCTCCACTGCGGAGCAGAGGAGGCGCTGCGAACGACAAGAAAGCACCATTCCGTCGAATGCGGATCAGGCCTGCCAAGCACTCCTGGATAATCTCTTTATCGACATTGCCAACACCTTGATTTAGCCATACATGACAGCTTCCCAGTGTTGGATGACCGGCAAAGGGGAGCTCCCGTTGCGGGGTGAAAATTCTTACGCGGTAATGGGCTTCGGGAGAGCTTGGCTTCAGCAGAAAGGTTGTCTCGCTAAGCTGTGTCCAGGCTGCAAAATCGCGCATTTGTTGGCTGTTCAGGTCATCGGCACCAATGACGACAGCAACGGCATTACCTTTGAAGGGTTGTTGGGAGAAAACATCGACTTGCTCGAATAGTAACGAAACCGGCATGGAGCCTCCTCTGTCGTTGCTGCGAAGGTGAGGATATGCCAGGCGGCACACTTCCGAAAACGAGTTTCGCAGAGTTTTGAGCGTCTCCCCCGGGTCGACAGCGGCCGGTCATGAAGGGCCAGAGTCGACCCAAAGCGAGCGGTGGCAACGCCTTTAATTCTGCATAGCAGGAGGCGTGAACATGAAGCAGGCGGGCAGATTGAGCGCCATGCTCCAGTAGTAGGCTGCGATCAAGGGCTACGCTAGTAGCTCTTTATGCAACTCTTTAAGCTAAGCAATTTTCTAAGTAACTCTCGAAGCTGGGCGGTGAGCGTGGACAGGTTTCAGGAGATGAAAGTACTGCTGGCTGTTGCCGAAGCGGCAAGCTTTGCCGCTGGTGCCAAGCTGATGGGCATGTCGCCACCCAGCGTGACCCGTGTGATTGCCGGCCTGGAGAAACGCCTCGGCACCTTGCTACTGGCACGCAGCACGCGCAGTCTGCGCCTGACCGAAGCGGGCCGGCGCTATGTGGAAGACTGCAAGCGTATCCTGCTGGATCTGGATGAAGCCGAAGAGTTGGCCACCGGCAGCAGCATTCGTGCCCGGGGCGACCTTACCGTGACGGCACCGGTGATGTTCGGCGAGCTGTACCTGATTCCGCGGATTACCGAGTATTTGTCGGCGCATCCGCAGGTGACAATCAACGCCCTGCTGGTGGATCGCCTGGTGAACATGGTTGACGAAGGCGTGGACGTGGCCATACGCATCGGGCCGTTGCCAGAAACCGGCCTGCAGGCCATCAAGGTCGGGCAAATTCGTCCGGTCATCTGCGCCTCCCCGGCCTTTCTTGAGCGCTTTGGTCGGCCGCAAGACCCCAAGGACGTAATGACGGCTCCCATCGTGATGTCCTCGGCCAGCAGCCTGCTCACCGACTGGCAGTTCAACCTGCCAGCAGGCAGCATCACCCTAAGCCCCAAGCCGCGCCTGTTGGTGAGCTCCAATCAGGCGGCGATCAATGCCGCGCGCCTGGGCTGGGGACTCACGCGGGTGCTGTCTTACCAGGTGGCCGAACTGGTTGCGAAGGGGGAGTTGGAGATCATTCTCGATGCCTTCGAAGCAGCGGCAGTGCCGGTGCACATCCTCTATCAAGGTGGCGGGCGGGTACCCGCCAAGGTGCGCACTTTTGTCGATCTTTGTGCCAGCCGGTTCCTGCAAGACCCGGCACTGCAAAGGGCCGGAGGCACCTAGCGCATGAGCCGTTATCGCCAGATGCAGGTGTTTGAGGCCGTGGTGCAAGCCGGCAGCCTCGCAGCGGCAGCGCGGCAGCTAAACCTCTCGCCTGCGACCATCATGCGCACCATTGCCTCACTGGAAGCACGGTTGAATAACACTCTGCTGTTGCGCGGCCCGCGCGGCGTCGACCTGAGCCCTACCGGCGAACAGTTTGCCGTCAGCTGTCGGCAGATCCTCGAACAAACCGCCGCTGCCGAGCGCTCCGCCGCAGGCATCCATGCGCGCCCTGCCGGCCAGTTGACCGTAGCGTTACCGATGCTGATGGATCAGCAGGTATTCATGCCAATCGCTCTCGACTATCTCGCCGCTTTTCCTGACGTGCGCCTGGCAACCAGGACCAACGAAGGCGTGCCCAAACTGCTCGAAGATGGCATTGATGTCGCCCTGGTGGTGGGCCATCTGCCGAATTCGTCTGGGTTCGCCATGCCGGTGGGCATGGTGCGACCGATTGTCTGCGGCTCTCCCGCTTACCTGGCAAAGTGGGGACGCCCGCAGACGCCCGACGACCTCAAAGCGCACCGCATGGTGTTGACCACGGCTACAGGCCAAGAAAACGAATGGCGCTTTCGCTACGAGCGCTCCACTCGTCTGGTAAAACCTGCGCCCGTGCTGAGGTGCACGACCCAGCGTGCGGCCATCCATGCCGCGACCCTGGGGCTGGGCCTGATTCGCTGCATGAGCCACGAGGCGCACCATGAATTGCGGAGCGGCTTGCTCGAGCCTGTATTGAGCCGCTTTGCAATCCAGGACCTGCCCGCGCAGCTGATCTACCGTGATGGTCGCCGGGCCGAGGCGCGGGTGCGCACGTTCATCGACTTCGCCACGCCAAGGCTGCGTGCCCACCCCGCATTTCTTGGCTAAAACTGCGCGACTGCCACGCCTGTGCGCAGCAGCATTCTTTTAGAAAACGAAATTATGCATTGCCCTGCATGGTGATTCTGCCTAACCGCAAGCGGGCGCAGGATGAATCCACCAGCGCAACTACCGCCGACTCGGTTTGACGCTGCGCTAACTTCCCTGCCCCCCCACACGGAGCCACACCATGTCTCAGCCAGCCATCAAACTGTATCGCCACCCACTTTCCGGGCACGCTCATCGAGTCGAGCTGCTGCTCTCATTGTTGAAGCTGCCCACCGAGTTGGTGTTTGTCGACCTGGCCAATGGGGCGCACAAAAAGGCTGAATTCCTGGCCATCAACGCCTTCGGCCAGGTGCCGGTTATCGATGACAACGGCACCATTCTCAGCGACTCCAATGCCATCCTTGTCTACTTGGCGAAGAAATATGGCAGCGGTAACTGGCTGCCCGATGACCCACTGGCTGCCGCACGCATTCAGCGCTGGCTCTCGGTCGCGGCCGGCCAACTGGCCTACGGCCCGGCATCTGCTCGTTTGATCACGGTGTTCGGTGCCGCGCTCAATGCCGAGGAGGTCATCGCTCGCGCCCACACCCTGCTCAAGGTGATGGACAGCGAACTGGCCACGGCCCCTTTCCTGGCGGGCGATACAGCCACCATTGCCGATGTCGCCAACTACACCTACATCGCCCACGCCCCGGAAGGCAATGTATCACTGCAGGCCTACCCCCACGTGCGCGCCTGGCTGGAGCGGGTGGAAGCACTTCCCGGCTTCGTACCCATGCAGCGCACCGCTGCCGGCCTGCAGACCAACTGAGCCCGCAACATGCTGCCGGGTTTCCCGGCAGCACTCTTGAGGAGCGCGTTCCATGGATCATCTTCCCAAGCACCGTCGCTCTCCCTGGCATGCCGGGGAAAAAATGCTCCAGGAAATCTACAGTGTTTCCGAACGGATGGAGGTTATCGGGCAAAAGGTCATTCGCAACTACATGCCCGACCAGCACCGTGAGTTCTATCAGCAACTGCCGTTTATGCTGGCCGGCGCGGTAGACGCACAACAGCGACCCTGGGCGACCCTGCTCGAGGGGCCAGAAGGTTTCGTCACCTCACCCGATCCGCAGCGCTTGCTGCTGGCTGCGCAACCCGACGAGCAGGACCCGGCCGCTGCCGGCCTGCAAGCCGGCCAAGCCATCGGCCTGCTCGGCATCGAGCTGCATACGCGCCGGCGCAATCGCATCAACGGGGTGATCCAGCAGGTTTCTGCCGACGGCCTTGCCGTTGCGGTCGAGCACTCCTACGGCAACTGCCCCAAGTACATCCAGGCACGCGCCTATACTCGCGACCCGGAGCAGATAAAGAGCCGCGCACCGCGCCAGGACTTCAATGCCCTGAATGCTCGAACTACGGAGCTTATCCGCGCCGCTGACACCTTCTTTATCGCCAGCTACTTCGACCATGACCCGCACAGCCGCTCGGTGGACGTATCGCATCGTGGTGGCCGCGCCGGCTTTGTCAAAGTCGAAGGCAACCGGCTGACCATTCCCGATTACGCCGGCAACCTGTTCTTCAACACATTGGGCAACCTGCAGGCCAACCCTGTCGCGGGACTGCTGTTTGTCGACTTCGCCAGCGGCGATATTCTGCAACTCAGCGGCCGCACCGCACTGATTCTGGACAGTCCCATGATTCACGCGTTCGAAAGCGCCGAGCGCCTCTGGACCTTCGAGGTCGAGCAGGTGGTCCTGCGCCCTGCTGCGGTATCACTGCGCTGGGCGCTCCAGGACTACGCGCCGACCAGCCTGGCCACCGGCACCTGGGCAGAGGCGGATGAGAAGCTGCGGCAGAACGAGCAACGCCGGCAGTGGCATCAGTGGCGGGTGACCCGCGTGCAGCAAGAGAGCAAGGACATTCGCTCGTTCTTTATCCAGCCACTGGATAATGCTGCGATAGCCTTTACCCCAGGGCAGCATGTGCCTGTACGCATAAAGCCAAGTGGCGATGAAACCGCGCTAATCCGCACCTACAGCGTCTCCAGCGCGCCGTCCGACGGGCACATTCGCATCAGCGTCAAGGCGCAAGGGTCAGCCTCGCACCACCTGCACAACCATGTGCAGGTGGGGGATGTGTTGGAGGTTCGCCCACCGCTGGGCAGTTTCACCCTGATGGAGGACACCGAACGACCCGTGGCGTTGATCGGTGCGGGCGTCGGCATTACGCCCTTGCTCTCGATGTTCAGGGAGTTGGCCGCACAGAATCACCCACATCAGCGGCAACGCCATGTCCATCTGTTCCAGAGCGCCAGAACGCAGGAGGACTTACCGTTCCAGGCCGAACTCAAGGCGCTGCAGCTGCGCGATGGCGAGCGGCTACATATCCATCGCGCCTTAAGCAGCCCTGGCATTGATGCGATTGCGGGTCGCGACTTTGAAATCACCGGCCGCCTCGATTTCGCCCAAGTAAAGGCGCGGCTGCCGCTGGATGACTATGACTATTACCTGTGCGGCCCGGCGAGCTTCCTGCAAGACATGTACGACGGGTTGCGTGCATTGAACATTGCTGACGAACGCATCCACGCCGAGACATTCGGTCCCTCGAAGCTGAAGCGGTCGGCGATTGAACTGCTAGTCGCACCGACTCAGCTACCTGCGGCCAGCGCACCAGTACCGGTGTATTTCACTTTATCGGCGAAGGAGGCACGCTGGACACCGGACAGTGGCAGCCTGCTGGAACTGGCGGAAAGCCGTGGCTTGAGCCCTGACTTCAGCTGCCGTGGTGGCTCTTGCGGAACCTGCAAAACGCGCCTTGTCAGCGGTAACGTCCATTACCCCAATCCACCGGCACAAATGCCGGATGACGATACGGTCCTGATCTGCTGCGCCATCCCCGCGCAGCAGGAAGACAGTATTCGCCCCTTGATCCTTGACCTCTAGCGAGGTGCCGCGACATGTGCCGAGAAAAGCTCACCACCTTGGAAAATGGTGCCCTTGCCGAGTGGAGCACCAGTGCCACGAATGAGGGTTGCGAGTCGTCTATACATGCACAATCGTGCGACTCGTTTGGCCAGTGGGAAGCAAATTACCTGCTCCCACAATTGCTAATCGGAACGGAACATCAGGCGTACACAACGAAACGCGTGTTACCTGGCTTGTTGCATCGCCTTTTGAGCGTGCTGCGGGAACCGCAACTGGCTTTGCATCTGCTCAGGCGTCGGCCCTCAGGCACTCTGTAATGGCTACAGCAACTTTCCTTCACGGCTGTACTGCACAAAAACGGGAGCAATCGCCATGTCTATAGCTGAAATTCGTCAACCTGTTCCACCCTTTACCCGAGAGTCAGCAACCTTGAAAGTCCGCCTTGCCGAAGATGGCTGGAACAGCCGCGATGCAGCAAAAGTGGCCCTGGCTTACACCGCGGACACGACATGGCGCAACCGCGCGGAGTTCGTTACGAGCCGTGCGGAGGCGCAGGCATTTCTGCAGCGTAAATGGAACAAGGAACTTGAGTACCGCCTGATCAAGGAGCTTTGGGCCTTTACCGACAATCGAATTGCCGTGCGGTATGCCTACGAATGGCACGACGACTCGGGCAACTGGTTCCGCTCATACGGCAATGAGAACTGGGAGTTTGCCGAGAACGGCCTGATGGCCCATCGATTTGCCTGTATCAATGACCTGCCAATTCAGGAGTCCGAGCGCAAGTTCCGCTGGCCATTGGGTCGTCGCCCCGATGACCATCCAAGTCTTTCGCAGCTAGGCCTATAACCTCAACCAGCTGACGCAACTTGAATGAGGTAGGCCACGTACCCCTTCTTGAGCATTGCTGTTTTCGACGTGGGCCACACCCTCTCTGTCGCGACTGGCCGCTCAGGGGCGGAAACGGTCAACGCAATGTGGACACACCTGAGGATGCAGCTGTTCTTATGACAGGTCACCGCCGCTCCAGCGGCTCGGCGACCGCCCCACTCCGCGTATCTGCCACAGGAAATGGCTGACCTGATGCGCACCGAATATGCCGAGGGCAGCTTCGATCTCTCGCCAAAACATTCTGCGTAATCCAGACCTCGCTTACGCCAAGCCGCTTGCAGCCTCAGCGACGCCGTGTAAAATCCCGCGCCCGAAAATGCAGGAGACAATACGTTGGCCATTCACTATTCCGCGTCCCAGGAAAATGTTGCATGCGGGCGCACAGGCTCGAACCTGAGCAGCACCCAGGATGTTACCCAGGTCTCGTGCAAACTCTGCCTTCGCAGCGTTGAAAAGGGCGCGACCGAGCCTGTACGCAAGACCCCCACCCTGGCTGAGCTTAGAGCCGAAGCAAAAGCCGCGAAGGCGGCCCTCGCAGCGGCTGAAGCGGCGAAATCAACCCCTTCCCTGACCCCTCGCGCCGAATGGCAGCAACGCCTGGAGCAACTGCCTGGTAAGAACCGCATCCCGCGCGGCGCGGCTCGGCAGGCATTTATCTAGGCGTCGCTGGCCATAAACGGGCGCTTGCGAGCGTCCGCTTACGCTCCAGGCTGTGTGAAAACGGCGAAGTGCCGTCCTCCAGGACTGCACGCTGCGCTGGGCCCGCGACCTGGAGCATAAGCGGCCCAAAACCGCCTACCGCCCCCGCCCCGCCAACACCCGCGTTGCCCCCTGGGTTTTCTGGCAGTACCAGAACACCCGACTGACGCCACGGGTGATCGCCACGTAGGCCAGGCGCAGGCTTTCGTCCTGCATGGCCTGGTCGTAGCTGTTGTTGAAGAAACCCGAGTAGGCATACAGCGCATTGCGCAGCGGGTGTGGCTCGGGCGGCAGGCAGTCGTCGAGGATGATCGCCACTTCGGCCTGCAGGCCCTTGGCGCGGTGGATGGTGTAGGCCTTGACCGGCAGTTTCTTGTCCAGCTGCGCGGTGATGGCCTGCAGCGGCTCGTTGCGCCGACTGAGCAGCAGCACCGCGTTGCGCTCGCGGCTGTTGCGCCCGGCCGCATGGGCGCACTGCTCGTGGATCTGCTTGAGCAGCTCCGGCAGGCGGGTCTTGCTGTCGAAGCGCTGGATCAGGCGCACGCCGTGGTCGCCCGGCTGCACGGCCTTGCTCGCCTGGCTGAGCTTGCCCTGCTTGTAGACCACCCCACCGAGCACGGCCTCGGCGTCGCGAATAATCGGCTCGATGGAGCGGTAGTTGGTGGCCAGGGTCAGCACGGCGCTGTGTTTGGCCCGCCCCTTACCGGGGAAGTGCCGGTCAAAGTCGATAAACAGCTCCGGCGAGCTGCCGCGCCAGCCATAGATCGACTGCCAGTCGTCACCGATGGCCATCAGGCTGACCGCCACGCCCTGCCCGGCCTGGGCCCGCTGCACGGCCTGCAGCCACTGAACGATCTGCGGCGAGATATCCTGAAATTCGTCGATCAGCAGATGGCCGAACGGGGCCAGCGCCTCGGCCGGCACGCCCTGCCCGCCCGCACCGAGACGCTCGGTCAGCTGCTGAAAAGCGGCGTTGAAGGTCGTCAATCCCTGGTCATGCAGGCAGCTGCGAAAGCTTTGCCAGAACAGCATCAGGGCTTCGACAAAGCAGCGCTCCTGGGCATTGCAGACCAGCTGCTGCGGCTGAATCTGTTCGATACGGATGCCGATGCTTTCGATAAAACCGGCCTGGGCGTAGAAGGCCTCATACAGCGGCACGACGCTAAATTCGCCCTGCAATTTGAAGCCATCGAGCGGTGCCTTGGGCAGGCGCTTGCCGTCGGCCGGCGGCATGGGCAACTGCAACAGACTGTGCACCCGCTCGCGAAACCCGGGCTGCTCGGCGTAGCACTGCTGATAGGCCTGCTTGAGCAGACGTTGCTGGGCCGGGCGCAGGCGCGAGGCCGTCAGCGGGTTGTCCAACTCGCGGCCGGCGGCCTGCCTATCGTCCAGTTGCTCGAACCAGCGCGGACCGGCGAGCAGGGTCTTGGCCATCGTGCCCATGGCCGAATGGAAAGTGCGCACGCACTGCCGGGCCTGGGCGTCATCGAAGGGATATGCGAAGAAGCCCAGCACCTTGAGCAGGCGCTCGCGCAATTCGGCGCAGGAGGCATTGGTAAAGGAGATCAGTGTCAGCCGCTGGGGCTCGATGCCCAGGTGGCAGAGCATAAAGGCCACCCGCAGCACCAGGGTGGTGGATTTGCCCGAGCCGGCCCCGGCGAAGATGCGCGTCAGGGGATGGTTGCCGAGGATCATCGCCCACTGTTCGTCCGAGGGCGCACTGACCACCCCGGCCTCCACCGCCCGGGCCACCTGCGCACGCATGGCCTGGACCTGAACGGCATCGACCGCCATCAGGGCGGGGCCGTAGATGCCTCCAGCCGGAGGTTTGCTGGCCTTGCTGCGGGGCTTGGCGGATTTGACGGCAGCACCCGCCTTGGTCTTGCGGGCGCTTGCCGTGCCCTTTTTCGCCCGCGCGGCGGGCTTTTTATGCACCACCGCCGCCTCGCGCTCGGCACGCAGGTAGGCGGTGGTATGTGGGAAGTAACGGGCCAGGGCAGCGGAAATAAGCCGCTTATAGCGCTGCACAGCAGTGGGCATTCGGTGATCCAGTCATTTAGATAGATCGTTGAATGATAAGTGTTTTTCACCACGCCCTGGCAAACGATGGCAAACCGCGCCGACTAATCGAGCATACCGACATAACGCGGATGACTGGCCACGCGCTGCAGCCAGCTGCGAATGGCCGGGTAGCCGCTCAGGTCGAAGCCGCCCTCGTCTGCCACGTGGGTGTAGGCGTACAGGGCGATATCGGCAATCGAGAAGTGCTCACCGACCAGGTAGGGCGTGCGTTGCAGCTGTTGCTCCATCACCTTGAGCGCCTTGCGGCCGCGTACATGGCATTCCTCGTATTCAGCCCGGCGCGCCTCGGGCAGGCCCTGGTACAGCTGGATAAAGCGCGCCACCGCGACATAGGGCTCGTGGCTGTACTGCTCGAAGAACTGCCACTGCAGCACCTGGGTGCGCAGGCGCGGCTCGCTCGGCAGAAACTCGCTGCCGTCGGCGAGGAAATTGAGGATGGCATTGGATTCCCACAGGCAGGTGCCGTCTTCCAGCTCCAGCACCGGGATCTTGCCGTTGGGGTTCTTGGCCAGAAAGGCTTCGCTCTGGGTTTCGCCCTTGAGGATATCCATCGCTATCCACTCATAGGGCAACCCCAGCAGATGCAGCATCAGCTTGACCTTGTAGCAATTGCCCGACCGGTAGTCGCCATAGACCTTGTACATCGTCCCGCCCTCCCTCTAGCTGTTATCTGTGGCGGGCTGCCGCTTCGCGGCGAGACCGCCCTACTCGATCAAACTGCTGCGCCGGCCTGGGCCTGGCGAATCACCTCGGCCAGACGCTTGAGGCCTTCGCCCAGACGCTCCGGCGCAACGTGGCTGAAGTTAAGCCGCAGATGCCCAGGGTGCGCGTCCGGGTCGATAAAAAACGGCTCGCCCGGCATAAAAGCCACGTTCTGCGCCAAAGCAGGGGCCAGCAGGGTGCGGGTGTCCAGCGGCTGCTTGAGGGTCAACCAGAAGAACAATCCACCCTGGGGAATCTGCCAGTCGGCCAGGTCGCTGAAATGCTCCTCCAGCACCGCCTGCATGGCATCGCGGCGGATGCGGTAGAAGTCACGCAGCTCGGCCAGATGGCCGCGGTATTTCTCGCTGCCCAGCCACTGCAGCGCCTGCCACTGACCGATGCGGTTGGTGTGCAGATCCGCCGACTGCTTGAGGCGCAGCAGATAGGGGAACAGGTCCGGGGTGGCAATCAGGTAGCCGACGCGCAGGCCCGGCAGCAGGGTCTTGGACACGGTGCCGGTGTAGATCCAGCTGGCCTTTTTCAGGCGGCTGACGATAGGCGTAGCGCTGCCCGCATCGAACACCAGCTCACGGTAGGGTTCGTCTTCGATCAGGGTCACGCCGAACTCGTCCAGCAGCGCCGCCACGGCGTCGCGCTTGGCCTCGCTGTAACGCACCGCAGAAGGGTTCTGGAAGGTCGGAATCAGGTAGGCGAAGGCCGGCTTGTGATTCTGCAGGCGCTGGCGCAGGGCATCGATCTGCGGGCCATCGGCTTCCTGGGGCACGGCGATGCAATTGGCACCGAACAGCTGGAAGGCCTGCAGCGCGGCCAGGTAGGTCGGCGCTTCGAGCAGCACTTCGGTACCCGGATCGATAAACAGCTTGCTGGCCAGATCGAGGGTCTGCTGCGAGCCGCTGACAATCAGCACCTGGCTGGCCTCGCAGGGCACGCCCAGGGCGCGGGCTTCTGCGGCAATCGCCTCGCGCAGCGCCGGCTCGCCTTCGCTCATGCCGTACTGGCCCATGCTGGCCGGCATCTCGGCCCACTCGACCTTGGGCAGCATGGGCTCGGCGGGCAGGCCGCCGGCAAAGGACATGACTTCCGGACGCTGCGCCGCGGCGAGGATTTCACGGATCAGGGAGCTTTTCAGGCGGGCGACGCGTTCGGAGAAGGCCATGGATATCACCGGTAGCAAAGGCAAATAAAAATAGGTCAAACTGTTTGACCGAAACTACGATGCCGCATAGAGATACGTCAATATGACTGACCTAAAAAATTTCCAGGAGAAATTTTTAACGTCGCACAGCGACGGCCCGCAGGGTGGCCGCCATGGTTGGCAGGCCATAAAAAACCCTGCCGTCCAGCAAGCTGCCATGGAGGCCTTCTTCTTCGGTTACCAGGCGTTTACCGCCAAGGCTGACGAAATGCTGGCGCGCCGCGGCCTGTCGCGGGTGCACCATCGCATCCTGTTCTTTATCGCCAAATACCCCGGGCTAAGCATAAAAGAGCTGTTGGGCTATCTGGGTGTGAGCAAGCAGGCGCTCAATACACCGCTGCGCCAGTTGCTGGAAATGGACCTGGTGCAGAGCCTGGCCGCCGAGGACGACAAGCGCAAACGCCTGCTCGGCTTTAGCGCCGAAGGGGCCAAGCTGGAACTGGCCCTGCGCCGCGAACAGGCCAAGCTGCTGCAGCGGGCCTTCGGTGAAGTGGGTGACGAGGCGGTGCAGGGCTGGCTCAAGGTCAATCAGGCGCTGGCCGGTAAGGGGCTGGAGTCAGAACCCCGTAACGCGTAATAGCTGGTGCGCACGGCGCACCCTACGGTCACAGGCAGGCCAACT
>JBFJZW010000075.1:0-16606 GCA_041621875.1 Pseudomonas sp. | reverse complement strand
CCTGCAGGATCTCAACACGGTGTTCGCCTTCGCCGACCTGACCATGGCCCTGCTCGCCCTGGTCAACCTTATCGCCCTGGCTCTGCTGCTCAAGGTGGGCTTGCGCCTGATGCGCGACTACGAACGCCAGCGTGCTGCTGGCATCGTCAGCCCCAGTTTCGACCCAAGCATGTTCCCCGAACTGGACATCGATCCACAGGCCTGGCCAATCCCACAAGGGCAAACCGCAGAATCCAAGACGCCGGATATCGCCAGAGCCAAGCCCCAGCCGTCCTGACCTGCCCACCAGTTGCCCGCCTCCAGGCGGGCAACTGCGCTAAGACGGAGTGAAGCCTACGACAGCCGCTGAATCCGGCTTGAGCGCACACAGGCAGTCGCCAAGAACCATGCTCACCGGATCGGTCTGCGGCACGCTAACCGACACGTTCGCCTTGCCATCACCCCACCGGGCTGCTTAGGCTGCATGCTCCCACTCCGCTGGTGTTATCCATGGAAAGCAGCCAAAGCTGGCGTCAGCGCCTGTACATCATCATCTTCCACACCGACACTCCGGCCGGGCAACGCTTCGACCGTTACCTGCTGCTGACCATCATGGCCAGTCTGGTGGTGGTGATGCTCGACAGTATCGACAGCATCCACAGCCAGTACGCGCCGCTGTTGGCCGGCCTGGAATGGGGCTTCACCGCCCTGTTCGCCATCGAGTACATCACGCGTCTGTATTGCTCGCCCAAGGCGCTGCGCTATGCCTTCAGCTTCTTCGGCCTGGTCGATCTGCTGGCCGTGCTGCCGGCGATCCTCGCCCTGCTGTTCGCCGACGCCCAGTATCTGCTGATGATCCGGGTGATCCGCATGCTGCGGGTGTTCCGCGTGCTCAAGCTCAGTCCCTATCTGCAGCAGGCCAACTTTCTGCTCACCGCACTGCGCGGCAGCCAGCAAAAGATCATCGTGTTCTTCGTCAGCATCGCCACCCTGGTCACGGTATACGGCACCCTGATGTACGTGATCGAAGGCCCGGCGAATGGCTTCACCAGTATCCCGATCAGCATCTATTGGGCCGTGGTGACGCTGACTACCGTCGGCTTCGGCGACATCACCCCGCAAACCGCGCTCGGCCAAGCCATGGCGACCCTGGTGATGATCACCGGTTATTCGATCATCGCCGTGCCCACCGGCATCTTCACCGCGGAACTGGCCACGGCGATGCGCGCCGACAATCAGTTCGCGCACCCTTGCCCGAACTGCCAGAAAGCCCACCACGAACAGGCGGCGGCCTTCTGCAACCGCTGCGGTCAGGCCCTTTACCCCCGCTCGCCGCTGCCCCGAAAGCCACACACCGACACAGACTGAAGCAAAACCGGCCACCTAGCAGGTGGCCAATTCGTCATTCCCTAAGCTATAACGCAGCCCTTTTACCGAAAGGAAGCCCGCTATGGCCGATTCGACCACTGCCGTGCCCGCCAAGGCCGCCTGGATCGGGCTGCTGCTCGGCCCGCTGCTGTTGCTGGCCTGCTTGCTCAGCACGCCGCCCGCCGGCCTGTCCGAGACGGCCTGGGCGGCGGTCGGTCTGACCCTGCTGATGGCCACCTGGTGGTCGACCGAAGCCATTCCGATTCCCGCCACCTCGCTGCTGCCGATCCTGCTGATCCCGGCCCTGGGCATCGACAGCCTCAACGCCGCCACCGCCCCCTACGCCAACCCGACCATCTACCTGTTCCTCGGCGGTTTTATCCTGGGTCTGGCCATGGAGCGCTGGAACCTGCACAAGCGCATCGCCCTGATGACCCTGCTGGCCATGGGCAGTCAGCCGAGCCGGCAGATTGCCGGCTTTATGCTGGCCACCGCCTTTCTCAGCATGTGGGTGAGCAACACCGCCACCACCATCATGATGCTGCCCATCGGCCTGTCGGTGATCGCCCTGCTGGCCGGCGAGAGAGACGCTGGCGATAGCGAGCGCGAACGTTTCGCCACCGCCCTGCTGCTGGCCATCGCCTACGCCGCCAGCGTCGGCGGCATCGCCACCCTCATCGGCACGCCGCCCAACGCCCTGCTCGCCGCCTTCCTGGCGGAAAACTACGACGTGCAGATCGGTTTCGGCCAATGGATGCTGATCGGCCTGCCGGTGTCGATCCTGATGCTGGCCTTTATCTGGTGGTGGCTGACCCGTGGCGGCTTCCGGCTCAGCGGCCACGACAGCGGTGAGCTGATCCGCAGCGAACTGGCCGATCTCGGCCCGCTGAGCCGCGGCGAGAAACTGGTTGCCCTGGTCTTCGTGCTGACGGCAGCGGCCTGGGTGCTGCAGCCACTGATCGCCCAGCAGATACCTGGGGTCAACGACACCAGCATCGCCATTGCCGCCGCCCTGGCGCTGTTTATCATCCCGGTGGACGCCAAACGGCGGGTGTTTCTGATGAACTGGGAAAGCGCCGGCAAACTGCCCTGGGGCGTATTGCTGCTGTTCGGCGGCGGCCTGTCCCTGGCCGGGGTCATCCGCAGCACCGGCCTGGCCGAGTGGATCGCCCAGAGCCTCGGTGCCCTGAGCGCGCTGCCGGTGCTGGCGATGATCGGCGTGGTGGTACTGGTGATCATCTTCCTCACCGAGGTCACCTCCAACACCGCCACCGCGGCGGCCTTCCTGCCGCTGCTCGGCGCGCTGGCCGTGGCCCAGGGCATGCCGGCAGAATTGCTGGCGATCCCCGCCGCCATTGCCGCCAGCTGCGCCTTTATGATGCCGGTCGCCACCCCGCCGAACGCCATCGTGTTCGGCACCGGGCATATGCGTATCCAGTCGATGATCAAGGCGGGTTTTGCCCTCAACCTGATCGGCGTGGTGCTGGTAACCCTGGTCAGCTACCTGCTGGTGGGACTGATCTGGAGCCATTGAGCCACAGGCGTCTCTCGCCGTCTTCGACGCCGCGCTGTCGCGCAGCAAACGTGGTGCGCGGGGGCTTCTATGGAGAAGTGGCTTAGCCGCGAAACTTTTGTTGTGCGTCGAAAAATTCACGGCTAGAGCGGGGCCGCTCGGCCGCTTCTGCAAAAACGTCATAACCCATTAAATCAATGACATACGCGCTGCTTGATAAGCGGCCGAGATTGCGGGAAGCGTAACCCGGATCAGCCCCTGGGCTACCCGTCTGTGTCCGGATCAATACGGCTCCTGGCCCTGGTTTTGCCGCTGCCATTGGCCACCCTTGCTGTCGCGACCCCGGTTGCTGGGCTGGCCTTGCGGGACAGGCTTAATCGGACCCGTGCCTTTCTGCTGGCTGTTGCTCTGCCCCCGCTCTCCACCCTGGCCCTGGTAGCGGGGATCGCCCTGTCTTTGCTCCCGGCCCTGGCTCTGGTAACGGGGGTCGCCCTGTCCTCGCTCCCTGTCCTGGCCCAGGTTGCGGGGATCGCCCTGTCCTCGCTCCCGG
This sequence comes from Pseudomonas sp., assembly GCA_041621875.1. Taxonomy (GTDB): domain Bacteria; phylum Pseudomonadota; class Gammaproteobacteria; order Pseudomonadales; family Pseudomonadaceae; genus Aquipseudomonas. Next base: position 13,196 of record JBFJZW010000075.1, on the reverse strand, counting down.
CCCTGGCCCTGGCTGCGGGGATCGCCCTGTCCTTGCTCCCGGCCCTGGCTCTGGCTGCGTGGATCGCCCTGTCCTTGCTCCCGGCCCTGGCTGCGGGGATCGCCCTGCCCTCGCTCCCGGCCCTGGTAGCGGGGATCGCCCTGTCCTTGCTCTCGACCCTGGCTGCGTGGATCGCCCTGTCCTCGACTGTTGCCTTGACCCTGGTAGCGATCGCCGGGGGTATTTCCATACCCCGGAGCGCCCCTTGGCGCAGGGTATTTCTTGTACAGACCAGGCGGAACATGGCGATAGTCACGCACCTGCCAGGGCCCGTCGTAGCGGCTAGACCAGTACCAGCCACCGTCGCGCCAGCGGTAGTAGTAGCGGTCGCCGAAGTAGAGGTGGGCGTGGCCGAGGCTCACGTAGACTCTCAGGCCCGGGTCCCAGCGCCATTGGCCGTACGTCGGTGGATCGTAGGGCGGCCGATAACCGTCATACCCGCCTGAATAGACGGTGCAGGCAGTGAGCGGCAGGAGCAGGACAAACAGGAGCAGCAAGCGAAACTTCATGGACGGGACTCCGTCATGGTACCTGCTGAGTTTGACAACAACAGAAGCAGCAAAGTGCTATTACGGCGAAGCGGGCAGACTGCCGGGCCGGGAAAATGCGCACGGCACGAGGCCGCGGCTGTCACGCGACAGCGCTGATCCCGTGCCCGCTGCCATCACCGCCAGTGGCGCGTTCATGATGCCCGTGGCCACCCCGCCGCATGCCATCGCCTGCGGTACCGGCATATGCCCATCCAATCGATGACCAAGGCTGGCTTCGCCCTCAACCTGATCGGTGTGGTGCTGGTGGTGAGGCTGACCTGGAGTCATGAGGGCCTGTACGCAGCAGGCGGGCCGCGCCGGGGGGCAAAACCCAGCAGCCCGACCCCAGAGGCCGCAGCATGAGCTTATGACGGTCGACTCAACCCTTGTAGTAACCCGCTGTTAGCCGCCAGGCCAGCGTCGGCCGACAATAAGGAACCGCCCCGGGGCTCTCGCGCATGGCAGTGAGCCTAGGCCACATTTTTTAGCTCCTATGTGTATCTACAAGGTCTGCGACCTGGTTGGTGGATAACACTTTATCCATCCAGCAAATCACGAGGGTGGATGAGATAGGCGTCATCCCCCTACGCCGCTCTCGGTAGATCCGGATGCGACCCGGGAGTGGTTCGGAACCTGGTAACCCTCCCCCGGATTGCATCTGGGCTACGCTCTGGATACCCCTGGTCGTATCTCCCCCGACCTCAGCTCCCAACAAAATGCAGTCGAACCCCAGCGCCCATTCGGCAGTCACAGCCAAAGGACGGGAACAACCCGCCCCCACAGGTCCCCATCCGCGGCCGGCAATGGAGAGCAGCTATGCCACTACTCAAACTGCTGCATTTCATCGCCTTGATCTGTTGGTGCGGTGCCTTGCTCTACCTGCCCGCGCTGATCGCCGCCGGTACCCGCAACTCCGAGGTGTTGTTCTACCGCGATCACGCCCACCTGACGCGCATGGTCTTCACCCTGGTCGCCACGCCGGCGGCCTTGCTGGCGATAGGCACGGGCACGCTGCTGTTTATGCGCGAGTCGGTGTTTGATCCCTGGCTGATTCTCAAGCTCAGCGCCGTGGCCGGCATGGTGCTGTGCCATGCGCTGTGCGGGGTGCTGATCCTGCGTATCGAGCGTACCCCGGAGCTGGCCATCGGCCGCCAGTGTCTGGGCATCGCAGCGCTGACAGTCGCGCTGATCGCCACCACGCTCTGGCTAGTCCTCGCCAAGCCGGCATTCTGAACAAGGAAGCGAAGCACCCTATGGACACCCCCTGCCCCAGTGCCGAATCAGTGCAATCAGAGCTTTACCTCCACGCCCACCGCTTGCTCATAAACCAGTCGCCCGCCCAGATAGGCGGCCAGAGCGATCAAGCCTGCAGTCAGCAGCGACAGGTACAGGCACCACAGCTGCATGCCTTCGACCCCCTGGTAGCGCAGCAACCAGTTGAGCGTGGCCAGCGAGAGCATCATCACGGCGATGATGGCGTGACACCAGGCGGTGATTTTCAGGCGGATGCGCTCGACCGTGAGCAAGTCGACCAGGCCGGCCAGGCTCGCCAGCCAGCCGCCCAAGGAACCGATACCCGCCAGCCACAGGCTGGCGCGCAGCCAGAACGGGTCGCCGCTCCACAGGTAGGCCAGGTCACTGGCGACCAGACCGAGCAACGCCGCCACCGGGAAGTGGATCATCATCGGGTGCAGCGGGTGCCCGGCAATGGCGGCACGGCTGACAATGGACTGGTGTTCGGCGGCCATCAAAGACTCCTCAAGTGGATCAAACAAGCAGCGGCGCTGTGCGCCCGGCGCAGTACCTCTGTGCAGTTGACCATGCTGGCCCTGGCAGTTCCCATTCTTTCTGCCTGCAGCGGGCCACAATCGGCGCTCGATCCGGCCGGGCCCATGGCCCGCGAGGTGGCGCTGCTGTGGTGGCTGATGTGCGGCTTTGCCGGTCTGGTGCTGCTGGTGGTCAGCGCACTGTGGATTTACGCCATGCGCCGCACGCCGCGGCAAACCACGCCCGAACAGGCCAGGCGGATCGATCTGCGCTGGATAATCGGCGGCGGCATCCTCCTGCCCGGGCTGAGCATCGTCGTGCTGCTGGTCTTCGGCGTGCCCATCGGCCAGCGCATGCTGCCGTTGCCGCTGCTGGGCGAGCAGCCGCTGCGCATCGAGATCACCGGCCATCAGTGGTGGTGGGAGGTGCGTTACCCGGAGAGCGGCGTGGTCACCGCCAACCAGCTGCATATTCCAGCCGGCCGCCCTGTGGATCTGCAGGTCAGCAGCGCCGATGTAATCCATTCGTTCTGGGTGCCGCGCCTGGGCGGCAAGATCGACATGATCCCCGGCCGGCACAACCAGATCCGTCTGCAGGCCGACCAGCCCGGCATCTATCGCGGCCAGTGCTCGGAGTTCTGCGGCACCCAGCACAGCCATATGATTCTGCACGTGCAGTCCCACAGCGAAGCCGACTTCGCCGCCTGGCTTAGCGCCCGGCAGACCGCGCAAATCAGTCCGCCCGCAGGCCCAGCAGGGGAAACCTTTGCCGCCCGCTGCGGCACCTGCCACCGCGTCGCCGGGGTCAGCGATGGCCAGCGCGCGCCGGACCTGTCCGACCTGGGTTCGCGGCCGACCCTGGGCAGCGGCGTGCTGACCAATCAGCCCGGTGCAATCCTCACCTGGCTGCGCGAGCACCAGCGCCTGAAACCCGGCAATGCCATGCCGCTGCATGACGATATCGACCCCACTCACCTGCAAACCATCGCCACCTGGCTGGAAGGTCTCGCACCATGAGCAGCCACAACGATAGTCGGCAGCACGACCAGTTCAATGCGGTATGGGGCAACCCACGGGGCTGGCGCGCCCTGACCATCGTCAACCACACCACCATCGGCCTGCGCTTTATGCTCACCGGCGCGGTGTTCTTTCTCCTCGGCGGCCTGCTGGCGATGCTGATTCGCACCCAGTTGGCGCTGCCGAACCATGAGCTGATGGCCCCGGACGTCTACAACCAGGTGTTCACCATGCACGGCACGGTGATGATGTTCCTGTTTGCCGTGCCGATGATGGAGGGCATGGCGGTCTACCTGATCCCGAAGATGCTCGGTGCCCGCGACCTGGTGTTTCCGCGACTGTCCGCGTTCGGTTACTACTGCTACCTGTTCGGCGGCCTGATCCTGATCTCCAGCCTGTTTCTCGACCTTGCGCCCAAGGCCGGCTGGTTTATGTACACGCCGCTGTCCAGCGCCGCCCATACGCCGGGGCCGAACTCGGACTTCTGGCTGATCGGCATCACCTTTGTCGAGATCTCCGCGGTCAGCGCCGGAGTCGAGCTGGTGGTGTCGATTCTGCGCACCCGCGCCGTCGGCATGGCCCTGCACAAGATGCCGATCTACGCCTGGTACATCCTGGTGATGGCGATGATGATCGTAGTCGGCTTTCCGCCGCTGATCCTCGGCTCGATCCTGCTCGAGCTGGAACGCGCCGCCGGCCTGCCGTTCTTCGAGGTTGCCCGCGGCGGTGACCCTATTCTCTGGCAGCACCTGTTCTGGCTGTTCGGCCACCCCGAGGTGTACATCATATTCCTGCCCGCAGCGGGCATCGTCTCGACCCTGCTGCCGGTATTCTGCCAGCGCCCGCTGGTGGGTTATCGCTGGGTGGTGCTGGGCGTGCTGACCACCGGCTTTATCAGCTTCGGCCTGTGGGTGCACCACATGTTCACCGTGGGCATCCCGCAGCTGGCTCAGCTGTTCTTTTCCGCGGCCAGCATGCTGGTGGCGATCCCCACCGCGGTGCAGGTGTTCGCCTGGCTGGCGACCCTATGGCAGGGCAAACCGGTGTACCACGTGCCGATGCTGTGGCTGGTGGGTTTTCTCATCGTGTTCGTCTGCGGCGGGCTGACCGGGGTGATGCTGGCGCTGGTGCCGTTCGACTGGCAGGTGCACGACACCCACTTCGTGGTCGCCCATATGCATTACGTGCTGGTCGGCGGCATGTTCTTTCCGATGATGGCCGGCATCTACTACTGGCTGCCGCACTTCTCCGGGCGCATGCCCTCGGTGCGCCTGGGCAAGTGGGGCTTCTGGCTGGTGTTCAGCGGCTTCAACATCACCTTTCTGATCATGCACTGGACCGGCCTGATGGGCATGCCGCGGCGCATCTACACCTACCAGAGCGGCCTGGGCTGGGACATCCCCAACCTGATCTCCTCGGTGGGCAGCTTTATCATGGCCATCGGCATCGCCACCCTGCTGCTGGATATCATCCTGCACTTTCGCTTCGGCCAACCGGCCAAGGCCAATCCATGGCACGCCGACACCCTGGAGTGGGCCACCAGCCTGCCGCCCAGCGCCTACAACTTCGTCAGCCTGGCGGAGATTCACAGCCGTCATCCGCTCTGGGATAACCCCGAGCTGCCGCACAGCATCGCCCGTGGCGAACATGCCCTGGGGGTGATCGACCATGGCCGGCGCGAGACCTGGGGCACCGACCCGCTGACCGGCAAGGTGCGCGAGATCATCCACCTGCCCGGCAATAGCTGGCTGCCGCTGATCGCCGCGCTGTTTATCGCCGTGCTGTGCATCAGCCTGCTGCTCAAGGTCTACTGGCTGGCCGCCGTGGGCTGTGCCGCCGCCGTCGTGGTGCTGCTGCGCTGGAGCTGGGAGAACGGCACCCACCCCGCCGCCGCTCCGGATGCCCAGGTGCAACCCGGCGAGCCGCCGCTGCACTCGCGCACCCTGGATGGCCCCGGCTTATGGGGCATGGGCGTGACCCTGCTGGCCAACGGCGCGCTCTACCTGGCGCTGCTTTTCGGCTGGTTCTATCTATGGACGGTGGCACCGAACTGGCAGGTGCCGGAGCACATGCCGTTCAATCACGGGTTGCTGCTGGCCAGCGCCCTGCTGCTAAGCCTGGCGACCTGGTGGCAGGCGCGGGCGATCAAGCGTTTGCGCCGCGGCGATGCCCACAACTTGCGCGGCCATATGGCCCTGGTGGCCGGCCTGGGCCTGGGCCAAACCGGCCTACTGCTGTGGACCCTGCTCGGCGGCGAACTGGCCCCCCGCGCCACCGCCCACGACGCGGTGATCCTGGTGATGCTGCTCTACAACCTGCTGCACTGCGCCCTGGCAACCATCCTCAGCGCCCTGCAGGCCCTGCGCGTGCACTGCGGTTATGTCGGTGCCCACGCGCCATACGAACCCCTGGTGGTCGGCCAGCTCTGGTACTACAACCTCGGCGTGCTCTGGAGCAGCTACTTCGCCCTGGTGCTGTTTCCCACCACCTGGGGAGGCAGCTGATGAAAGGCCTGCGCTCGCCCTATCACCCCGGCCATATCCCCCTCGGCCTGGTGCTCTGGAGTCTGTGGTTCGTCGCCCTCTACGGCGGCCTGTCGGTTGCCTGCGCGTTCGCCCCGCCAGAACCCCAGCAAGGGCCGTGGAACTGGCTCAACGCCCTGCTTGGCGTCAGCGCCCTGCTCACGGCAGCGGCGCTGGCTGCACTGGCCCTCTGGTGCTGGCGCGCCGGCAAACCACTGCGCCAGCCAGGCCATGAGCGTTTTGTCGCCCTGGTTGCCGCCAGCACCTACGCGGTGGCGGCGCTGGCCACCCTGTTTATCGCCATACCGATTCTGAGCCTGCCGCCATGCGTGTAATAGCGGCCATCTGCCTGCTGTTGTCGGCGCAAACGGCGGCGGCCCACAGCCTGCTGGAGAACCCGCTCGGCCAGCGCTTGCCGTTGCTCCTCAGCGCTCTGCTGCTGGGCGCTGCCTGGCTGCTCTACGGCCTCGGCGCACGACGGGTACGGCCCCACGGCCTGGAAGCGCTATGGCTGCACCTGGCCATGCTGATCGCCGTGTTCGGCCCCCTGGATGACTGGGCCGAGACCAGCACCAGCTGGCATATGCTCCAGCACATGCTGTTTATCCTGGTCATCGCCCCGCTCTGGGCACTGGCCAGGCCCCTACCGCAATGGCGCGCAGTGTGCGGGCCGCTGCTGCAACCACTATGGCGCGGCCTACTGCGCATCGGCCGTTACCCCATGCCACTGGCCATGCTGCACGGCGCGCTGATCTGGATCTGGCACACGCCCAGCCTGTATCTCCTGGCCCTGGAGAATCTCTGGTGGCATATGCTCGAACACGCCAGCTTCCTGTTCAGCGCCTGGCTGTTCTGGTGGGCCTGCCTGCGCGCGCCGCCACGGCAGGTGCCGCAGGCGCTGCTGGCGATACTGCTGACCCTGATGCACACCGGCCTGCTCGGTGCCCTGCTGACGTTCGGCAACAGCTCCTTCTATGGGGCCGAGCGCGACCTGGCCGATCAGCAACTGGCGGGGCTGTTGATGTGGGTGCCGGGGGGGTTGGTTTATCTGGCCGCTGCTGGCTGGATCACCTGGCGCTGGCTGGCGCGTAGCGGGCGGCACCGGCAAGGTGCCCATGCGCCGAGCGACTCGGTTTAAGACGGCTATTCGCTGCCTACGGCCTGCTGCACCAGCCTGTCCAGGCTACCGTCCGCCCTCATCTCCAGCAGTATCTGATCGAAGCGCCGCAGCAGCGGCTGCTGCCGGGCCTGTTTGGCGAATACCAGGTAGGTGGGGTTAATGCTCAGGGGCGGTGCCAGGGCCAATACCTGGTGCATCTGCAGCTGCTGGATAATCCGCTGCCCGGCCAGTTCGATGGCGATCACCGCATCCAGCCTGCCGGAGGCGAGCATCTTGAAATTCGCCTTATCCGAGCTGCTTTCAGTCACCTTGATGCGGCCGTCCCTGATCGCCTCGTCGAGGGCCTCGGTATAACTCCAGCCGCGGATCACGCCGACTCGCTTGCCGTGCAGGTCGTCGACCCGGGTGAAGCGGAACGCCTTGTCCCGGTGCACATAGACGATAAGTTTTTCTTCGAAGATAGGCTGCGAATAGTCATACAGCGCCAGACGTCGGCTGGTCTTGTAGATGCCGCCCACGCCCACTTCGGCGTTCTCGCTGCGCCTCAGGGCGCGCTTCCAGGGCATCGCCTGGATAACCACCGGCTGCCCCGCACGGGCGAACACAGCCTGCAGCACCAGGGGATACAGCCCTTTGGCCTGACCGTCCTGCTGATACATAAAGGGCGGATTGGCATTGTCGATGGCGATCAGGGTTTCGGCCCGCAGCACAGGTGCAACCAGGCCCAGAACAAGGGCCAGGAAAAGGCGCGCCAGAATTCCAGTCGATTGAGTATCCATACAGCCTAGCTTCCAAGGTGAACACCAAGCTTAGTCCTGTTCGCTGCCGCTGGAGGACCTGCCGTCAGCCGGCAACATAGCGCCCGGATCGGCGCGGTACAAGATGGCGGGCGACTTCTAGCGCCCGCGGCTCAGGCGCGCTCGGTCGGCGGCGTCGAGGTCAGCTCGAAGGGGCTGTTGCTGCGCCGCTGGTTGCGGTCTTCCCGCGGCGTGGCACCGAAGAAGTTGCGGTAGGCGCTGGAGAAATGCGGGCCGGAAGAGAAGCCGCAGGACAGGCCGATCTGGATGATCGACTTGCTGGTCTGCATCAACAGCTGTCGCGCCTTGTTCAGGCGCAGTTCCAGGTAGTACTGGCTGGGTACGCGATTGAGGTACTGCTTGAAGATGCGTTCCAGCTGACGCCGCGACACGCACACGTGCTGGGCGATTTCGTCGGTGGTCAGCGGCTCCTCGATATTGGCCTCCATCAGCAGCACGGCCTGGGTCAGCTTGGGATGGCTGGAGCCGAGACGGTTCTGCAGGGGAATGCGCTGGCGTTCGCCGCCTTCACGGATGCGCTCGACCACCAGTTCCTCGGATACCGCACCGGCCAGCTCGGCCCCATGGTCGCGGGCCAGCAAGGCCAGCAGCAGGTCGAGCACGGCCAGGCCGCCACAGGCACTCAGGCGATCGCGGTCCCAGTCGAACAGGTGGCTGGTGGCGATCACCTTGGGGAAGCGCTCGGCAAAGTCGTCCTGCCAGCGCCAGTGCACCGAGGCGCGATAGCCGTCGAGCAGGCCCAGCTGCGCAAGCGGATAGACCCCGGCGGAGATGCCGCCGATCACGCAACCGGCGCGTACCAGCTGCTTGAGCGCGCCGGACAGCGCCGGAGCCATGGCAGTGGGCGGCTCGTCGGCGAGCAGAAAGAGCTGCTGGCAACCCTCAAGCCTGCCCGCCCAGGGTTCGCCCGGCAGTCGCCAGGCACCCTCGCCCGGCGCTTCGGCCTGGAGGAATACCAGTTCGTAGACCACCTCGGGGTGGACGCGCTGGGCGACGCGCAGCGCTTCTTCGGCCAAGGCCAGGGTCAGGGGCTTGGTCGAGGGCCAAAGCAGGAAGCCAATTCGGTGGGCATTCATGGGGGGCAGTTTAGGCTCTGTTGGCGATTATGGGCATAGCGCGGGTGCGCAGAGATGTTGCCGTCGGTTATTTCAGGCTGCCAGAGAGAAACTGCTGCAAACGCTCGGATTGCGGATTGGCCAGCACTTCGCGTGGGCAGCCGCGCTCTTCCACCACGCCCTTGTGGAGGAACACCAGCTGGTTGGACACTTCGCGGGCAAAGCCCATTTCGTGGGTCACCACCACCATGGTACGGCCTTCCTGGGCGAGGTCCTGCATCACCTTGAGCACTTCGCCGACCAACTCCGGGTCCAGCGCCGAGGTCGGTTCGTCGAACAGCATCACCTCGGGCTCCATGGCCAGGGCCCGGGCAATCGCCACGCGCTGCTGCTCGCCGCCACTCATATGCGCGGGATAGGCGTCCTTGCGGTGGGCCACGCCGACCTTGCTGAGGTAGTGCTCAGCCTTTTCCAGGGCCTCCTTCTTGCTCATGCCGAGCACGTGCACCGGCGCTTCCATGACGTTTTCCAGGGCACTCATATGCGACCACAGGTTGAAGTGCTGAAACACCATGGCCAGGCGCGAGCGCATGCGCTGCAGCTGCTTGGGCTCGGCGGCCTTGAGCGCACCGTCCTTGTTGGCCACCAGCTTGAGCTCCTCGCCGTTGAGCAGGATCTTGCCGCCATGGGGCTGTTCGAGCATGTTGATGCAGCGCAGAAAGGTGCTCTTGCCCGAGCCGCTGGAGCCGATGATGCTGATCACATCACCGGCCTTGGCCGCCAGGGACACGCCCTTGAGGACTTCGTGAGTGCCGTAGCGCTTGTGCAGATCCTGAACTTCGAGTTTGTACATGGTTTCCACTCTCTTGAATCAGTCGCTGAGCAAGCGACCCTGACGAATAGGGGTACGGCCGGCGACCTTGGCCAGCCATAGACCGGGCTGGGCAAAGCGCATCCGTTCACGGGCGTAGAGCACACCGTCGGTGGCGGCACAGACGATGCTGTGGCGATCATCCAGCGGATCGATTACCTCGAACAGCGGATCGCCGGCCAAGACCCGCGCCCCCACTGGTTGCAGAAAACTCACCACCCCGGCATGGGGGGCGTAGGCGTACTGCGTGCCCGCGAAGGGGGTGGCCTCGCAGCAGGACTCGGGGGCGCTCGGCCAGTCGCCAGCGATCAGGCCCTGCTCGGCGAGAAAGGCCAGGATCTGTTCGGCACTGGCCTCAGCCCGCGGTCGTTCGGTGTCGGCCATGCCGCCCAGCTCCACCGTTACCGCCAGGCAGGCCAGGGGAATGGCGGCCTCGGGAAAGCGGCGACTCAGGTGCAACCAGGGCAGTGCGCAGTTCTCGTCGAAGGAACCGCCACCGGAATCCTCCATGGTCAGCGCCGCCCCGGCCTGCAGGCGCGCGGCCAGAGTGCGCAGTTGCGGCCACTGCTGCGGCAACAGGTAGAGGTGCACCACGGCATCGAAATCGCAGTGCAGGTCGAGTACCAGGTCGGCGTCGCAGGCATGCCTGAGTAGCAGACGTTGCAGGCCCTGCAGCTCCGATGCGGCCGGCGGCAAGGCATCCAGGGCGGCCAGCATGGCCGTGCGAATCAGCCGTACATTGGTCGGCCCGTCCGGCCCCAGGCAACCTTCGAGGGCTGGCGCGATGGCCTCGCCCAGGGCGAAGAAATCGCGGTTGAAATTCTTCCCGCTGGCCAGTTCGAAACGCCCCTGGTGGCTGGCCTGAAGCACCTGGCCGAGGCCGATGGGGTTGGCCAGCGGCACCAGTTCGATCACCCCGGTCAGACGCCCCTGGGCTTCCAGTTCACGCAGGCGACGTTTGAGCTCCACCGCCACGCGCATGCCCGGCAGTTCATCGGCGTGCAGGGAGGCCTGGATATAGGCCTTGCACGGGCCACTGCCGAAACGGAATACGCTCAAGTGTCGTTCTGTGCCTGGGCAGCCCCAGGGCAGTAGGTGATCGATCCGTTGCATGGGCGTCTCCTCAGGCCTTGCGTGGGGCCAGGTAAGCCAGCCAGCGGCGCTCGGCCAGCTTGAACAGGCGCACCAGGATAAAGGTCAGGAAGAGGTAGAACAGGCCGGCGGTGATAAAAGCTTCGAACGGCATATAGAAGCGCGCACTGACCGTGCGCGCCGCACCGGTGATGTCGATCAGGGTGACGATGGAGGCCAGCGAGGTGGTATGCAGCATCATGATCACTTCGTTGCTGTACTGCGGCAGCGCCCGGCGCAGCGCCGAAGGCAGGAGGATGCGCCGGTACAGTTTGAAGCGCGACATGCCCATGGCCTTGGCCGCCTCGATCTCGCCGTGGGGCGTGGCCTTGAGGCTGCCCGCCAGGATCTCCGCCGAGTAGGCGCTGGTGTTGATGGCAAAGGCCAGGCAGGCGCAGAAGGTGGCGCTGGACAGGTAGGGCCACATGAAACTTTCGCGCACCGCCTCGAACTGGGCCAGGCCGTAGTAGATCAGAAACAGCTGCACCAGCATCGGCGTGCCGCGGATCACGTAGGTGTAGAGCCAGGCCGGGAAATTCACCCAGGGCGACTTGGACACCCGCATCAGGCCCAGGGGAATGGCCAGGGCCAGGCCGCCGGCCAGGGCAATCAGGAGGATCTGCAGGGTCACCAGCACGCCGCCGAAGTACAGCGGCAAGTTGTCCCAGATCACCGAAAAATCAAAAATCATCGTGGCATTCCCCTGTCAGAGATCGGCGGCTTTGGTGCCGACCGAGTAACGTTTTTCCAGGAAACGCAGCGCCAGCAACGACACGCTGGTCAGCACCAGATACAGCGCCGCGACCGCCAGATAGAAGGTGAACGGCTCGCGGGTGGCATCGGCCGCGCTTTTCGCCTTGAACATCATGTCCTGCAGCCCCACCACCGAAATCAGCGCGGTGGCCTTGGTCAGCACCAGCCAGTTGTTGGTGAACCCGGGAATGGCGAAGCGGATCATCTGCGGCACCAGGATGCGGAAGAACACCTGCATGCCACTAATGCCATAAGCCGCGCCCGCCTCGGCCTGGCCCTTGGGGATGGCCATAAAGGCCCCACGGAAGGTCTCCGACAGGTAGGCACCAAAGATAAAGCCCATGGTGAACACGCCGGCAATAAAGGGGTTGATATCGATATAGTCGTCGTAACCGAGCATCGGCGCGACGCGGTTCACGATGTCCTGGCCGCCGTAGAAGATCAGCAGGATCAGCACCAGATCGGGCACCCCGCGAATCACCGTGGCGTAGGTTTCCCCCAGCAGCGCCAGCCACTTGATCGGCGACAGGCGAAAGGCCGCGCCCAGCAGGCCGAGAAAGATCGCCACCGCCATGGAGGTCAGGGCCAGGATCAGGGTGAGCCATGCACCGTCGAGAATGGTCGAGCCGTAGCCGTTCAGCATGCTCTGGTTACCTCATGCAAGCGCCAGACGGCGCCAGGAAGCACAACAAAAAAATTACCGGGAGCAATTTTTGACGTCGCCCCGCGACGGCCTGAAGGGTGACCACCACGGAGGGTGGTCATAAAAGGTGGTGCAGACCAACAGGGCGCGGGCCTGCGCCACTTTAAGTGAAGACGATTACTCGCCGTAGACGTTGAAGTCGAAGTACTTGTCCTGCACTTCCTGGTACTTGCCGTTGGCGCGGATGGCAGCGATGGCGGCGCTGATCTTGTCGGCCAGTTCCTTGTCGCCCTTGCGCACGGCGATGCCCTGGCCTTCACCGAAGTAGTTGCTATCGGTGAAGTCCGGCCCAACGAAAGCAAAGCCTTTACCCGCATCGGTCTTGAGGAAACCGTCGTCAATATTCACCGAATCCGCCAGGGTGGCATCCAGGCGACCCGAGGATAGATCGAGGAAGACCTCGTTCTGCGAGCTGTATCGAACAATTTCGGCACCAGCAGCCGCAAACACGTCGGTAGCGTAACGGTCATAAACAGAGGAACGCTGCACGCCGATCTTCTTGCCCTTGAGTTCAGTCTGAATATCCTTCAACTCGGTGCCCGCCTTCATCGCCAGCTTGGCTGGGGTGGCGTAGTACTTGGCGGTAAAGTCCACGGACTTCTTGCGATCTTCGGTGATGCTCATGGACGACAGCACGGCGTCGAACTTGCGTACTTTAAGCGCCGGGATCAGGCCATCGAACTCCTGCTCGATCCATTTGCATTCCACTTTCATCTCTTCGCACAGGGCGACGCCGATGTCGTAGTCGAAGCCGCTGATGGCACCATCCGGCGTCTTGAAGGCGAACGGCGGGTAGGCCGCTTCAATACCTATACGCAGAGGCTTGGCCTCTTCAGCCATGGCCAACGGCGACAGCATGGACAGCGCCAAT
>JBFJZW010000074.1:0-16728 GCA_041621875.1 Pseudomonas sp. | reverse complement strand
TCGCCGAGCTTGTCCTCGGCGATGCCGATGCCGCTGTCCCAGACCTCGATCGACAGGCTCTGCCGACGCCTGCGGCAGCCGAGCAGAATGCGCCCGCTGCTGGTGTAGCGGATGGCGTTACTGAGCAGGTTGCGCAGGATGCGCGCGAGCAACTGGATGTCGCTGCGCACCAGCGCCGAACTGGGGATGAAATCAAGACGCAGGCCTTCGCTGCCGGCGATCTGGTGGTATTCGGCGGCGAGGTTTTCCAGCAGTTCGCTGACCGCGAAGGGGGCGATATCCGGCTTGATCACCCCGGCGTCGAGCTTGGAAATATCCACCAGGGTGCCGAGCAGGCTTTCCACGTCTTCCAGGGAGTTGCTGACGTTGCGCACCAGGGGCGCGTGGCCGGCCAGTTCGCCCTTCTCCAGCAGCGCGCTGGTGAACAAGCGGGCGGCGTTGAGCGGCTGCAGCAGGTCGTGGCTGACCGCGGCAAGGAACTTGGTCTTCGACAGGTTGGCCTGTTCGGCCTCGCCCTTGGCCTCGCGCAGGCGCGACTCCATCTGCGTGCGTTCGTCGATCTCGCGGCGCAGTTGCTGGTTGACCGTGGTCAGCTCGGCGGTACGTTCGCGCACCCGTTGTTCCAGGTGCTGATAGGCCTGATGCAGGGCCTCGGCGGTACGCCGGCGCTCGGTGATATCGCGGATCAGCACGAAGATCCCGGTCACCTCGCCATTGGCCTGGCGATTGGGCACATAGGAACGCAGCATGTAGCGCTCCTGGCCGCTGTGGTTGGTTTCGGCGAACTCGAAGGTCACGCTCTCGCCGGACAGCGCCCGTTCGATATAGGGCTCCAGACGCCGGCAATGTTCCTCGCTGTGCACCGCCCGCAGGCTCTGACCGAGCATCGCGCCGCGGGGCCAGCAGTACCATTCCTCGTAGACCTTGTTGGTGAATTCGTAGACCAGGTCGGCGGTCAGGTAGGCGATCAGCGCCGGTACATGGTCGGTGATCAGGCGAATCCAGCGTTCGCTCTCGCTCAAGGCTTCGGCATGCCGGTGGCGCTCGGTGATATCGGTGAAGGTGTTGACGAAACCGCCGGTGGGCAAGGCATGGGTGCGCACTTCGAGCATGCGCCCGTCGAACAGGTGCAGCTCCAGCTCCTCGATCGGCTTGCCGTTGGCGTCGCGACTGTCCGGGGTCAGCAGGGCCAGCTCGCTTTCGGCCATCACCTCGGCGAAAGGCCGGTGGGCGTTGATCGGGGCCAGGCCGCAGAGGTCGAGGAAGCGGTGGTTCCACAGCTCCAGTTGGCCCTCGGCATTGACCATGGCCATGCCCTGAGACAGGTTGTCGACGGCGCGCTGCAGCAGGCGCGACTTCTGCGCCAGGGCCTGCTCGCGGCGCAGGGTTTCGTTGAGTTTGACCTCGGTGATATCGGTGTAGAGGATCACCAGACCGCCCTCGCGGGTCGGCCGTTCGCTGACCTGCACCCAGCGTCCGTCACGCAGGCGGTAGAGCATATGCTCGCCGTCCTTGCCGCGCTGCTCCTCGACCACCAGGCCGGTGCTCTTGCTCAGGCGTTTGATCTCCGCCAGGCGGGTGCCGGCGTTGATCCGCGCGCGGCTGTGGGCCCAGAAGGACTTGAAGCGGCTGTTGAACAGGACGATGCGCTGCTCGCGGTCGAACAGGACGAAGCCGTCGGAGATGCTCTCGATGGCGTCGATCAGATGCTGATGGGCGGTCTCGGCGCGCAGGCGGGCGTCGCTGAGCAGCTGGTTGCTGGATTTCAGCTCGGCCATGGCCTGGTTCAGCGCATCGGTGCGTTCACGCACCTGCTCGGCCAGCACCACCGAATGCTGGAAGGCGGCGTAGGCGTCGTCGCCCCGCGAGTGCACCGACTCGACCCGTTCGATCAGGGCTGCGTTGATGCGCTTGAGCTTGTGGTTTTCCTTTTCCAGGGCCTGACAGCGGGCCTGCAGCTCGGCGACATCAGCCTCGACCGGGGCGGCCAATGGCGACTCCGGTGAAGGTCTGGTTGATGTGCATACCATTGAACTGCTCTCCGTAGGTATTGAAGCCTATGACCGGCTGGCTGCGCAGAAAGGCCGAGACCGGCTCGACGCCGCCGTGGTCTTCGATTTCCAGGCGACGCAGGAAACAGTCGCAACCGATGGTCAGGAGCAAGGGGCCGAGGCGCTCGCGCAAGCCGTCGAACACCCCTTCCAGGTTGGGCAGCAAGGGCCCGGGCTGCATGGCGGTAAGCACGATGCCGTTCTCCACCGCGCAGTAGAAGGTCAGGCTGAGGTCTTCGTTGACCCGCTGGATCGAGCGCACGTAGTACTGCTCGCTGATGCGCACGGCCAGGGGGTTGGCGGCGAACACCCGATGATCCAGTTCGGCCAGCGGCACGCCGATCAGTTCGGCATATTCCTGGGCGGCCGGTGCAGCGTTGAGTTCATAGACCCGGCGGCTGGCGCTGTCGGCGCGGGTGACCACCAGTTTGTCGCTGCTGGGCTCGATGTGATGGGTGCTGAACACCTCGAAATCCAGCCAGGTGTTGAACAGCACCACCACCGCCGCGCCGGTGTGGAACTGGCCGCCGTAGTAGACGTGGGTGTGGGTCAGGTGGTTGTCGTCACCGGCCGAGCCGCCGAAATGCGGAATGCTGCCCAGGGCCGCGCTGAGCGCGCCGAGCACCACTTCCTCACGGCTGGACAGGCCGTCGAGCAGGGTCAGGGCGAAGCTGTGGCCCTTGATCGAGGCCAGTTCATTGGTGCGGCAGTCCTTGACCAGGCGCTCGACCAGCTGCTGGGCGTCGATCAGGCTAAAGCGCTCCATCTCGTCGATCAGGCCGCTGGCGATGGAGAAGCTGCGGTGATCGAAGCCCACCGCGCTGACGCAGCCGCGGCCATAGCCCTGGGTCGTGATCTCGCCGGCCGTGGTGCAGCCGACCAGGTTGATCCCGCCGAAATGCTGCTCCAGCGCCGCGCCGAGACCCTGCAGGTCGTATTCGGCGGAGCAGAAGAACAGCACGAAGCCCAGGTGGGGATGGATCAGTTGCCGTGCCAGTTCCTGCGCCACCAGTTCGACATCGCTGGCGCAGGACATGGCGGTGACGACGCCGTCGGTCATTTCCTGCTGCATAGCCTGCCCCGCGAATAAACCTAGATAGCCTGGGGTCATTCTACGAAGCTCGGCCCGCGCACCCCATGCCACTTGAGTAGCGCCGGCCTACTCCCTAAGTAGCAGGCCAGAACAACAGCGTCAGCACCAGCAGGCCGACATAGAAGCCGATCTCCAGGGTTTCACTGAGCGGCTGGATACGCCGCAGGGCCCCGTAGACATGCACCACTATCATCATCACGGCCACCGCCAGGAGCATTTCGAAGACGGCGTGAATCGCCTCCCCCGTCAGCGCGGCGCGCAGCATCATGGCTTCGAGAATCAGGATAAACGCACCCAGACAGCGGCCGAAGTAGACCGCCAGGTCAGTATGCGTGGGAAGCGTCCAGCCCATCAGGCGGGCCCAGACCAGCGGGATGGAGAAAATCGGCAGGGCAAATACCAGGGTGGTCAACAGCGTCAGAATCAACAGATATTGCGGGGCATGCACACTCCATAAGCCGAGCATGTCGCCTCCTTGAATTCA
This sequence comes from Pseudomonas sp., assembly GCA_041621875.1. GTDB lineage: Bacteria > Pseudomonadota > Gammaproteobacteria > Pseudomonadales > Pseudomonadaceae > Aquipseudomonas. Next base: position 13,100 of record JBFJZW010000074.1, on the reverse strand, counting down.
GCTACGTCCGTTTAACAGGCAACGCATCAGCACAATGGGCAGCGCGAGAATCACGCTGCTGCATGGCAACAGGATCAGCAGTAAATCCAGATGCATGGCGATCTCCAGGCAAAGGCCGGGCAAGGTCACCCCGGCCCGGCCTGCTCTGCGGGTTTACCAGTTCAGCACGGCACCTACGGCGAAGGTGTTGGTGTCTTCATTGAGGCCGCTGCCGGTGGCGGCGTCGATCTCGAACTGGTTGTATTCGGCCACCAGCTTGAGGTTGTCGTTGATGGTGCGGAAGTAGGCGATGCCGCGGGTCTCGTAGTCGGCGGCAGTGCCCAGACCGTTGCCGTCGTCTTCGGTCTTGCCGTAGGACAGCGCCACACGGTTCTTGCCGAAGGTGTAGGAGGTCTGCAGCAGGTAGCCGTCGCTGTCCACTTCGCGCAACGTGGGCTCACCGAGGTTGTTGGTGAAGAAGGGGTTAATGCCCTCGGCCTGGAAGCCCGAACCGGTTACCGAGAAGCCGCCCATCTTGGCCTGCACACCGTAACCCAGGCCCTTGGAGGTGACCGAGTCGACGTCGGAGTCAGTATTGTCCGAAGTCTGGTGGGCACCGTTGATCCAGGAGTAGATCTTCGCGCCGGCCACTTCGAACTCATAGGTGATCTCGGTTTCGAAGCGCGGGCTCTCCTGGTAGGCCTTGCCGTTACCGTCGATCTGGTTGGAGTCGTAGGGGTCCATGATCCCGGCGGCTACGCGCAGGCCACTCATTTTCGGGCTGCGGTAGGTGATCTGCGCGGTGGGGAACGGGTACGGATAGCCGCTGCCGATATTGCCGAAGGACACGCCGCCGAAGTCGACCAGGCCCAGGGTGTCGCTGACCTGGCCATAACCGGACAGCAGTTCGTCGAGGAAGATGTTGGAACGGGCAAACAGGCCGAAGTCCTTACCCACCAGCACTTCGCCCCACTCGCTGCCGACAGTGCCGTAGAACTGGCGCACGTCGATATCGGTGCCGGTGCCGTTCTGTTCGCTGTCGTTGATGGTGACCCAGAACGAGGAACGACCGCCGAGCTTCAGGTCGTCGATCTGCTTGCCGAAGTTGAAGCCGATCCAGTTGGGCAGAAAGCCCATTTTTACCCGCGACTGACGGCGGTCGAAGGTGTCGCCCTCGCGATCCACATCGCTGTTCACATAGAAGGCGTTGATATAGCCATCGGTGGAAAACGTGGTGTCGTCCTGGTCATACAGAACGATTTCCGCGGCGGCTTGCTGGGCCGTAGCCAGGGCCACGGCGGCAGTCAGTGCCAGAGGCAGGAATCGGGTGCTGGCGATCTTCTTGTTGTTCATAACGCTCTCCGCTTGAGGAACGACTAATCAGTCAGTCGGGTCGGAGGCGATTATCGAAAAGCCCTGGCAGTGGCCATATGCTGCTATGGCACTGCTTGGCTGCTGCCTTGGCCGGGTGCACCGGCGCAGGCGTAAAGGTGTACGACTGCTGCGACCATTGACCCTGAGCAGAAAGAAGCAGGTCCAAGGTCGTAATACCTGGGGGCCGTCCGCAGAGGGGCAAAGACAGAGAACGGACGGGCCACGGCAAAGTGAGCTGGCCGAAGATTTAGGCTATGTCTGAGTTAGCTGTTGTCGACACGCTCAGCCTTTGTAGGAGCGGGCTTGCCCGCGAATCGAGGTCAATAGAAGAACATCGCGGCCAAGGCCGCTCCTACGGGTTCACAGAGTCCGCCAGCACTGCTGGCAACACTTAATTGGGACAGAGCCAGATTTATGTTTTTCAGAGGGAAAACCGCGAGCCTTAGCCCAGGGCGACCCAGCCATTGGCCGGCGGCGCGCTATTGGCCAGCACGCGCCAACCGCCGCGCGCCTGACTCAGCAGCGCCTGGCTGTGCAGCAGTGCCGGGCGGGCCCAGCCTTCCAGGGCCTGCACCACGGCCGGAACATGGCTGGCCGGCAGCCCGGCCAGATGCAGCAGCCAGTGCTGCTCGGCGAAGTCGCTCAGGTTGTCGGCGGCACTCTGCAGCTGGGCCTGCAGCTGCGCGGCGGCCTGGACGATTGCGCCCTCGTCCAGCCCCGCCAGGCGTTCGCCCTGGGCCTGCACAAAGTCTTCGATATGGCCGAGGATCTGCTCGGTCGAGGCATGGGGCGACTGCACGGCAAACAGAATGCCCGCCTGCCCCTGCACCTGGCGAAAGCCGCAAAACACCGCGTAGCCCACCTGCAGTTCGCTACGCAGGCGCTGAAAGAACGCCCCCTGGTAGAGATGCGCCAGCAGCCGCCAACTGGCCTCGCTGGCAGCATCGGCGGCCGGTTGCGGGCAGAACAGCAGCAGCGCCGCCTCGCTGCTGTCGCAACTGTCGTGCAGCCAGTACCGCCCGGCCTCGACAGAGCGGCCTGACGCCGCCGGAACCAGGGGCGCAAAGTTAGCGAACAACGTCTCGAGTGCGCGCTGCCCGGACGGCGGCAGCCCTATGCCCAAGCCTTCCAGGCGGACCTGGCGGTAGCGCGCCTGCAACGGTTCCAGGCTGGGCGACTCGGCCGTCCTGTCAGGGGCCTGGAGCAACCCGGGCAAGCGCTGCAACAACTGGCGAATCGGCATCTGCCCCTGCTGCATATTGCCCTGGGCCTGGCGCATCCCCAACTGCCAGGCCGCCTCTGTCGGCTCCAGCAGACGCGGCAGGGCCTGCTGCGCCACCCTGACCAGCATCTCGGCCGGGCCCTGCAAGACCAGCTGCAGCCCTGCACTCGCGGCTGACAGGTGCAGGCTGACACCCGCCTGGGCAGCACTGGCCTGGGTTTCCCGCAGCGCCTCCTGGGCCACGGCCAAGGCAATCTGCAACGGCAGCGGTTCGCTAAAACAGCAGCGCCAGTACAGCGCGCCCTGCCCGTCCGCCTGGCTGTCCGGCGCGGCCAGCCAGCGCAGCTGGGCGCTGCAACTCAGCAGCGGAGCCGGCGGCGGCGTAACCGCGAAAAAGGGATTGGCGGCCGGCAACTGCCAGCGCCAGTCAGCCGCTACAGCCGGGCAAGGCGGCATGGCGGCCATACGCAGGGCAAAACCCGAGGTCGGCCAGAGCGGCTGCTCGGTCTGGCTTACCAGCAGTTCGATCAGTCGCTGGGGCTGCTGCATCTGCCCGAGCACGGCACGCAGGCAGTGCTCGCCCTGGGCGGTCAGCGCGTCATGGGGGTTGCCGCCAACGGCCAGGCCCTCCTGCCAGTAACGCGCCAGCGCCATGGGTGACAGGCTGCGCCGCTGGCTCTGGCGGATCGCCCGGTAGCTGTCTTGCAACGTCGTCCAGTCGGCCTCGGCAAAGAACTTCAGCCAGCCCTGCAGCGCCGCGGCAATACCTGCACGCGCCTGCTCCGCGCCTTCTACCGCGGCAAAGCTCAGCAGCAGCAAAGCCTGCTCGTCATGCTGATACAGTCGGCGCACCTCCAGCTCCCGGCACAGCTGCGCGGTTCGCAGGTTGGCCAGCAGCCCGCCTGGCGACTCGCCAAGCAGCCAGGTCTGGAGAAAATCCAGCGCCTCGCTCAGCCCGCCCGCTTGCGCCGGGCGCGGCAGCTCCAGGGCAAAACACAGGTGCAGACTAGGAGCATCCGCCGGCAGGCACAGCTGCAAGTGCTGCGCCCTTAGCGGCAGAAGTGGCGCAGCCGCTGACTGCAGCGGACCGTCACCTTCACCCAGGGCAGCGCCATAGGCCTCGGCCAGGGCATAGAGCTGCTCCGGCGGCTGCGGCCCCAGCAGCACCAGGGTCAGGTTTGCAGCTCGGTAGAAGGTTTGATGAAAGGCCCGTAGCGCCTGCTGGAAGTCCGCCTGTTCGACCGCCAGGGTTTCTCGGTTGCCGGCCTGAAAGGCCGCAAAGCGATGCCCCGCCGGCAGAGCCTGACCCAGCGCCGTACCGATCAGGGTGCCGCTATCCTGACCGCGGGCGATAAATTCGGCGTGCACCACCTCGCGTTCGCGCACCTGCGCCTCGGCCTCGAACAAGGGCTTGGCGAGCATATCCAGCAGCCGCGCCAGGGCGTCTTCGAGGCGCTGCGCCGGTACCTCGCAGAAGTAATCGGTGTGATGCCCCTGGGTCGAGGCATTGAGCTGGCCGCCGCAGGCCTGAACAAAGGGCATCAGCCGCTGCTCGCCGGCGAAACCGGCGCTGCCTAAAAACAGCAGGTGTTCGAGAAAATGCGCCAGCCCCGGATACTCCAGCGGCTCGTCATGGCTGCCGGCGGCAACCCGCAGGCTGATCGCCGCCTTGGTCAGACCCGGCTGGCTCAGCAGGATCACACCCAGACCATTGCCCAGCCGCCGACAGTCGGGCTGCGGCTCGGGGTGTGCAGAAGGTGCGGCGCGAGCAGACATGGTTGGCATTGGCCCTGGCGGAGTTCGGCAAGCAAGCATCAATGCCCCAGCCTATGCCGCGCAATAGTGCTTTGGAAGTACGCAGTGGGCCTAATCGGCACCCCGCCCGATTTGCCTGGCCATTTCGCGTATAACGATTTCAACCATGGCCCGCAGTAAACGCATCTCACCATTCAGCGTTGCGCGGATCTCGGGACGCGCCTGGATAAGCGCCTGGTTCTGCTGCTCCACCTCCACCTGCAGCGCCCTGGCCTGGGCGTATGCGTTATCCGCCAGCTGATCGATGTGCTTGTTCGCCGTCGCGGGTTTGATGCCCATGTCGACGCCCACCTCAACCAGGAGCACCCGGCTGACTGCCGACAAATTCGCCACCCCGTTGAGGGGCCAGGCCAGCGCGGCTTGGCCCGGCCATTTGTCCTGATCGAATGCCCGGGTGCCGTAGACCGCCGTGCACAGCAGGTCGTAGAACGGCGACAGGGCCACCCCTTTTCTGCCCACCAGGAAACTCAGGTTCTTCAGGTGGGCATCTTCGTTGCCGACCAGAACGTTGAACACCAGCCACTTGAACAGTGCTTCACGGGCCTTTACCGGCGGCACGCACAGCTTGGTGATCGCGTTCAGCCGCGACACGCTGCCGGCGCTGTATTTGAATTCCCGCGACAGCCCGGTCAACTGACAGGCATCGATGCAGTGCAGGCGTCGCCAGTCCGGCTGCTCGGGCAGGCGATCGAAGCGCTCGATCAGATAGACCGGCTGGGGCACATAGAGCCGGGTCACCTGCGGCACATTCAGGCCCAGGCGTTTGGCCAGGGTCATGACGAACCACTCGTTGATTACCGAGTGAGCCCAGGCCACATCCGGGTGGTCGGGCTTGAGGATATGGGTGGACGGCGTGCTGCCGGTGGGCTCCAGAATCTGCCCATCGCGAAGGATCACTGCCACCTTGTGCTGAGCCCCAGCCAGGGACATTTTCTTGGCCGAACGCTCGGCCAGCGGTACCCGCGGCATGTCCTGTATGCGTGTCGACAGTTCCTCGTACGTGAGCGCGCTGACCCCACCCGCCTCGGGTACTTCCCCCGGCGGCAGCAGGGTCAGGGAGCCGGCCGACTCGGCCCCGAAGTACTCCAACAGGCCGAATGCATCCTCGAAGGCGCGACCGACCGATTGCGCAATCAGCAGGCGCTGTCCTTCCTCTGGCAGCAGGTTGTCGAAGTACCACTGCACTGGCCGCACACTGGCACCGTCGACATGCTCCTCGCTCTGCAGCGGCAGGCCTGGGCACAGGGGATGGGCCTCCTCCCGGCTCAACCACGCCTGGCTATAGGCAAACGCCCAGAGGCCATTGAACTCGCGCAACGCCCCCACCATGACGCCGTTGATCCAGACATTTAGCGCCCGCTGCATCAGGGCACCTCGTTTTGCGAGGTATCAGGCTGTGCATCCACAGTGCGCTGACGCTTGCGCTGGATAGTCTGGTAGTGCTCCAGGGTTTCAGGGGCAAAGGCTTCCGGGACCTCGAGCGTTACGCTCAGCCCCAGCTCCTTGATCACCTGAAAGAGCTTTCCCCACTGCACCGTTTCGCCGCCGCGCTCGACCTTGCCGAGGAAGTTTTCACTGACGCCAATAGTGCCGGCCGCATCGTCCTGGCGCATATCCAGGGCTTTACGGCTGGCGCGAATGAGCATGCCGAGCGTCTCGGGGGTGTCAATTTCAAACTTCACGGAATAAATCCTCACGGTCGAAAGGATAATCGCCATACACACATAGCAAAGCAGAAAATCCTCACATTTGTGCGGATTTTATCCTTCAAAAGGGATTTATCAAGTAAATCCTCATGATCAAGAGGATTTTATGGGCCATCGCTCAATGCAGATGACCAATGGCAGCCACCCTCGGTTGCCATGCCGCACTGCAGTCGAGAAGCCAGCAAGCTGCGAGTGACCAGCTGAAATCAAAAGGAAATATGCCGGCTCTACAGTGCACACACAAATTCAGGAGGACAGGCTTGTGAGCCGCACGATACGACACATCTGCAAAACGCTCGACCAGGTGGCCAGCAACAACGAAGCTGCCGCAGTTGCGGTGATGCGCGCGGCGGAAAGAATTGGCGACGAGGTGCTCAGGCAGCAACTGTTCAACGTGATCCATCGGATGAACCTGGATGCCGCTCAACTGCGCGGTGCCCGAGAAGAGATCGCCGGCCAGGAATTAAAGCGCGCCTGAAGTGGCATTTAGTCCGTTGAGCGGCGGCCTTTGCGAGCGCTCAACCGGCAGCGTCCATACGCCCCCCGTTAACGGCCAGAAACCCTGGCCGTTAACGCGAGTTGAGCTAAGCCGCTCAAGCCTATAACTCAGCCCCTACCCTCGCGGCTAGCTGCCAATCACCCCGCCATCATTTTTAGTAATCAGCAGCGTGGTCGAGCGCGGCCGGCTCTGGCCATCGCTGGCCGGGTAGCTGATGCCGGGGTGCTGCACATTCGCCCACATCGTCTTGCCATCCGGGCTCCAGGCCAGACCGGTGATTTCGCAGCCGCGCGGACCGACCAGAAAACGCCGCACCTCGCGGGTGCTGGGGTCGGCGCAGAGCAGCTGGTTGCAGCCCATGGTCTGCATTGCCGCTTCATCGTCACCGTAGTCGGTCTGAATCCACAAACGGCCATGGCTGTCGAAGGCCAGACCATCGGGCGAGGAAAAGAGATCGCCATTGATGGTGCCGGTGAGATTGGCGGGCACCGCGTTGCCGTTGGCATCCTTGGCCCCCTTCTGCTCCCCAGCCAGCAGGAACAGCTCCCAGCTGAAGGTTTCGGCGCTGGGATCGGCACCCTGCTCGTTAAAGCGCAGGATCTGCCCATGCAGGTTCTGCGGGCGCGGGTTGGCTTTGTCGGTGGGCTGTTTGTCGCCACGACCATCGTTATTGGTCAGGGCCACATAGACCTCACGGCTGGCGGGATGCACGGCCGCCCACTCGGGCCTATCCATCGGCGTTGCGCCCACCAGGTCAGCCGCGGCGCGGGCGTTGAGCAGTACCTCGGCCTGACTGGCAAAACCACTGGCGGCGGTCAGGCCGTTCTGTCCATGGACCAGGGCCAGCCATTGACCGGAGCCGTCGGCATCGAAACGCGCGACGTAGAGGGTGCCTTCATCCAGCAGGTCGCGGTTGGCCTTGGGCTTGGCCGCATCGAAACGCCCACTGGGGACGAACTTGTAGACGTACTCGCCCTTGGCGTCGTCGCCGGAGTAGAACGCCATACGGCCGTCATCGCCCAGGCTCAGGGCCGCGCATTCACGGCCGATGCGACCAAAGGCGGTGCGCTTGATCGGCTGCGCCTGCGGGTCGAAGGGGTCGATTTCCACCACCCAGCCAAAACGATGGGGCTCGTTGACGTAGCCGCCGTGGGCTTGCTGCGGGTCGGGGGTGGCGTCGAAGCGCGGGTCGGCGGTTTCCCAGGCGTAGTTCTTGCTGGTGCCCTCTTGGGCCAGGCCATAGCGCTTGTGCGACACGCGGCTGGCGTAGTCGGCCTGATCACGGTTGATAAAGTAGTTGTGCCAGTTTTCCTCGCAGGTGAGGAAGGTGCCCCAGGGGGTGATGCCGGTGGCGCAGTTGTTGATCGTGCCCAGCACTTCACGGCCGCTGGGGTCGGCGACGGTTTGCATCAGCTCATGCCCGGCCAGTGGGCCGGCGATGCGCATGGCGGTCAGGGCGCTGATGCGGCGGTTGTAGGGCGAATCCATCACCCGCTGCCACTGGCCGTCCGCACCCTTCTGCACCTCGATCACCGACACGCCATGAGCCGCCTGCTCCTTACGCACTTCACTCAGCGGCCGTGGCTTACTCTGGTCGATCTGGTTGCCGGGGTGCAGCGGCGGGTTGACGTATTCGTGGTTCATCACCAGCAGGCCGCGGTCGGTTTCGCCTTCGAAAGCGAAGAAATCCATGCCGTCGTGGTTGTCGCCGGCCTGCTTGAGCTGGGCCTGCCAATCGTCGCTGGCATCCGGGTTCCACTGCGGCGCACCGGCCTCGACCGGGTCACCCCAGGAGAAAAACGGCGTGGCGCGGTAGCCTTCGGCGACCAGCACGCGGTCGAATTGCGGGTCGATCTGCACCGGCACGCCCTTGAAACCCAGCAGCGGGCTGGCCCCGGCACTGCGGCAGGCACTGATGCCACCGGCGAAGAAGCCGAGCGCGGCAAGGGTAAGGCCACCCTTGAGCACATTGCGCCGTGCAGGACTCAGTAAATCGCTTAGCGCAGGATTGGCGCTTGGGTTGATCGCCACATCGTCGTGGGCTTCAAGGCTGGCGTGAAACTGTTGGTGATCCTGGTTCATCACGGCTCTCGCAAAAAGTGGGCGCGCACCGGCCCGCACCGCTCAACGAAGAGCAGCCTGGACGGCGGGCAGAGGTTTATTCGATCCGGTAGGTAAAGGTGTTCTTCACATTGGGTACGGCGACGGCGCGACCATCGATCACCCGCGGCTGGTAGCGAAAGCTCTGCGCCGCGGCCAATGAGGGTCGGATAAACAAGGGATGGCAGGCACCGACCACCTCGGGCTGTTCAACCCGGCCCTGGGCGTTGACTGTGTAGCTGACCGTGCATTCGCCCTCGATCCCCTTGTCCAGCGCCCGCCGTGGGTAAGCCGGTGCCTGCTTGGCAATCGGCAGGTACTGACGGCTGGCCGCCGCAGCGGCTTCGGCCCGACGCGCCTGCTCGGCCGCAGCATCGGCGGCCTGCTGACGTTGCTGCGCTGCCAGCTGCTCGGCGAGTTGGCGTTGTTGCGCCAGATCGCGCTCTTGCTGCTCGAGACGGGCCCGCTCCTGACGTTTGCTTTCAAGCCGCTGGCGTTGCTGCTCAAGCTTCTCCTGCTCCACGCGCTTATGCGCCAGGGCCGCCTGCTCCAGCTTCCGCTGGGCGATACGGGAATCAATCTGCGGCTGCACAGGCGCGCGCACTTCCGGCGGAGCTACTTCGATCGGCACGGGCGGCGCGGTTTCCACCACCGGCACCGGTGGCGGCAAGCTAAGCAACTGCATGCTGATGGTGCTGATGCTCGGCGCAGCGGGCTTTTCCACCGGCCAATTAGCCAGCAACAGGGCCAGCACCACGCCATGCAGGGCCAGGGTCAATAACACAGCCTGGGCATTGCGCAGACGTGCTATCGGCAATCTGGGCCAGACTACAGAAGCGGGATTATCCATCAGCACACTGCTCACTGCGGGGCCTCGGTGATCAGGCCGAGGTTGCTCACCCCGCCCTTCTGCAAGGCGGCGATGCCGGCCACCACGGTGGCATAGTCGGCGGCTTGGTCGGCGCGGATATACACCTGGGTATCGCCGCGCTCGGCGATGATCTGCGTCACCTGGGCGGTCATTTCCTCCAGGCCCACGGTGCTGTCGGTCTGCTGTTCGGTGTTCAATTCGCTGCCCAGGTTCCAGTAATAGCCACCGTCCGCCTGCACCGAGAGGGTAAGGATCTGCTGCTGGGTATCGGTGGGCAGCGCTTCGCTGGCGACCTTGGGCAGCTCGACCTTCACCCCCTGGGTGAGCATCGGCGCGGTGACCATAAAGATCACCAGCAGCACCAGCATCACGTCGATGTAAGGCACCACATTCATCTCGGCCTTGGGCGCGTGTTTGTTTATCGGCTTGCGCATGACGGGCTCCTCAGGCGGCGGCGCTGACGTGGCTGCTGGCGGCGTGCAGCTTGCGGTGCAGACGTGCCTGCAATTCGTTGCCAAAGCCGTAGTAGCGTGTGCTCAGGGTGGCGACCCGGGCGCTGAAGCGGTTGTAGGCGATCACCGCGGGAATCGCCGCGAACAGGCCGATGGCCGTGGCGATCAGCGCTTCGGCGATACCCGGGGCGACCGTGGAGAGCGTCGCCTGCTGCACCTGGGACAGGCCGATAAAGGAATTCATGATCCCCCACACGGTGCCGAACAGGCCGATATAGGGGCTGACCGAACCGACCGTGGCGAGAAACGGCAGACCCTTCTCCAGGCGCTCTTCCTGCTCGCTGATGGCCACCAGCAACGAGCGCTCGACGCCGTCGATCACCAGCTCGCCGGCAATCCCCGGTTCGCGCTTGAGCTGGACAAATTCGTGATAACCGGCCTGGAAGATCTGCTGCAGGCCGGCATCCTCATCCAGCCCATCGCTGCCCTCACGGTACAGCTGGGCGAGGTCGTGGCCGCTGCGAAAACGCAGCTGGAAGTCTTTCATCAGGCGTTCGTTGCGGCGCAATACCGTGCTGCGCTGGATGATCAGGTACCAGCTGAGCAGCGAGGCCAGCAGCAGGATGAGCATTACCGCCTGCACCAGCAGGCTGGCATCAGTGATCAGGCCCCAGACGGTCATCTGTTCGAGGGTGTTGTGCATGGGTGTCTCCTTGCATCGCGCCTGGGGAATGCCCCGGGCGCTATTCGATTACGTTTGTGTTGCCGATTGATGACGGCGGCGTGTATTCCGGGCGTGGCTATTCCAGGCCGAGGGCCTCAGCCACCGCGCTCCAGGGCAGGTATTTGTAGTTCTGGCGGTCTTCGGGCATGCGCTTGCGGCCGTCCTGCACCACCAGCATGCCGGCGCTCCAGATGCCGCCGAGGTTGGCCGAGGTGACTTCCAGGCCGTCGGTTTCCGAAGCGCCGTCGATGCCCAGTTGCGCGTTCAGGCCGATACGGAACGCACCTCGCACGGCATAGGGCGCGGTGGCATCGAGCACCACATAGCTGTCGTTGCCCTGGCTGGAGATCACCAGGTAGTTGCGGGTTGCGCCCTGGTAAATGGCCAGGCCTTCGATGTCGTCATGGACCACATCACCTGCCGCGATTACCTGCTCCAGCCGGGTTGGCGCATCGGCGCGGGCGTCCAGCGCCCAGACCGCGACATCCTCTTCGCCGATAAACAGGCGCTGGTTGCGGTCATCGGCGACGCAACCTTCCGGCTGGCTCGCGACCTTGAACTGGCGCACCAGCTCGCCCTTGATCCGCCCGGCGTCCGCACTCAGGCGGTACTGCACAAAGGTGCCGTCCTTGTCGTTGGCAATGGCATGGATCGCCCCGGCGGCATCCTTGAACATGCACAGGCCGTAGATGTCCTTGAGCGGCGTCGGCAGCTGCCCGAGGTTGCGCAGCTCGCCGCTGCTACGGTCGATGGCGAACAGCTGCAGGCTGTTCTGATCGCGGTTGCTGGCCACGGCCAGGTCGACCAGCTGGCCATTGAGGTCGAAGCCTGCGCGCACATCGACGTTGTTCATCCGCCCGACGCGCAGGTCCTGCAGCTGCTTGCCGGCCAGGTCATAGGCCAGCAGACCGCCCTGCTTGTCGGTGCCCAATACGCGGCTCTTGAGCGGGTCACTCGGGTGCACCCAGATCGCCGGATCATCGGCGGCATCGCCCAGGCTCGGCACCGGATCGGTCTGCGCCTGCACCGGCAGTATCGGCAGTGCCGGTTGCTGTTTGGGGGCTTGCGCCTGCCAGGCCAGCTGCCCGCGCTGCAGGCCGTCGTCGTCGCGCACCAGCAGCTCCAGACCGCCAGCCACCGCTCGCACGCTGAGGCCCTGCGGTTCATTCAGCTCACCCAGGGGCAGTACCGGCTGAGCCTGCCAGCCTTCTGCGCCACGCTGGTAGCGGTGCAGCGTGTTGCTTTCCGGATCCAGCGCCAGCACTCCGCCCGGCACCACGGCCATGCCGGCAAGCGCCTTGCCGATATCACCGAACGGCTGCACCAGGCCCACCGGCTCGCGCACCAGATCGGCCTCGGCATGGGCGGCGTAGGCCCACAGGCCGACGCCCTCCTCGTTGACATACAGGCGCTCGGCCAGATCATCGACCTGGCAGTGCTCGCTGGCCGGCGGCAGGCTTATGCCACGCACGCGCTGCGGTTTGCTCAGGGGCACTTCGTGCTGGGCCACCAGCCACTGCTCGCCGATGCCCTCCTCGCCGATCAGAAACACAAACTCGTTGTTCGCCCCATCGCGGTACAGGCACAGGCCATCGATCTTGTAGGCCGGGCGCGGCAGGTACAGCGGCTCGCTCCAGCGCTGGTTCGCCAGATTGACCAGCATCGCCTGCTGGCGGTCGACATCCAAGGCCGCCACCAGCAGGCCGCGCGGACCAACGCGGTGATCGACGCTGGCAAAAGTGCCTGGCAGTTGGCTCAGGATCGCGCCCTGCTGGTCGAGCACGAACAGGCCCTGTTTCTCGCTGCTCTGCAGGCGCTCGGCACCTGGCCAGAAGCTGTCGCTGGTCAGCCATTGCGCCGCTTCGACGGCGTCCATGCCCGGGCTGGCAAGCGTCTGCAGGCTCAGGGTTGCTGTAGGTTTATCGGCCACCGTGCTCTGGCAGGCGCTCAAGGCAATCAGGCTGGCGAGCAATAGGTTTTTCTTGAGAAACGAAAGGTGCATACGGGCAAATCCTTACTGAAAACTTAACAGCCAGCCGGGCACGCTCGCGGCGCACCCAGCCGGTACACAGGTCAGAAGTGGGTGAAGGTCAGGCCGAGCTTGTAGGTCGGGCCGTACTCTTCGTACTGGGCGTTGAAGTCGCGGCGGCCGCTGTAGACGTAGAAGGACTCATCCGTCAGGTTCTGCGCCTGGAAGGTCAGTTGCAGGGCCGGGGTGAGGAAGTAGCCGGCGCTGAAGTCGCGGCGTACCACTCCGGTTTTGACGCAGCGTGGCTCAACGAAGTAGTGGCGGCCCGCCAGCGCGTGCTCTATCGTCGATGGCTACTGCTTGGCGGCTTGATCGCGGCGATCGTGTTG
>JBFJZW010000073.1:0-16902 GCA_041621875.1 Pseudomonas sp. | reverse complement strand
CACGGAAATCGGCTTGGCGTGGCGCACCGAGTTCCAGAAGGCTTCGGTGGTCTGCCCGGATAGGGTGCGCCCGGATGCGTCGGTGATGGTGCCGGAGATCATGATCGGCAGCTCGACGCCGTCATCCTCGAACACCTGCTGCACGGCGAAGATCGCCGCCTTGGCGTTAAGGGTGTCGAAGATGGTTTCGATCAGGATCATGTCCGCGCCGCCTTCGATCAGGCCGCGGGTGGCTTCCACGTAGTTTTCCACCAGCTCATCGAAGGTGACGTTGCGGTAGCCGGGGTTGTTCACGTCCGGGGAGATCGAGCAGGTACGACTGGTTGGGCCGAGCACGCCGGCGACGAAACGCGGGCGATCCGGGGTTTCCAGGGTCTTGGCATCGGCCACTTGGCGGGCCAGGCGTGCGCCTTCGACGTTCAGCTCATACACCAGTGCTTCCATGCCGTAGTCGGCCTGGGACACCTGGGTGGCGTTGAAGGTGTTGGTTTCCAGGATGTCCGCGCCGGCATCCAGGTAGGCCTTCTCGATCGCCCCGATCACGTCCGGGCGGCTGAGGATCAGCAGGTCGTTGTTGCCTTTTACATCCTGCGGCCAATCGGCGAAGCGCGCCCCGCGGTAGTCCTCTTCTTCCAGCTTGTAGCTTTGGATCATGGTGCCCATGCCGCCATCGAGGATCAGGATGCGTTCCTTCAGGGCTTGCTGGAGAGCTTGGAGGCGGGCGCTGCGATCGGACAGAGACATGGAGAGAACTACCTGGGACGCGTGAAAAAAGATGCGTGATGATAACAAAGCTGCACGCTTTTGCAGTGGGCTGCGCTTTTAGATGAATTTCGCTCATGTTTGCCGATTCGCTTTGCCGAGCCCGCGCCGGCTAGAATCGGTGCTTGAGCCATTTTAGAGACGTTTCCATGGTCTGCCGCATACTGCTTGGCGTCTGTTGTTTGTTCATCGGCTCATTACAGGCGGCCGAGCCCGTCTCCTATAGCCGCGATATCCAGCCGATTTTCACCCAGCACTGTGTGGCCTGCCACGCCTGTTACGACGCCGCCTGCCAGCTCAACCTGGGCAGTGGCGAAGGCGTGCAGCGCGGTGCCAGCAAGGCTGCGGTGTACAACGGCACGCGCACCCAGGCGCAGGCGACCACGCGCCTGTTTGTCGATGCCCATGGCCCGGCGGCCTGGCAGCGCAAGGGCTTTACTTCGGTGCTGGATGCGCAGGGCAGCCAGGCCGCTCTGCTGGCGCGCATGCTGGAGTTGGGGCACCAGCAGCCGTTTGCCGCCAACAGCAAGCTGCCGGCGACGCTGGATACCGGCATCACGCGGGTCAATCAATGCCCACTGCCGCAGGAATTCGACGAGTTTGCCCGGAAGAATCCGCAAGCCGGCATGCCGTTCGCGGTCACAGGTTTGCGCGAGGCCGACTACCAGACGCTGCAGAACTGGCTCGCGCAGGGCGCTCCGGTTGATCAGCAGGCGCTGCAGGCCAGTGCGGCCGAGGCCCAGCAGATCGCCAGCTGGGAAGCCTTTATGAATGCCCCCGGTGCCCGCGAGGCGCTGGTTTCGCGTTGGCTGTACGAGCACCTGTTTCTCGCCCATCTGCATTTTGCCGGCGGCGAGGCGGGGCATTTCTTCCAGATGGTGCGTTCGCGTACCCCCAGCGGTGAGCCGGTGGACGTCATCGCCACGCGCCTGCCCAACGAGGACCCCGGCAGCGAGTTCCACTACCGCCTGACGCCGGTGCAGGGGGTGATAGTGCACAAGACCCATATCACCTATGGACTCAGTGCGGCGAAGCTGGCGCGGGTCAAAGAGCTGTTCTTCGCCAGCGATTGGCAGGCGGATGCGGTGCCGGGCTATAGCCTGCTGCGCCGCGCCAATCCATTCGAGACCTTTGCCGCGATTCCGGCCCAGGCGCGCTACCAGTTTATGCTGGATAACGCCGAATACTTCGTGCGCACCTTTATCCGTGGCCCGGTGTGCCGGGGGCAGATCGCCACGGATGTGATTCGCGATAACTTCTGGACCGTTTTCCAGGACCCGCAGCACGACCTCTATATCACCGACCCCGAGTACCGTGAGCAAGCCAAGGCGCTGCTGGCCGTGCCGGGGCAGCTGGACAGCATCGGCGACTTTCTCGGCCTCTGGCGCAGCTACCGCGACAAGCGCAATGACTACGAAGCGCTGCGCATGCGGCGCTATGCCGATGCGCCCGCGCCGAGCTGGTCGCATATCTGGGCCGGCAACGACAACGCGCTGCTGTCGATCTTCCGCCAGCACGACAGCGCCTCGGTGCGCAAAGGCCTGATCGGCGAGGTGCCGCAGACCCTCTGGTGGCTGGATTTCCCGCTGCTGGAGCGCACCTATTACCAACTGGTGGTGAATTTCGATGTGTTCGGCAACGTCTCGCACCAGGCGCAGACGCGGCTGTACTTCGACCTGATCCGTAACGGTGCCGAGGTCAACTTCCTCCGACTGATGCCGGCCGAGTCGCGACAGGGCTATCTCAGCGATTGGTACCAGAGCAGCGGTAAGCTGAAGATCTGGCTGGATTACCAGGCTATCGATAGAAAAAGCCCGAGCGCCTTGCGCCTGCCCGGCAGCGACCCCAAGCGCAGCTTTGTCGAGATCCTGCTGGAACGCTACGGCAGCCTGAATGCGCGGCCGGATCCGATCAACCGCTGCACCGGCGCGCATTGTCATCGCCCGGGGCTGGGGGCCGAGTTGCAGCGCGCCGAACAGTCATTGAGTCGCCTGGCGGCCAAACCGGCTGGTGCACTCAAGGTGATCGAGCAACTGCCGGAGGCAACCTTGCTACGGCTGGAACTGGCCGATGGCCGGCGCGAGGTGTACAGCCTGCTGCGCAATCGCGCGCACAGCAACGTGGCCTTTATGCTTGGCGAGGAACTGCGCCACCAGCCGGCGCTGGATACTCTGACGGTCTATCCGGGCGTGCTCAGCAGTTACCCGAACTTTATCTTCAATGTGCAGGTGGAGCAGACGGCTGAGTTTGTCACCGCTTTGGAGCAGGCCCGTGATGCAGCGGCCTTCGAGAAAGTCGTCGAGCGTTGGGGAATTCGCCGAACTCACCCCGAGTTCTGGCGCTATTTTCACGATATGTCGGCCTATATATCGGAAACCGAGCCGGTCGAGGCCGGCGTGCTGGATATGAACCGCTACCAGAACCTCTGAAGCCCGCCAGCAATGACTGGCGCAAGGTGGACTTGTAGTCGCCTGTTATTTAGCGCACAACCAATACCGTGGCCTTGGAATAGGACGCAAAATATCCCGCGTTCGAGGCGAATAGATGCTCGGCCAGGCCGGGAACATGGGAGGCCATCACCACCAGGTCCGCGCCACAATCCTTGGCCGCCTTGAGCAAGGTATTGTCCAGATCTACCGCCGGATCATGGCTGATATAGGCGGCGCTGCTGACCTTGTTCAAACCATATCGCTCGGCTTGGACGACGCTGAACTGTTCGAGTTTTTCCTCGAATTCCGTCGGGTTATGCGCGACCGCCGTTGGCGTATTGGCCGATACACCGATGTAGCAGACCGGTATGTCATACAGCTTCGCAAGGTCTGCACCAGACCTCAGGGCCTTCTCCAGGCGCTCAACATGGGCAAGGTCGACGGGGATCATCATCTGCTTGTACATCTGGGACGCTCCTCTTTCAGGCATTGTGCCTGCGGTAACAGGCGCATCTGCTTCGCTGAAAGTATTGCAGATGATTGATTGGCCTGCGGCATTGTGTAGCCGCAGTTGCTCCGGTCCTGATGTCGAGCTGGAGAAACAGCCCCCTATGGCTCGGGTACCAGCCAGTCGCCAACGGTCTGATCGGGGGCGGGCTGCCCGCAGCGCTGAGCCAGGCGAGGCAATCTCTGGCGGCGTATAGCAGGGATGGAAAACCCTCACGGCGAAGCCTTGGCTCGCGGCAGGCTTTGGGCGCGTGGCGGTACCACAGGTTACAGCCAGGTTAATCCGAGTGTATCGCTCGGGCTTTATCCTGGGCGGGCGGTTGGCGTACACTGCGCCTATGTTTGCGAGGAGTTGCCATGAGCACCATTACCATTACCGACGCTGCCCACGACTATCTGGCTGATCTGCTGAGCAAGCAGAACACCCCGGGCATCGGCATTCGCGTGTTTATCACCCAGCCGGGCACCCAGTACGCCGAAACCTGCATTGCTTATTGCAAGCCGGGCGAGCAGAAGGGCGAAGATACCGCCCTGGGCCTGGCCAGTTTCACCGCCTGGATCGACGCGGTCAGCGAACCCTTCCTGGAAGACGCAGTGGTTGATTACGCTACCGACCGCATGGGCGGCCAGCTGACCATCAAGGCCCCGAACGCCAAGGTGCCGATGGTCAACGAAGACAGCCCGATCAACGAGCGCATCAGCTACTACCTGCAGACCGAGATCAATCCCGGCCTGGCCAGTCACGGCGGTGAAGTCAGCCTGATCGACGTGGTCGACGACGGTATCGCGGTACTGAAGTTCGGCGGTGGTTGCCAGGGCTGCGGCCAGGTCGACCTGACCCTCAAGGAAGGTATCGAGAAGACCCTGCTCGAGCGCATCCCGGAACTCAAAGGCGTGCGTGATGTGACCGACCATAGCAACAAGGAAAACGCCTACTACTAAGGCGTTGAGATGCGGGTTAAACAAAAAGGCGACCCATAGGGTCGCCTTTTTGCTATCTGTGATCTGTGGATAGAACCGTAGGATGAGTGGTAACCCATCGGCCAATTGATGGGTTACACCCATCCTACGTTCTGGACCCCCGTTCAAGGCCATCACGGCGAAGGAGGGTAAAGATTTCCAAGGCCCGCTATCCAGTGATCGCAATGCTGCTCCGCTTAAATGAACGGCATTACCCACCGGGTCGCCTTTTTGCTGCCTGTGATCTCTGGATAGGCCTTAAGACGAGGCTGGCATCAGGCTGCGTCTGGTCGGCAGCAGCATCAGCATGGCCAGGCCGACCAGGGGCAGGATCACCAGATTGAGCGCGCTCCAGCCGAGGCCGCTGATCAACACACCGGCGCTGAAGGCGGCCCCCGCGGCGAGCATGTCGTTGAGCAGCTCCATCAGGCCCTGGGCCTGGCCGCGCTGGGTTTCGTCATGGCCTTCGGCAAGCAGTGTGGTGCCGGCGACCAGCATCAGGTTCCAGCCCAGGCCGAGCAGCAACGAGCTGAATAGAAAGTGCAACTGCTGCACTCCGGAGAGGGCGACAGTGGCGCTGCCTAGCAGTATCACCCCGCCCAGCAGGGCCACCCGGCGGCTGCCGAGGCGATCGACCAGAGGGCCAGCCAGGAAGGCGGGGAGGAACATGCCGAGCATATGCCACTGGATGACCTGGGCGCTGCTGTCCAGGGCAAAACCGCAGAAGTTCATGGCCAGGGGTGTGGCATTCATCACCAGGACCATCAGACCATTGCCAACCGCGGTGGTGGCGATGGCCGCACGTACCACCGGGTTGCCCAGGAGTTGGCGTACTTCCTTCAGTCCGGCCTTGGCCCTGGGCGGTGCAGCGCCTTCGCGCAGCCTGCTCAGCAGTATCAGGGCCAGCAGGGCGAGGGTTGCGATCAGCAGGTAGGCACTGACAAAGGGCGCGTCCAGCAGGTCTGCGGTCCACTGCAGCAGGCTTGGCACCAGCAGGGCGGCCAATACGCCGCCGCCAATGACATAGGCGCTGGCGCGCCCCTTTTCAGTCGCTGCGGCGGCCTCCAGCGCGGCAAAGCGGTAGTACATGGCCGACGCTTGGTAAGCGCCGATGGGCAGAGCCCCCAGGCAAAACAGAATAAAGTCGCCGAGCCAGACGCCCAGCGCGCTGAGCAGGCCGCCCAACACGCCTGCGCCGGCACCGAGCATCAAGCCGGGCCGCCGGCCATGGCGCTGCATAAACAGTGACAGGGGCTGTACGGTGAACAAGTTGCCCAGCATCCACAGGCACAGCGGCAGGGTTGCCAGGATAGTCAGCGGGGCCAGTTGCAGCCCCACCAGGGCGGTCAGGGTGATGCCGATCATCGAGCACGACCAGTACAGCGCCTGGCCGGCAAATAACAGGCGGATCGAGGGATTACGTAACAGCAGCATTGGCTGGCTCCAGAGGCAAGTTTGGCGGTGGGCGATGGTTAACAGCCGGCAGGCTTGAGCACCCGCTCACTGGAGGCGGGGAAGCGCTCCAGCTTGGCGGTCGGGCGGCTTGGCCGTCTGACTAGTTCGCCGCCACAGTTCGGGCAGCTCCCGTGCAGGACCTGCTCGTTGCAGGCGCGGCAGAAGGTGCACTCGAACGAGCAGATCAGCGCATCCGGCGAGTCGCCAGGCAGGTCGCGATCGCAGCATTCGCAGTTGGGGCGCAGTTGCAGCATGGTGGGCTCCTTGGGCTTGCGCTGGGTCAGGCGAAGCGTTCGCAGTAGTCCTGGGGGCTGATGCCCAGGTGTTTATGAAAGCTGCGCCGCAGGTTTTCCGCATGGGCGAAGCCACTCAGACGCGCCACGGTGCCGATCGACGCCTGGGCGCTTTGCAGCAGGGCGCGCGCGGTTTCCAGGCGAATCCGTTCGACATAGCGGCCAGGCCCCATGCCCAGTTCCTGGACGAACACCCGTGACAGCGTGCGCGGGGTCATATGGGCCTGCGCGGCCAGGGCCGGCAGGGACAGGTCGTCGCTCAGATGCAGGGGGATCCATTCGAGCAGGGCGGCCAGGCGTGGCACCCGGCTGGGTTCCGGGGTCAGCAGGGCACTGAACTGCGCCTGCCCGCCGGGGCGGCGCAGAAACATCACCAGGCGTCTGGCCACCGCCAGGGCGATGGGCCGGCCGAGGTCGGCCTCGACCAGGGCCAGTGCCAGGTCGATGCCGGCCGTGACGCCGGCCGAGGTGAAGATATGGCCGTTGCCGGCGGGGTCCAGCGGATCGTAGGTGTGCAGACAATCGTCGGCTATTTCGACCTGCGGATGGCGTGTCCGCAGCTGCTCGACGTCGGCCCAGTGGGTGGTGGCGCGGCGGCCATCGAGCAGGCCGGCGGCGGCGAGGATCAGCGCGCCGGAACAAACCGAACCGAGGCGGCGCACCTGGGGGGCGGCCTCGCCCAGCCAGGCCAACAGTGGTTTGTTCTGACACTGCGCCTGTTCACCCAGACCGCCAGGAATTAGCAGGGTGTCGATCTGCGCCGGATCGGTCTCGCCCCAAGCCTGTTCGGCCACCAGCTGAAACCCGGCCGAGGTGGCAACGGCTCCGGGCTGTTGAGCGAGTACCAGCAGGCGATAGAAAGGCGGCAGGCCCTGACGTTGACGCTCGTCATTGGCCGAGGCGAAGACCTGCAGCGGTCCGCTCAGGTCCAGGCTCATGACATTGGGGTAGAGCAGGCAGGCGATGGTCTTCAGAGCATCCATGGAAGCGTTCTCGAGCGGCGATGGATGCAGTGTGCGCCAATCGAGTAAATGGCAACAAGGACATTAAGCCCACAGATATTGCCATTTCGCTCGCGCCGGGTGGGCGCGAGCGAGGGCGGATTACTCCGGCATGCTCCAGGGTTCCAGGGCGAAACCTTGCTGGCTGAGCTGTTCGCGGGACTGTTGCAGCAGGTTGGCAAACTGCACCGGGTCGCTGTAGACCGTGCTCGACAGCTGGGTGCGACCGAGCAGGCGGGTGCTGGTGCGGTCAATCACGCTCAGGCTGAGGTTGCCGGTGCCATCCTGGGGGGCCCAGGCGACACACTGGAAAGGTTGAAAGGCGCGGTCGGCAATCAGCAGTGCTTCGTTAAAACGCAACGGGGCGTTCATGGGGTCGGTTTCTCCGAGTTGATCCCAAATCTACAAAGGCAGGCGGTCAATTCACGCTTGCCCGTCATAGGTGTTGATGACCGACCCTGACCCTTAAGTCACATAGTTGACGAAAAATGCAAGAAATTGTCCGATTAATCACATTTTCACGGGCAACGCCCCGGTTGGCGCGACCTGTGCGCGATCTACCGGCGGGGGCCGCGGGCTTAGCAGGCGCTTAGCAGTTGGCGCAGGTAACGGCCGATATAGCGCTGAAAACGCTTGTCGTGCCAGTAGGTCAGGTGGCTCAGGGGCGTGTGCCGAGCGTACCAGGGGCCGACCGGCATGGCGCGGTCCTCGGCGACCAACGCGGCGTAGCTGGGCAGGGGCCGTAGCGGGTAGCCCAGCGGGTCGGCCGGGGCATACAGATTGAGCCAGCGCGCCTGTTCGCGTACTGCGTTGGGCAGGCAGTTGCCGGGAAAGCGGATCGGTACCACCGGATCGCAGGCGAAGGTGAACAGCGGGATATTGCAGCCGAAGGTGATCAGGCCGCTGAGGGTTTCCAGGGCCAGAAAGGGATCGAGGGGGCAGCTTTCGGCCTGGTTGATGCGTTGCTGATCCCAGGTGAAGTTGGAAAAGATATGCCCGCCCAGCGAATGCGCCAGCACCACCAGCGGGGTGTCGGCATCGACCTTGGCGCGCAGGGCATTGAGGCCGCCACGCAGGCATTGATGCACTTCTTCGTAGGTGGTGTCGTAGGCCTCGCTGACCTTGCGGTAGCCACTGGCATCACCGAAAAACAGGGTAACGATGCGTCGAAGCCAGCGCCAGCGCACCGGCTGGTCACGCAGCTGGTCAAGAAAGGCCAGTTGGCGTTTATCCAGCACGCTGGCCCAGTGCAGAGTCTGGAAGGCGACTTGGTCGGCTTCGGCACCCAGGTGCTGGCGCAGGCCGGCAATCAGACTTTGGGCAAAGGTGTGCTGGCCATCCTTGTCGCGGCTGTCTGGTTGGGTACCGATGCCGTGGATGATGGCGACCGCAAGTTTCATGGACGTCCTTCCGTGGTTGAGCGCGAGTTAACCTAACCGCCCGCGATTGCCGTTGCAATCATCCGCTAAGTCAAAGCGCCATCATGCGTTCGCCCAAGCGGCCGCTGTCGACCAGTTCGAGAAACTCGTCGCCCAGGCGCTGGCTTTCGGCCATGGCCTGCCGCCAGTAACGCTGGCGGCCGGTATCGTCGCCCAGGTAGCGGCTGAAGTCCTTGCGGTCTGGCAGTTTGCCATGGGGCAGGCGGGCCAGGTAGTCGCGTGAGGGGGCCAGCAGCACGACATCCTGCAGACGGTCGCTGTCGCCACGACGCCAGGGCATGCCCTTGTCGAACCAGCCGGGGATCACCTTGTCGGTGAAATGCGGGTAGAGCACGATGTCGTTGCCGCTGTAGGGCAGGTCCAGGTGGTAGTCGAGCAGGCCGCCATCGCGGTAGGTGCCGGGGCCGGCCCCGGGAATGTCGCGTACGCCCTGCATGACCATGGGGATGGAACCGGAGGCGAGCAGGGCATGGCGCAGGTTGCTGCTATCGAGCTGCAGGTAGCGCGAGGGGAAGTCGTGCAGCGCAGTCAGCGGTGGTGCCTGTCGGGCATCGTGCAGGATCACCCGCTCGAAGTGCCGGGCCAGGCGTGCACGGCCGAGCAGGTTGTTGCCGATCACCGAGGACAGGCCCAGGCCGAGGGCTCCGCGATGGTCATGCCGGAGCAGGCCGTGGCTCTTCACCACGACGATGTTCAGGCGGTAATGGGCGTTGCTGAGGATGCTGGCATCCTCGGCTTGCAGCAGCTGTTCGAGCATCAGGCTGCAGCTCTGCGACACCTCGGCCATGCTTACGCCTTTGGCAAAGCGCTGGGCGGTATAGAGTTCGCCCAGGCGGCGAATACCGGCCGCGGCATCGGGCAGGCAGGCGCTGGCAAAGCGCCAGGAGCCGATGGACGCGCCGATCAGGGCGCGCTCGCGTGGGGCGCGCAATAGCCAGTCGCCGAACAGGGCCAGGTCCAGACCCTGAATGCCCAGCGCCTTGGGGCCGCCGGCGGCACCGGGCAGAATGCCCACATCCGCCGGTTGCAGGCCCTGCTCGCGAATACGCGCAAGTGCCCGCTTGCCGGCTTTGATGGTCAGAGCAGGGGACTTGATCAAGATCGCACTCATGCTGGCCTCCGTTGCGCAAGGCAGCGATTATAGAGCGCTGCTTTCCCAGGCCAAGTCACTTCAGCGCATGAATGATGCAAGCATGCGGGCGGGGCAGTTGGCACCAGCCAGGGTTTTAAGCTTGGATTAAGTCCGTTGCAGTACCTTGGGCTGCGTCGAAAGCCACTGCATAAGGAGATTTCCCATGAACCGATTGACCGCTGTATTCACCGCCGCTGCCTTGACCCTAACTGCGGGCCTGGCCCAGGCCCGCGATCTCGGCCCGGACGAGGCGCTCAAGCTGCGTGACGCCGGCACCATCCAGGCCTTCGAAAAACTCAACGCCGCGGTGCTGGCCCAACATCCAGGCGGCGCGATCGAGGAGACCGAGCTGGAAGAAGAGTACGGTCGCTATATCTACCAGGTCGAAGTCCGCGACGCCCAGGGCGTGCAATGGGACGTCGAGCTGGATGCTACCAACGGGCAAATTCTGAAGAACCAGCAGGACGACTGATGACTATCCGCGCGGCACTTTATCGCACGCTGCTGGCTGCGCTGCTGGTCATACCGACCTTCAGCAGTGCCCGCGACCTGAACCAGGATGAGGCCCTGCGCCTGCGCCGCGAGGGGGCGATTCTGCCCCTCGACCAGCTGATGCAGGTGGCGATGCAGCGTTACCCCGGTGCCGTGCTGCTTGAAGTCGAGCTGGAAGAGGAAGATGGCGTGCTGGTGTATGAGGTGGAGCTGGTGACTCAGCAGGGCGTAGTGCGCGAGCTGGAGCTGCATGCCGGCACTGGTGAAGTGCTCAAGGACGAGGTGGATGACTGAATGCGCCTGTTGCTGGTTGAAGACCATGTACCGCTGGCCGACGAATTAGTCGCCGACCTGACCCGCCAGGGCTATGCAATTGACTGGTTGGCCGATGGCCGCGATGCGGCCTATCAGGGGGCGAGCGAACCCTATGACCTGATCATTCTCGACCTCGGCCTGCCCGGTAAGTCGGGTCTGCAGGTGTTGCAGGAGTGGCGAGCGGGGGGCGTGACCACCCCGGTGCTGATCCTCACCGCCCGCGGTTCCTGGGCCGAGCGCATCGAAGGGCTCAAGGCCGGTGCCGACGACTATCTGAGCAAGCCCTTTCACCCCGAAGAGCTGCACCTGCGTATTCAGGCGCTGCTGCGCCGTGCCCATGGCCTGGCCAATCAGCCGCAGCTGCATGCAGCGGGCTGGCAGCTGGACGAGCGTCGGCAGTGCGTCAGCCGTGGCGGCCAGGAGATCGAGCTGACGGCCGCGGAATTTCGACTGTTGCGTTATTTCATGCTGCATGTCGGCCAGATACTGTCCAAGAGCCACCTGGCCGAGCACCTGTATGACGGCGAAAGCGAGCGCGACTCGAACGTTATAGAGGTGCACGTCAACCACCTGCGGCGCAAGCTTGGCCGCGAGGTGATAGAAACCCGCCGGGGCCAGGGTTATCGCTTCAGCGGAGCGGTGGCTTGACGTCCATCCAGCGCCGCCTGAGTCTCGGCCTGGCCGGCGTTCTGCTGGCCATCGGCCTGGTGCTGGCGCAGGGCAGTCTGTGGCTGTTTGACCGCAGCCTGCGGAGCTATCTGCAGGACGGTCTGCAGGATGAAACCCAGACCCTGTTGAGCGCCCTGGTGCGCGGCCCGGTCGGCGTGCAACTGGACGAGCAGCGCCTGAGCGCGGCGTTCCAGCGGCCCTATTCGGGGCTGTATTTCCGTATCGACTTTGCCGGGCAGACCTGGCGCTCGCGCTCCTTGTGGGACCGCGAGCTGCCGCCCATGGCCGAGCCCGGCCTGCAACAGGCCCTTGGCGACGGACCGCAGGGCCAGCTATGGCTGATCTACCGCGCGGATTACCAGCGCTTTGGCCAGCAGATCACGATTCATGTGGCCCGCGATTACACCCCGGTGCTGGACAGTTTCAACCGCGTGCAGCGCGTCGTGCTGGGGCTTGGCCTGGCCGCCCTGGTGCTGATCCTGCTGCTGCAGCGGCTGATCGTCGGTCGTGCGCTGCGGCCGCTGGAGCAGACTCGCCAGCAGATCATGCAGCTGCAGCAGGGCCAGCGCACTCAGCTCGACCAGCAGGTACCGCAGGAGCTGGAGCCGCTGGTGGCCCAGGTCAACCACCTGCTGACCCATACCGAGGCCACGCTCAAGCGCTCGCGCAACGCCCTGGGCAACCTTGGCCACGCCCTGAAAACGCCGCTGGCGGTGCTGGTCAGCCTGGCTTCGCGCGAAGAACTGCGGCAATTACCGGAGCTGCAGGCCAGTTTGCACAGCCAATTGCAGCAGATCGAGCAGCGCGTGGCGCGCGAACTGGGGCGTGCGCGGCTGGCCGGCGAAGCCTTGCCCGGGGCGCATTTCGACTGCGCGCTGGAGCTACCTGAGCTGTTCGCCACCCTGCACATGATCCACGGTCACCATCTGCAGCTGGACTGGCAGGCCGCCGCCGGCTTGCGTCTGCCCTGGGACCGCGAGGACCTGCTGGAACTACTCGGCAATCTGCTGGATAACGCCTGCAAATGGGCCGACAGCCAGGTGCGCCTGCAGCTCGAACGGGCGGCGGCGGGCTATCTGATCCGCATCGAGGATGATGGCCCGGGTATTAATCCGGCGCAGCGCGAGGAGGTGCTCGGCCGCGGCAGTCGTCTGGACGAGCAGGTCGCCGGACATGGCCTGGGGTTGGGGATCGTGCGCGATATCGTCGATGCCTGGGGCGGACAGTTGCAGTTGAGCGAGAGCGCCCTGGGCGGCCTGGCGGTATCGATTGAGCTGCCCGCCCGCAGCCCTTGAGCCACGGCCGGTGCTGGCACTCAAGGGCGGGGCTGGATCAGAGGGTGTTTACAAAAGTAGCGAGCGATGGCAAAGCAAGGCGAAATCAGCCGAGAAAGCGGAGTGTACGAGTAGTACATGAGCATTTTGAGGCTGATTTCAACGCAGCATGGCCGAGCGCAGTAATTTGTAGACACCCTCTCACATGCCGTTGGCAAATGCCGGATTGCTCATGTCGATGGCCTCGCGCACGGGGCGCAGGGCCTGGGCGTACCTGGCCAGGATATCCAGGTCGTAATCGAGGCGCGCGTGCAGGCGCTGGTCGTCCTCGCTGCTCGGCTCCACGCCGTTCATCACCTGCTCGACCCGGCGCACGATCAGGTGCTCGGGCAGGTAGCAGAGGCGGCAGTTCTTGTAGCTCGACGCGCGCAGCTCGCTGATCGGGTAGGCCCCGCCGATGCCGGACGAAACCCCCACCAGCAGCGCCGGCTTGTGCGCCAGTTCGGCCTTGCTGGCGTAGATAAAGAAGTTCTTGATCGCCGGGCAGGCCATGCCGTTCCACTCAGGTGCAACAATCACCACGGCATCGGCGGCCTGCAGCTGTTTGCGGTACAGCTCCCAGGGCCCGGCATCTTCGGCCGGCCAGAGCGGCAGCGGAGCCAGGCCCAAGTCGATCAGGCTGCTCTGGGCGTCAGTGCTGTAATCCAGCTGGATCAGGCGCTGGCGAATAAAACGCGCGACCTTGCCCGACTGGCTGTTGCTACGGCCGGAACCGGCAACCAGAGCGATATTGAGCATGTGTAACCCCCATAAATGAAAAACGCAGGCTAACGATTGCTAGCCTGCGTCACAAGTAAACAGCCGTCAGAGTGACGGTCCGATGGTGCCATGCTCGGCGTTTAGACGCGGAACTGATCCATCAGGCTCTGTTGATGGTTGGCCAGCTTGTTCAGACTCTGGCTGATCTGCGCCGACTCATCGGCCTGGCCTGAGATCGACTCGGTGACATCGCGGATCGAGGCGACATTGCGGTTGATCTCCTCGGCCACCGAGCTCTGTTCCTCGGCCGCGCTGGCGATCTGCAGGTTCATGTCGGTGATCACGCTGACGGCCTGGCTGATGCGCTGCAACACCACCACCGCCAGCTCGACCTGTTCGACGCTGCCCTGGGCCTGGCGATGGCTGCTGTGCATGGTGCTGACCACTTCCTTGGTGCCGTTCTGCAGGCCCTCGATCACCTGGCGGATTTCCTCCACCGAGTCCTGGGTGCGTTTGGCCAGGTTGCGCACTTCGTCGGCGACCACCGCGAAACCGCGCCCGGCTTCCCCGGCGCGGGCTGCCTCGATAGCGGCGTTGAGCGCCAGCAGGTTGGTCTGTTCGGCGATCGAGCGGATCACCTCCAGCACCGAGCCGATCTGCTGGCTGCTGTTGGCCAGGCCTTCGACCTCCTGCATGGCCACGTTCATTTCGCCCGCCAGCAGTTCGATGGTGGCGGTGGTCTTGCCGATTACACTCATGCCTTCGCGGCTGGCCTGGTCGGCGGTGCGCGCCGCTTCCGCGGCCTGGGCGGCGTTGTGCGCCACATCCTGGGCGGTGGCGCTCATTTCCTGGAAGGCGGTGGCCACCTGATCGACCTCGCGGAACTGCTGCTGCATGCCGCTGCTGGTCTGGCTGGCGATCATGGCCGACTGGTCGGCGGTGCTGCGGGCGTCCTGCACGCTGAGTTTGACGTCGGCGATGATCGGCTGCAGCTTGTCGAGGAAGCGGTTGAACCAGCTGGCCAGTTCGCCCAGCTCATCCTGCCTGGCGTAGTCCAGGCGGCGGGTCAGGTCGCCCTCGCCACTGGCGATATCCTTGAGCATGGCCGCCACGCCGAGAATCGGCCGGGTCACCCCCAGGGCGGTGAGCCAGATCAGCAGGATCCCGACCACTCCGGCGGCCAGCCCCAGGCCCAGGGATACCGCGGTGCTGCGGCTGCCCATGGCGTCCATCTGGGCTTCCAGGCGGGTGACCGGTTCGAGCAGCACCTGCTCGGGCACTTCCATCAACACGCCCCAGGGTTTGGACTCGGGGGTCGGCAGCAACGGCTGCAGCACCTGCATGGTGCCATTGTGGTGCAGCACTTCGGGGCGATTGTTCTGCAGCAGGCGCAGCATCTCGCCGTGCTGGTCGCTGAAGGCCTTTTCCAGCTTGCCGCCGAGCAGGCTGCTGTCGCGGCTGTGGCCGGCAAGCAGGCCGGCGGGACTGATGATACTGACGTGTCCGGCTCCGTCGAACAGGCCCTTGCTGGCGCTGCTGCTCAGCTCCTGGAGGCTGGCCAGGCTGATATCGACGCCCAGTACGCCGATGATCTTGCCGTCCTGTTCGAGGGGGAAGGCGATGCTGGTCATCAGGGTGTTCACCCCGTCAACCTCGTCGGTGTAGGGGTCGAGCAGGCAGGCCTGTTTGGTTTTCACGGGGCAGGTGTACCAGGCGTTATAGGCCGCGCCACTGATACCCAGGGTGCTGTCGCCCAACAGGGCCTCGGTCATGGATTCGGCGCTCAGTTCGCCACTGGCATCCTGCGACCAGTACAGGGCGAAGCGCCCCTGGTCGTTGCTGCCCAGGTTCTCCTGATCGATAAACAGTTCGTCCTTGCCATCCAGGGCATTGGGCTCGAAGGCGACATAGATGCCCAGCAGGCTGCGGTTGGCTTGCAAGGCGCTGCGCACCTGGCGGGTGAGGTCTTCACGCAGGTCGAAGGCATCGAGAAAGCGCTTTTCGGCCTGCTCGCGAATAAACAGCACCTGGGTGGCAGCCCCTCTGCCGTATTGATAGGCATCCATAAAGTAGCGCTGGATCTGCAGGGCCTGGGCCTGGCCGCGGGCTTCCATGCGTAATTGCGCCGACTCTTCGAGCATGCTGCTGCTGGCCTGCTTGACCAGCTCGGCACTGCGCGAGGCCTGGACCACGGATGCGCCGACCAGGACGGCCACGATGGCCAGCAGGCAGAGGCCGGCGAGCAGGGTGATTTTGAGCT
Source organism: Pseudomonas sp. (assembly GCA_041621875.1). Lineage (GTDB taxonomy): Bacteria > Pseudomonadota > Gammaproteobacteria > Pseudomonadales > Pseudomonadaceae > Aquipseudomonas. The sequence goes on along the minus strand of JBFJZW010000073.1, from coordinate 1,155 downwards.
GGATGGAGAGGCGGCTGAACAGCATTTTCAGGACCTTTTTATTGGCGAGGCTTGGAGCGCCTATCGGCGCGGGTGTGGATTTCTTTAGGTGCGGAGTCCGCAATACGCAGGCCAGCAGGAGGCGTACGGGCGAGGGTAAACGAAATTCTGATCGATCTGTATAAAATAATTTACGGTGTTTTGACAGTTTGGTCAGCATTGGGCAGAGTACGCGCCCTTCGCCGAACAGGCGCTGCATCCAGAGAAGGCATCGGCCTTCGCGGACCTAGCTAATTGCGGGAGTAAACAGATGAACGCAGTCGTTGCGGCAGTGGGGATCATGCTGATCCTCAGCCTGTGCCGTGTGCACGTTGTGGTGGCCCTGATCGTCGGCGCGCTGGCCGGCGGTCTGCTCGGCGGCCTGGGGATCGATGGCGCGCTCGCGGCCTTCAACAAGGGCCTGGGTGGCGGGGCCACCGTGGCGCTGTCCTACGCCCTGCTCGGAGCCTTTGCCGTGGCGATTGCCAAGTCCGGTCTGGCCCATGCCCTGGCGGACAAGGCGCTGGCCATGGTGGGCCGGCAGGAGGGGCAGGGCGCGGGGCTGCTCAAGTGGCTGCTGATCGTACTGCTATTGGCGGTGGCCATCTCGTCGCAGAACATTCTGCCGATCCATATCGCCTTTATTCCACTGCTGGTGCCGCCCTTGCTCTATGTGCTGAGCAAGCTGCAACTGGATCGACGGCTGATTGCCTGCGTACTGACCTTCGGCCTGATCACTCCCTATATGTTCCTGCCGGTGGGCTTCGGCGGGATCTTCCTCAACGAAATCCTGCTGGCCAATGTGGCCAAGGCTGGTGTCGATACCGAGGGGCTGAGCGTCACCCGGGCCATGGCGATTCCGGCCCTGGGCATGTTCTGCGGGCTGCTGGTGGCGGTGCTGTTCAGCTACCGGAAAAAACGCGTCTATGACCTGCAGAAGATCGAGCAGGTCGAGCGGGTCGAGGTGGCCTACAACCCTTGGAGCCTGCTGGCGGCGGGCGTGGCCATAGTCGCCGCCTTTGTCGTGCAGCTGTGGCTGGATTCGATGATCATCGGCGCTCTGGTGGGCTTCGTGGTGTTCTCGGTGTCCGGCGTGGTGCGCTGGAAAGAGGCAGACGACCTGATTACCGAGGGCAT
>JBFJZW010000072.1:0-16956 GCA_041621875.1 Pseudomonas sp. | reverse complement strand
CGGGGCCGGCCAGCTGATCGGCCATGATAAAGAGGATGTTGGGACGTTTCATGGCAGTCGGTATTCCATATAGAAAAATTATGCGAAGGTACTGCGCTGATCATCAGGCCAAGTACCGGAGCGGTAAACCCGTGACGAATACATGACTCGGATAACTAAAGATTATGTTTGAACGCATCGACGGATTGTCCCTGGACACCTTGCGGGTGTTCGAAGCCGCGGCCCGCCTGCTGAGCTTTACCGCGGCCGCGCGCGAGCTGGGCAGCAGCCAGCCGGCCATCAGTCAGCAGATCAAGCGCCTGGAGCAACAGCTGGCGACCCGCCTGTTCGACCGGGTCTACCGCGGCATCGCCCTCACCGAGGCCGGCGAGCTGCTGCTGCGCTATGTGCAGGACGGCCTGCACAGCCTGGACGCTGGCCTGGCGGCGGTCACCGCGCAGCAACAGCACGAGGTGCTGCAGGTGGCCACCGACTTCGCCTTCGCCGCCTACTGGCTGATGCCGCGTCTGCAGCGCTTTCACCAGCTGTACCCCGAGGTGGATGTCAGCCTGATCACCAGCGAGCGCGACCATGGCGCGCTGCCGGCGGAAATCGACGTGGCGATCAACTTCGGCGATGGCCGTTTCAAGCATGCCGAAGCGCAGCTGCTGTTTCGCGAAGAGGTCTTTCCGGTGTGCAGCCCCGGGCTGCTCGAGGGCCAGGCGCTGCCCTTGCCTACAGCGGCGCTGGCCGGCCTGCCGCTGCTGCACCTGCGCCCGGAAAACCGTTCGCGCTGGTACGACTGGGCTGGCCTGTTCCGTGCCTTCGGCCTCGCCGAAACGCCCAGCCCAGGCAGCCTGCGCTTCGACAACTACACCCTGCTGATCCAGGCGGCGATTGCCGGTCAGGGCGTGGCGATCGGCTGGCGGCACCTGGTCGATGAACTGCTGGCGCAGCGGCTGCTCTGTCGCCTGGGCAGTGAGGTTGCTCACTCCGAGTTCGGCTATTACCTGGTGCTGCCCGAACGCAAGCGCCGGCAACGCCTGACCCAGGCCTTCGTCGGCTGGTTGCAGGCCGAACTGGGCGAGCCACCTGTCACCGCGCCAGGCCCGCGGTGAAATCCGCTGCGGCAGACCCGGGGTGGGGCAGCGGCAAGCCTCAGGCGGAAATCACTCTTAAGGCTACTTTCACGGGGAGGCTGGCGTAGTGCCCTAGGCTTGCGCTATAGATGGACCGAGATTCCATCAGTACTGCTCACAAAAATAATAAGGGGCACCCCGGGAATGCATCTTAAGTCGTTGTTTCGCAATCTTTTTATCTGGTCCATAGGGCTCTTTGCCGGGCTTGCGCCACTGGCCTACGCCGAGGCCGTCAGCCCCCAGGAACAGGTGCAGGTGCAGGCCAGCCGGGTCACCAGCAGCCTGATGCTGTTACGTGGCGAGGGTTTCCAAAAGAAACACCAGGAGGCGCTCGAGTTCGACCTGCAGGCCCTGGCGGCCGCAGTGCAACGTCTGCCGCAAGGCTCCGATGCCTTGCGCAATGCCCATCAGGAGCTGGTGGTGCAGATTCGCCGTGGCGTGTCCTTCGGACCGGGCGAAGAGGATATGCCCTGGCGCTACCCGGAAGAGCTGAGCAAGGCCCTGCTCGGGGTGCTGGATGAAACGCGCAAGCTGGCAGCCGCCGAGGATAGCGAGCTGGCCGCCAAGCTCGAATACCTCTCGGTGCAGTACCTCAGCCGCGCCTACTTCGGCAACTTCGAGATCGCCCGCGAGCAGACCGATACCTACCTCGGCCAGGACGAACGCAAGCTGGTGCCCGCCGTGGACAGCCAGCTGGCCGGCCTCGACCCCAAGAGCAATGCCGGGGTGGGCAAGCTGAAAACCCGCTGGGAATACCTCAAGGCCGCGCTCAACGACCTGAACAGCCAGAGCAGCGCCCTGCAAAGCGCCTCCGGCCGCCCCTTCGCGCCCATCACCGTGTATCGCCATACTCGCTCCTTTACCGAGCAATGGATGGCGATGTACTAAGTCCGTCTTCGATCTGCTGCGCGTCGGCCCTGCTGCGTTAAAAACAGGCTCGGCAAGCCCTTGCGGCTAACGCGCTTCAGCGCGACCCCGAAGGGGCGAGTGAAACGAGTAATGCTCATGTACAAAAGTACACTCCGCTTCCTCGCCTGTTTTTGCCTTGCAGGACTCTAGCTCGCGAGATCTTGGATAGGTTCTAGGCGTAAAGCGTTGAGCTGCTTTGTAGCCCGGATGCAATCCGGGATGTTTTTGCGAACAGAGCAACCGCTCCCGGATTACATCCGGGCTACGGGCTAACGGGTCATGGCCGCTCAGGCGGTGGTTTTCTTCTCGCGGATGCAGGTCGGCCCGGCGCGCTGGACGATGGCCTGCTCGACTTCCTTGCGCAGGCCCAGCAGAAAGGCCGCTTCGGCGGCGACGAACAGTGGGCCGATGACCAGGCCCATGACGTCATCGGCAAAGGCCGGTTTGCGCCCTTCGTAGTAATGGCCGACAAACTGGATGATCCAGCCGATCACGAACAGGCCGATGCCGCTGCTCAACCACACCGCCGTCGACTGCGCGGCCAGGCCCGCCGCGGCCCACAGGCTGAGCACCAGCAGCAGCGCCATCAGCAGGCCGAAGCGCAGGTCCAGGCGCAGGTAGAAGGCCCCCGCCGCCAGCGCCACCAGCAGGGCCGGGGACAGCCACAGGCCGAGCAGCTCGAAGCCTGGGCGCGACAGCAGCACGGCCACCGCCACAACGATCAGTGGAATACCGATAAAGTGGCTGAGAATATTGCGTTGGTCGCGGTGATAGGCCGCGTATTGAGCCAGATGGTCGACCAGGGTTTTCATTATTGTTTTCCTTAATGCAAGACAGGTGGTCAGCATGAACCCGCGCCCGCACAGCGCTCTGTCAGCTAGCCGACAAACAGGCCGCCGGCGATGAACAGCACCGCCAGCTATCAGGCGCGTCTGCGTCAGGGCCATTGGTTCAGCGCCCTGCCCGCCGCCTTGCAGGAAGCGCTGCTGGCCGCCGCCCAGGTGCAGCAACTGGCACCCGGTCAGGTGCTGTTTCGCCGGGGCGACAAACCCTGTGGTCTGTATGCGGTGGTCGAGGGCGGCATGCGCATCGGTGCGGTCAGTGCCACCGGCAAGGAGGCGCTGCTGACCCTGGTCGAGCCGCCCTACTGGTTTGGCGAGATTTCCCTGTTCGACGGCCAGCCGCGCACCCACGATGCCTTTGCCGAAGGCCCCACCACCCTGCTGCTGGTGCCGCAGGCGCGGCTGCTGGCGCTGCTCGAACAGCAGCCGCAGTACTGGCGCGACTTCGCCCTGCTGATGAGCCAGAAACTGCGCCTGGCCTTTATCGCCCTGGAAGAAATGAGCCTGCTGCCTGCCGCCCCGCGCCTGGCCCGACGGCTGCTGCTGATTGCCGAAAACTACGGCGAAGGCGAACCGCGCCGGGTCCTGCATCTGCCCCAGGAGCAGCTGGCGTTGATGCTGGCGATCTCCCGGCAGACCACCAACCAGATTCTCAAGGAGCTGGAAGGCCGGGGCATCCTGCGCCTGACCTATGGCGAGATCGAAATCCTCGATCTCGCCCGCCTGCGCCAGGCGGCGCAGTAACGTTTTGCTACATGGCGGTCTGCATGCGGGGAATCTCCGAGGCCACCTGGCGCTCTATGATTGACCCCCTTTGTTTACCAGAGCTGCTGTCCGGATGCCGATACCCGCCACCGTTACCCACGCCGACCTGCCCCTGGTGCTGGCCGGCCCGCTGCTGCGCCGCATGGAAGCGCAGCGCCTGGTGCTCTGGCTGGTTGGCAGCCAGCCATTATCGCTTAGCCTGCAGCTGAGCCATGGCGACGCGCCAGAGCCACAGTGCTACCCGCTGCAGGGCGACAGCTGCCAGGTCGTCCAGATCGGCGAGCAGGCGTTTATCCATCTGCTCGATCTGGCGCTGGACGCGGCGCTGCCCGGCGATGTGCAGATCGATTACGACCTGCTGATCGAACAACCGGGTCAGGCCGCGCTGGGCATCGCCGACTGGGCCCCGCACCTGCTGTATGACGGCGCGACCCGGGCCAACTTCGTGCTGCGTGCGCAGCTCGACCATCTCCTTCACGGTTCCTGCCGCAAGCCCCATCACCCGGCGGCCGATGGCCTGCTCTGCGCCGACCGCCTGCTGGCCGAAGCGCATGCCCCCGAGCAGCGCCCGGCGTTGCTGCTGATGAGTGGCGATCAGATCTATGCCGACGATGTCAGCGGGCCGATGCTGCGGGCGATTCACCAGGTGATCGAACGCCTGGGTCTGTTCGGCGAGCACCTGCAAGGCGCGGTGGTCGATGACAGCACGGCGCTCTACCAGCACCCGGCCAGTTACTACCAGCGCGCCGAGCTGCTGCCGGCACTGAAGAGCAACGAAACCCTGCGCGAGCGGTTTTTTGGCGGCGTGGAGAAGCCGGTGTTCACCACCAGCAGCGCCGACAACCACCTGGTGACCTGCGCCGAAGTGCTGGCCATGTACCTGCTGGTCTGGTCACCGACGCCCTGGACCTTGCTCGACGCCGAGATGCCGGCGCTAAGCGCCACGGAAGTGCCGCGTTACCAGGCCGAGCGCGGCCATATCGAGGCGTTTCGCGGCGGCCTGGGTCAGGTCGCGCGTGCCCTCGCCCACCTGCCGACGCTGATGATCTTCGATGACCACGACATCACCGACGACTGGAACCTCTCCGCGCAGTGGGAGGAAACCGCCTACGGCCACCCGTTTTCCAAACGCATCATCGGCAACGCGCTGATCGCCTATCTGCTGTGCCAGGGCTGGGGCAATAACCCGGATGTGTTCGCCGAGCCGCTACGGGCGATCAAGGCCATGAGCGCCGGGCGCGATGCGCACAACCATCTGGACAGCGCCGTGCAGGACGCGCTGATCGAGCAGCTGCTGAGCTTTCACCAGTGGCAGTTCGTGCTGCCGACCACCCCGGCCCTGGTGGTGCTGGACACCCGCACGCGGCGCTGGCGCAGCGAGCGCAACCTCAAGCGGCCCTCCGGCCTGCTGGATTGGGAAGCGCTGTGCGAGTTTCAGCAGGAGCTGCTCGATCATCCGTCGGCGATCATCGTCTCCCCCGCGCCGATATTCGGCGTCAAGCTGATCGAGACCATCCAGAAGGTCTTCAGCTGGGCCGGCCATCCGCTGATGGTCGATGCGGAAAACTGGATGGCCCACCGTGGCGCGGCGCAGGTGATGCTGAACATCTTCCGCCACTCGCGCACGCCGGGTAACTACGTGATTCTCTCCGGCGACGTGCATTACTCGTTTGTCTACGAGGTGCTGATCCGCCAGCGCAAGCGCGGCCCGCAGCTCTGGCAGATCACCAGCAGCGGCCTGAAAAATGAATTCCCGGCGCGCCTGCTCGACTGGTTCGACCGCCTCAACCGCTGGCTCTACGCGCCCTGGTCGCCGCTCAACTGGCTGACCACCCGCCGGCGCATGCAGGTCACCCCGCGTATTCCCTCGCGCAGCAAGGCCGGCGAGCGCCTGTGGAATGGTGCGGGGCTGGGCCAGGTGTTCTTCAATGAGCAAGGCCAGCCGAGCGCGATCTACCAGCTGAATGCCGATGGCTCGCTAGCGGTGGCCTTTGTCGATGATCGCGACGAGGTGCCGGCCACCCAGACCACGCTCAGCACTGCCGGCAAAAGCTAAAGACGATATCTGAGTGGGTCGTTGCCGACATGTTTGGCTCTTGTAGGAGCGGGCTTGCCCGCGAATCGAGATCAATCGGAAAAACATCGCGGGCATGGCCCGCTCCTACGGTCGATGTAAACCTCTAGGAGCGGCTGGCCGGCACTCAGCCATGCCCGCGATCTGTTATGGCGAATGGCTTAGCGCAGCTTTTCCAGCATCTGGTAGTACCACATGCCGGCGGCCAGCATCGGGTTGCCGAACAGGTCACCGAGCGGCACCTTGATCTGGGTGCAGGCGGCGAAGGTGTCGTAGTGGCCCAGGGTGCCGGTCAGGGCGTTGGCCATGATCTCGCCCATGATATGGCTGGTGGCGATGCCGTGGCCGGAGTAGCCCTGGCAGTACCAGACGTTGTCCGAGAGTTTGCCCAGCTGCGGGATGCGGTTGATCACGATGCCCATGGCGCAGCTCCACTGGAAATCGATATCGACGCCCTTGAGCTGCGGAAAGGTCTGCTCGATGCCGGGGCGCAGCTCGGCGGCGATATCCCGCGAATCACGGCCCGAATAGTTGCAGCCGCCGCCGAACAGCAGGCGGCCATCGGCGGTCAGGCGGTAGTAATCGAGGACGAAGCGGCAGTCGTACACGGCCAGGTCCTGCGGGTTGATTTCCTTGGCCAGCTCACCCAGCGGCGCGGTGGTGACGATGCCGCCCATGGCCGGGAAGATCATGCCCTTGAGCTTTTTCGGCTCCAGCTTGTGGTACACGTCGCCGGCCAGCAGCACCTGCTTGGCGTTGATCCGTCCGCCTGCGGTGACCACCGCCGGGTTGGCACCGTGGATGATCTCCAAAACCTGCGAATGTTCGAAGATCAGCGCACCCAGGCTGGCGGCCGCCTTGGCCTCGCCGATGCACAGGTTGAGTGGGTGCAGGTGCATATTGCGGCTGTTCTTCAGCGCGCCGCAGTAGAGGTCGCTGGCCAGATGGCTCTGCACCCCGGTGCGGTCGAGCAGGGTCACGTCGTCGCCCATGCCGCGGCGCACCGCTTCGGCGTATGAGGCTTCCAGTTCCTGCATATGCACGGGCTTCATCGCCGCATGCAGATGGCCGTGCTTGAGGTCGCACTGGATGGCGTATTTTGCCACCCGCTGCTTGATGATCTCGTGGCCGCGCCAGCGCAGGTGCCAGATAAAGTCGTCGACCTCATCGCCCAGGGTCTTGCGCATCTGCTTGCCCATGGCCGCATCGCCGGACAGGCTGCCGGTGACCTGGCCGCCATTGCGCCCGGTGGCACCCCAGCCGATCTTGTTGGCTTCGACTATGGCCACCTTGAGGCCGCGTTCGGCCAGTTCCACGGCGCTGGCCACGCCGGTAAAGCCGCCGCCGATGATCACCACATCGACGCTGACCTCGCCCTGCAGGGTCGGGTAGGCAGTTTCCTCATTGAGGCTGGCGCTGTAATAGGACGGACAGCGTTCGGCGGCGGGTGTTACGGGTTTGATTGCGGCGTTCATAGGGCGGTTCCTGAGTACGGGTGCGGGTGCTATCGAGGGGCGAGCAGGCGGCTCGTCGAGCTCGCGCCGGGGCAGGCGCGCGCAGCACGGAGTAGGCGGACAGCTGAAGCGATCAGCGCGGGATGCTCAGGGCATCCGGCGGGCGGACGTGGCGGCAATGCCACAGGGCCCAGAAGGCGAGGATTTGTGGCAGCAGGGCGTTGTCGCGCGGGGCGGCGAAACAGCGCCGCTCACGCCGATGCGCAGCGAACAGGGGGGTGAGGAACAGCTGTACGGAAGAACACATGCCAGCAGGTTCACACAGGGCCAAGAGTGCGTTAAATCCTGTTTTTCACATGCTTGGTTATTGCCTGGCTAAACATTGAACCTGGCCGCGGTCAGCCGCCGCGCAGACTGGCCAGCACCCGCTCGGCGTTTTCGCTGCAGGGCATGCCCTCGGGTTTGCCTTCGATGCTGGCGATGATGTTCAGCAGTTGCGCCAGCCGATTCACGCTTAGCGGCTTTTCAGTCGTTCGAGCAGTGCGGCGGCGGTGGCATCCGAGGAACCGGGGTTTTGCCCGGTGATCAGCAGCCCATCGACCACCACATGGCTTTGCCAGTCGTTCGCGCTGGAGTAATGGCCGCCGTTGGCGATAAGCATGTCCTGCACCAGAAATGGCACCACCTCGGTCAGTTGCACCGCGGCCTCTTCGCTATTGCTGAAACCGGTGACCTTTTTGCCGCTAACCAGGGGCAGGCCGTTGGCCGCCTTTACATGGCGCAGCACACCCGGAGCGTGGCAGACCGCCGCCACGGGTTTGTCTTGCGCCTGGAAGCGTTCGATCAGGGCGATGGAGGTGCGGTCCTCGGCCAGATCCCACAGCGGGCCATGGCCACCGGGGTAGAACACAGCGTCGAAATCATCGGCCTGCACCTGGCTCAACGGCAGGGTATTGGCCAGCGCCTGTTGCGCCGCAACATCCGCTTTGAAGCGTTCGGTGGCTGGCGTTTGTGCGTCGTCGGCGGCACTTTTCGGGTCGAGCGGCGGCTGGCCGCCCTTGGGCGAGGCCAGGGTCAGCTGCGCCCCGGCATCCTTGAACACGTAATAGGGCGAGGCGAACTCTTCCAGCCAGAAACCGGTCTTGTGGCCGGTGTCGCCCAGTTGGTCGTGGGAGGTCAGTACCAGGAGGATTTTCATAGGGTGTCCTTGGAAGCGGATGGCCGATAAATGGCCTACAGCTTAAGAACCCCAGCCTGACTCGATAATTCAAAACATTGTTGCGTCGGGTCGAGCGCACTGAACTGTGGACGGCAACGCCTTCGGCCGCTGGCCGAGGCGTTGCGTGCGATCAAGGCTCCGGCTTGTAACCCAGGCGCAAGCCACCCCAGTGGCGGCCCTGGACCATGATCGGCACCGACAGGTCGTGCATCAGCTCGCCGGTGTCACGCATATAGGTCTGCAGCAACAGCGGCTGCTGGTGGCTGCCGCAGCGGATGCCGGTGCGGTCGTTGAACAGGCGCTTGCTGCGGCTTTTCAGGGTGTCCACGGCGCGGTCGCCAGTGGGGGCATGGTTGAAGGCCTTGTTGTGGGTCGGCACATAGCCTTCGGCGGTGCAGGCGATGGCGAATACCAGGCCTTCGTGCTGGCTCAGCAGGGGTTCCTGAATGCTCGGCAGCACCTGGTCGGCGTAGCTGTCGAAGCGGGTCTTGAACTTGGCCGGGAAGCTATTGGGGATCGGCTGGTAATGCCGATCAAACAGGTCGTTGGCGCTGATGCGTCCGGCCTGGATATCCGCCTCGAACTGCGCGGCGATCTGCGCCGCACCGCTGCGGGCCAGGTCGTAGATGCGCTGGTGGTAGTCGTCCAGGCCGACGGCGGCGAGCTGCTCGCTGACGGTTTCCGCCTGCCCCACCAGCTGTTCGGCGGCGCGGCTGAGCTGGCGGGTCTGGCCTTCGCTGTCGCACACGTCGCCGCGCAGCTGGCTGACCGCCACCGACAGCTCGGCCAGGCGCTGATGGTTTTCCGCGGTGCCGTGGTTGATCTGATCGACCTGCTGTTCGACGTCCACGGCCAGGCCGGCGATGCCTTCCAGCTGTTCGCCGGTGTGGGCGATCTGCTGCGCGGCCTGGTCCAGCTGGTCGGCCTGCTGCTGAATATGGGTGACCACCGCCAGGCTCTGCTGACGGATATCGGCGACCATCTGGCCGACCTCTTCGGTGGCTCTGCTGGTGCGCCCGGCGAGGTTGCGCACCTCGTCGGCTACCACGGCGAAACCGCGGCCCATCTCGCCGGCACGGGCCGCTTCGATGGCGGCATTGAGGGCCAGCAGGTTGGTCTGGCTGGCAATCGACTGGATCACCTGGGTGACCTTCTCGATCTGTTCGGTGCGGCTGCTCAGGCCGTCGATCAACTGGCGGCTGGCGGCGGTCTGAGCACTGAGTTGCTGCATGGCGGTGATGGCCTGGCGCAGCTCGCCCTGACCGCTGGCGCTGCTCTGGCGCACCGATTGCGCCGCAGTCAGGGTCTGCTCGGCGCGGCGGGCGTTGTCCTGTTCGGTCTGGGTGATGGCCTCGGCGGCCTGGTTGATCTGCTCGACCGCGCCCAGCTGCGATTGCAGCTTGCCGGCCAGTTGCTGCACCGCATGGGAGACCTGGGCGGCGGACAGGGCGTTGTGACAGGTGTGGCGGGACAGCGTGCGGCTCAGTTCGTTGAACTGCCCGCCCTCTTCGGCGGCCTGCGCCAGGCCGTTGTCCTTGCGCTGCCAGGGCCCGAGCCAGGGCCACAGCGCCAGCAGCAGGAAGGAGGGAATGCTCAGGTACAGCGGCATCTGGGTCTGCTGGTAGAGCGCCATCAGCCCGGCCAGGCCCAGAGCATGCAGTACGCAGGTCTTGGGGTAGCGAATAAACGCAGAGCGCATAACCCACCTCGTTATTTTTATGCCGATCCCGCTATCGCCGGGAACAGGCACCGGCGCGTAGCCGTGCAGGCGGCCGGGTGTCGTGTGCAGCGCGCTGGAGGCGCGCTGTGCTTGCACGGTTGATCGGCCGTTGTCAGCGAATCTGTAGACCATAGTGGGGGCAACTCCTTACGGCCAGCATTCACGAGGATACTGATTCGATCATCCCCGGCGGCGCAAGGCTATGGCACTTTGGTAGCACATACCCTAGCCGTAAAGGCGGTGGCGCTGGATAAAACTGCGGTCCAGGTAGTCTTTCCAGCGCCCGTAAAAGCGCCCGCCGGCACTGTAGCCATGCCAGTCCAGCAGCGCCCCGCCGTCGCCGGTGGCCAGCAGGGCCAGGCTCTGCCGTTGCGGGCGGTAGCGTTGCAGCGGCAGGCCGCGCAGTGCGGCGTTGAGATTGGCCGCCAGCACCGGGGCCTGACGTACCGAGTACACCCCGCTCTTGCGTGCGCCAAGCAGGCTGGCGCAGTCGCCCACGGCGAAAATCGTCGGATGGGTGTAGCTCTGCAGGGTCGGTGCGATCAGCACGAAACCCTGCTCGTCGCAGCCCAGGCCGCCGTGCGCCGGCCAGGCAAAGGCCTTGGCACCGCTGGCCAGCAACAGCCGCTGGCCGCGCCAGACCGGCTCCTCACCGCTGTGCAGGCAGTCGTTCCTGATCCGGTTGATCGGGCAATCCTCGCGCACCCATACGCCGCGCTGGCGCAGGTGGCCGAGGGCGCGCAGGCGCACCCCGGCAGACAGGCCATCGAGCAGATGGCCGGCGCAGAACAGTGCCAGCCGCGGCACCTGGCCGGCGATGGCCAGGGCCAGCTCGACCCCCGCCGCGCCGCCGCCGAGAATCGCCAGGGGCTGCGGCTCGGCCTGCCATTGCTGCCAGCCGGCGAGAAATTCGGCGAAGGGTTTGACCGCCAGCACCTGCATGGCGTCGCCCTGCTGTGGCGGGGCGGCGACCTCGGCCCCGACATTTAGCGACAGCCAGCTGGCACCCAGGGTACGGCCATCGGCCAGCTGCACCTGCTGCTGGGCGGCGGACAGCCCGGCCACCGGACTGACGATCAACTCGACCTTGGCCGCCCGACACAGCGCCTGCAGCTCGACCTGGCAATCCTCCGGCCGATGCCGCCCGGCCAGCAGCCCTGGGAGCATCCCCGAATACCAGGCCGCCGCTCCCGCACTGAGCAGGGCAATGCGCCCCGGCGGACGCTCCAGCAGGGCCCAGCGGCGCAGTACGCCGAGGTGCGCGTGGCCGGCACCGATCAATAGCAGGTCATAGTGATTCATCGCGCCGAAGCTTCCATGGCGGCCAAGCAGAGCCCGCATGGTAATGAGTCAGGCCTGCGCCTGTCGCCCGCCATGGCGCAAAATTTCGCCGCCTGGCGAGCGTCGCTGCTGGCTTAGCTGTCCGCGCCGGGCAGAGTGATATGTTTGACCTGCTGAAAGGCAGCCAACCCCCAGGGCCCCAGCTCGCGACCGATGCCGCTGGCCTTGCCGCCGCCCCAGGAGGTGTGCGGGTAGATCACCTGTGCCGAGTTGATCCACACATGGCCGGCTTCCAGGGCCGCGGCCACGCGCAGGGCACGGTTGCGCTCGGCGCTGACCACGGTGGCGGCCAGGGCGAAGTCGCAGTCGTTGGCCTGGCGCAGGGCATCGGCTTCGTCGCTGAAGCGTCTGGTGCAGAGCACCGGGCCGAAGATTTCCTCGCGCCACAGGCGGCTGTCGGCCGGCACATCGGCGTACAGCGTGGGGGCGACGAACCAGCCCGGTCCCGGCAGTTGCCGCGCGCCGCTCAGGCAGTGCAGGCCTTCCTGTTCGGCGATGGCGAAATACTCCAGCACCTTGTGCAGCTGCGCCTGGCTGGTCATCGGGCCCATCTCGCAGCCTTCGCTGTGCGGGTCGCCGACCTTGAGCGCATCGAGGGCGCTGGCCAGCTTGTCCAGCAGGGCGTCGGCGATGCTCTCCTCGACTAGCAGGCGCGAGGTGGCCGAGCACATCTGCCCGGCGTTCCAGCAGATGCCGGCGATGATCCATTGCACCGCCTGGTTCAGGTCGCTGTCGGCGAACACCAGGATCGGCGACTTGCCGCCCAGCTCCAGGGCTACCGGCAGGGTGCGGGTGGCGGCGGCCTGCATCACCTTGCGCCCCACCGCATTGCTGCCGGTAAAGGACAGCTTGGCGAGCTGCGGATGCCCGGCCAGCGTCGCGCCGGTGACGGCATCGCCCGGCAGCAGGTTGAACACCCCGGCCGGCAGGCCGATGGCGCTGGCGATCTCGCCCAGTTGCAGCTCGATCAGCGGGGTCAGTTCGGACGGCTTGAGCACCACGCAGCAACCCGCCGCCAGGGCCGGGGCGAGTTTCCAGGCGCTGGTCACCAGGGGGAAGTTCCACGGCACGATCAGGCCGACCACGCCCAGCGGCTCCAGGCGGGTAAAGGCCTGGTAGCTGTCGTCCGGCAGGGCCACGGCGGCGTTCTGCTGGGCGTCCAGGCCGTCGGCCAGGTCGGCGTAATAGGCGAAGGTGGCGATGGCGTCGCTGATATCCAGCTCGGCCTCATGCCGCGGCTTGCCGCTGTTGCGCATCTGCAACTCGATCAGCGTTTGGCTGCGCGCCTCGATCTGCGCGGCAAAGGCACGCAGATAGCCTGCGCGCTCGCTGGCCGGGCGCAGGCTCCAGGCCGGCAGGGCGCGTCGCGCCGCCTGCACGGCCAGCTCGACATCGGCTGCCGAGGCGCAGGCGACGCTGGCAATCTGCTCGCCGTTGCTGGGGTTGAACACCGCTAGGCGGCTGGTGCTGCTGGCGGCCTGCCAGGAGCCATCGATAAAGAGTTGGGCGGTCACGGATCACCTTGCACAGGGTTTAAGAATGGAGGGGCGTTGGTTTTATGGCTGTAGAAGCGGGTGTGCGGCAAACCAGGCGTCGATCAATAGACGCATGCGTTCGCCGGAGAAGCTCGGGAAGTGGCCGCCGTGGACCACGCGCACCGGCAGCTTGCGCAGGCGCGCCAGGCTGCGAGCGTAGTGGTCCAGGTTGGCGTGGTAGGCGTCCTCGACCAGCGGGCCGTCGTAGAGGATATCGCCGGAAAACAGGGTCTGCGTCGCCGCTTCCCACAGGCTGATACCGCCCGGCGAATGGCCGGGGGTGTGCAGCACCTGCAGCACCCGGTCGCCCAGGTCGAGTACGTCGCCCTCCTCGATCAGACGGCTGGCCGGGGCCGCGCGCACGCGGTACTCGGCGTAGCACAGCGGGCAATCCGGATGGGCCTCGAACATCTCGTCGCCGACAAAGGCCGTGGCCAGGGTGTTGGCCCCCGTCGGCGCGGCGAGGATCTCGGCTTCGGCCGGGTGCACCAGGCGTTCGGCGAACTCGTGGTGGCCGGCGATATGGTCGAAGTGGGTGTGGCTGGCCACCGCCAGCAGGGGCTTGTCGGTGAGCCAGGGCAATTGTTCGCGGAGGCTGACCAGGCCGGAGCCGGAGTCGATCAGCGCGTCGCGCTCGCGGCCCTGCACATGCCACATATTGCAGCGGTAGAAGGGCCGCACATAGGGCTCGTGGATCAGGCGCACGCGGTCGTCCAGGCGGCGGACTTCGAACCATTGGTCGCGAGTGACGATTTTCATGGCGGCCTCCGGATGTATGGGTGGGGCGGTGCGCACGGGGCACCCTACGGGCTGTAGGGTGTGCCGTGCGCACCAATCCCCATGCTTCAAGCTAGGCCAACTGTGCCCTGGGTACCAGCACCCAGCGGCGCAGCACGGCGTAGCTGGCGGCGGTGATCAGGAACACCGGCAAGGAGGCACCGGAGGCCAGTGGCGCGACCCAGCCCCAGTAGTAGGCCAGCAGCGCGCCGAGGCCGTAGGCGGCGAAGGCGGCGGGGTTAAAGCCACTGATATAACGATAGCGCCCGCCATCTGCGCTAAGCAGATCTCCGACGTGGTAGTGGCCGCGATGAATCAGGTAGTAGTCGGCGATCAGCACGGCGAAGGCCGGGATAAACACGCTGCCGATGATCAAGAGGAAATTCTGGAAGTTGTCGAGGATGCCGGGGATCTGCGAGCCGAGAATCGACAGCACGCCGATGCACAGCGCCGGTTTCCAGAAGCGGGTCTTGGGGCTGATATTCAGGTACGACAGCGAGGCGCTGTACACGCACATCACGTTGGTGGTCATCACCGAGAGGAAGACCACGATGGCCGCCGGCAGACCGAAGCCGAAACCGGCCAGCAGCACCGCCGGGTCGTAGGTTTGCTCCATGCCGGTGAGTACGCTAAAGCCCGATACCGTGGCCCCCAGACCCATGGCCAGCAGGGTGGCGGCCACATAGCCGACCCAGGTGCCGACCGCTGCTACGCCCTGGCTGCGGCAGTTGCGGTTGTAGTCGGCGGCCAGGGGAATCCAGGAAAACGCCGTGGCGATGACGATATCGAAGGCGATGCCGGGGCTGATTTCGTTGCGCGGCTCCGCCGGCATGCTCAGCAGGCTGCTGAACTCGAATTTTTGCCCCATTACATAGAACACCGCGCCGGCCAGCAGGAGCATGCCGATGGCGGCCCAGCGTTCGACCCGCTCGATGCCCAGATGGCCGCGCAGAGCGATCAACAGCACCAGGGTTTCACAGAGGATGGTGAACAGCGGCAGGTTGGAGTAGCCGGTCATATGTTCGACCGCGTAGTTCAGGCTCATACCCGCCAGCAGCGCCTGAATCCAGCTCCAGGCCAGCAGGGTCAGCAAATTGACCAGCGAGGGTAGCTTGGCACCGTGCACGCCGTAGCTGCCGCGGGCCAGGACCATGGTGGTCAGCCCCGAGCGTTGACCCATCAGGCCCACCAGCACCAGCGGCAGAATGCCGATGGCGGAGCCGAGCAGCACGATCAGCATGGCCTGGATAAACGGCAGATCCGGCACCAGCAGCATGCCGGTG
The DNA here is from genome assembly GCA_041621875.1 of Pseudomonas sp. Taxonomy (GTDB): domain Bacteria; phylum Pseudomonadota; class Gammaproteobacteria; order Pseudomonadales; family Pseudomonadaceae; genus Aquipseudomonas. Next base: position 1,919 of record JBFJZW010000072.1, on the reverse strand, counting down.
AGGATGGTGGTGACCACCACATTGGCCCCCAGCCACAGGGCGGTGGTGCCACTGAGACCGAGGCTGCGATGTTCGCTGGAGGTGGGCGCAAGGCCGTCCTGACCGAAGTATTGGCTGAGATGTTTGAACATGGTGTCGACTCCCCGGTGTTTGATTATTGGTCTGGGTAACGCGGCAGTCAGTGTTTGTGATGATTCTTGTCGTTATGGCCGTAGCCCGGATGCAATCCGGGGAGCGCTGTCCCGGATTGCTTCCGGACTACGGGATTGGTTCAGGGATGGAAGGGCGCTTGTTCCAGCACTTCGATAATCAGCGGGCGATCGCTTGGTGCATTGCGCAGCAGCTCGGCCAGATGAGCGTGATCGCGGGCGCGTTCGGCGGCGCAGCCGAAGCCGCGGGCGATGGCCAGCAGGTCCGGGGTGTAGATATCCACGCCAATCGGGGTGATCTCGCGCCTTTCCATATAGCGCTTGATCTCGCCATAGCCGGCGTTGTTCCACAGCAGCACGATGATGCCGACCCCGGCTTCCACCGCGCTGGCCAGCTCGGGCAGGCTGAACTGGATGCCGCCGTCGCCCATCAGGCTGATTACCGGGCGCGCCGGTTCGGCCAGCTTGGCCCCGATGGCGGCCGGCAGGCCGTAGCCCAGGGTGCCGTAGCCGGTTGAGGAATTGAACCAGCGCCGCGCACCATCCAGCTCGACCAGGTGGTTGCCGCTGTACACGGTCTGGGTCGAGTCGCCGACGAAGCGCGCCTCGGGCAGCACCTCAAGCACTGTGTCGAACAGCTGGCGGTAATGTGCCCAGCCGCTGAAATCCTCGGTGAGGTGCGCCTGCACGGCGGCGGTGCGCATCGCCCCGGGGCTGTTGTCACGTTGTTCGCCGGGGTTGAATTCGGCCAGCAGCATGCGCATCGCCAGGCGCGCGTCGCCCTGAATCACCAGGGTTGGGGCGAAGTTGCGCTGCAGCTGTTGGGCGTCGATATCGATGCGGATCAGCGCGCCGCCCAGTTTGAAGTTGCCGTCGAACACCACGTCGTAGTCGGTCTCGCCCAGCTCGGTGCCGATTGCCAGTACCACATCGGCGGCCAGCGCCAGCTCGCGTACCGGAACCAGCGACTGGTTGCTGCCCAGCAGTAACGGATGACCCGGCGGTAGCAGGCCCTTGGCGTTAATGGTCTGCGCGGTGGGCGTATCCAGTGCTACGGCCAGAGCGCGGGCTTCGGCCTGAGCCGCGACGCAGCCACCGCCGAGCAGCAGCAGCGGGCGCTTGGCGTTTTTCAGCATGGCCGCCGCTTCGCGGATCAGCGCGCGGTTGGGTGCCGGGCGCTGGATGCTCGGTTTGGCGGCCAGCTGCATATGGCTGGCATCGGCGGTGATGATGTCCAGCGGCAGCTCGATATGCACCGGCCGTGGCCGCTCGCCTTCGAACACGGCGAAGGCGCGGGCCAGCACGGCGGGCAGCTCCTCGACGCTCATCAGGGTATGGCTGAACGCAGTCACCCCGGCAGTCATGGCGCGCTGGTTGGGCAGCTCATGCAGATAGCCCTTGCCCAGGCCGAGGCGTTCGCGCTCGTTGACGCTGGAAATCACCAGCATGGGAATCGAGTCGGCATAGGCCTGGCCCATGGCGGTGAGGATATTGGTCATGCCCGGGCCGGTGATGATGAAACAGACGCCCGGCTTGCCGGCGACGCGGGCATAGCCGTCGGCCATAAAGCCGGCACCCTGTTCGTGGCGCGGGGTGATATGGCGGATGCCGCTGTGCGGCAGGCCGCGATACAGCTCGACTGTGTGTACGCCGGGGATGCCGAATACGGTGTCGACGCCCCAGGCTTCGAGTTGTTTGACGAGAAGTTCGCCGCAGGTGGTCATGTCATCTAATCCTGTGCTGTCGTTGTAGGAGCGGGCCATGCCCGCG
>JBFJZW010000071.1:0-16956 GCA_041621875.1 Pseudomonas sp. | reverse complement strand
GGTGGTCAGCACGTGGGCGAAGAGCATGGCGTTGGCGATGATGAACATCAGCATGATGGTCAGCTTGCCGGACTCCAGCAGCACCTTGGGGCACTCGCGCACCGTCATGTCCTTGTACACGAACAGGGCGACGAAACCGGCATACACCGCCGCTACGGCGGCCGCTTCGGTGGGGGTGAACATGCCCGAGTAGATGCCGCCGAGGATGATCACCATCAGCAACAGGCCCCAGATCGCCTTGCGCGCGGTGCTCAGCAACTGGCGCAGGCTGGCCCGTGGCATGGCCGGCAGGTTCATCTTCCGCGCGACGATATAGATCGCCACCATCAGCGCCACGCCCAGCAGCAGGCCCGGCACCACGCCGGCCATAAACAGCTTGCCGACCGATTGCTCGGTCGCCGCGGCATACACCACCATGACGATCGACGGCGGGATCAGAATGCCCAGGGTACCGGCGTTACAGACGATGCCGGCACCGAAGGCCTGCGGGTAACCGGAACGCACCATGCCGGCGATGGCGATCGAGCCGACCGCGGCCACGGTGGCCGGCGAGGAGCCGGACAGGGCGGCGAATAGCATGCAGGCCATCACCGCGGAAATCGCCAGGCCGCCACGGATATGGCCGACGCAGGCGTTGGCGAAGTCGATCAGGCGCTGGGCCACGCCGCCGGTGGTCATAAAGGCCCCGGACAGGAGGAAGAACGGGATCGCCAGCAAGGTGTAGTGCTCGCTGGTCTCGAACAGCTTGATCGCCAGCGAACGGACCGAGTCCGGGCTGAACAGCATGATGGTCACCGAACCGGCCAGGCCGAGGGAAACGGCGATCGGCACGCCGATAAACATCATCAGGAACAGCAGGGCGAAGAGGAACAGGATGGTCATGGCTTGTGCTCCTCGTGTTCGGTCAGTTTCATCGCTTCGGCCGCTTCATCGGCCAGGCCCAGGCCGGTCTGTTGATTGCGCAGAATGCGGATGAAGACTTCGACAAAGCGGATAAACACCATGGCGTAGCCGAACGGCACGATCAGGGTGATATGCCATTGCATGATGCCGTAGTGACCGAGGTCTTCGGCCCCGATACCGGCGGTGAACAGGGTGCGCATCCAGTCGAAGCTGGCCACGCTGATCAAACCGGCGTAACCCAGGCAGCACAGGCAGGCGATCAGGCCGATAACCCGTTGCACCGGTTTGCGCGCCAGTTTCACCAGGGCGTCGACGCCGATATGCCCGGCGGTGCGCACGCCGTAGGCCAGGCCGAAAAAGATCAACCAGGCGAAGAGCGCCTTGGTCAGGGCAATGCTCCAGGTCATTGCCTGGGCCATGCCCAGAATGCTGTCGCCAATGGCGAATAACATCTCACTGCCGCCTTCCCAGCGATCGGCCAGGTTATAGAACAGCGTGTAGAGGTTGTTGAGGATCACGTAGACGAAGGTCACCAGCGTCATGGTGGCCAGCAGAAAGGCGATAAAACCTTCCTCGAAGTGGTCCCAGACGCGCCGCAAGGCGTTCATCAATAGAGTCTCCAGTGGTTAAGAGCGGCGTACCCGGGCAGACCACGAGGTCGGTCCGGGTATTCAGCCAGTGGCGCAGCCGCAAGGCTGCGCTGTGGTTGGGCTCAGGCCGCGGCCTGCTCCGCCTTACTGGTTGGCGGCGTCGGCCGCCTTGATCAGATCGGCACCGATTTCGCCTTCGAACTTGCCCCACACCGGCTTCATGGCATCGCGCCATTCATTACGCTGCTCTGGGGTCAGGGTGATGATCTCGGTGGTCTTGGCGTCGTGGATGCGCTGCTTGTCGCCTTCGTTGAGGGCACCGGCCTGCTTGTTCACTTCGGCGGTCACTTCCACGACGATCTTGTCCAGCTCGCTGCGTACATCGGCAGGCAGGCTGTTCCAGAACTTGGTGTTGGTGATCAGCATGTAGTCCAGAACACCGTGGTTGGACTCGGTGATGAACTTCTGCACTTCATGCATTTTCTGGCTGTAGATGTTCGAGTAGGGGTTCTCGGCACCGTTTACAACGCCAGTCTGCAGGCCCTGATAAACCTCGGCGAAGCTCATCTTGCGCGGGTTGGCCTTGACGGCCTTGAACTGCTCCTCCAGTACGGCGGAAGCCTGTACGCGGAACTTCAGGCCGCGGGCGTCTTTCGGCTCGCGCAGGGCCTTGTTGGCCGACAGCTGCTTGAGGCCGTTGTGCCAGTAGGCCAGGCCGGTGATGTTCTTGTCTTCCATGGATTTCAGCAGGGCCTGACCTTCAGGGCTCTGCTGGAAGCGGTCGACGGCGGCCATGTCCTGGAACAGGAACGGCAGGTCGAATACCTGGATCTGCTTGGTGTACTGCTCGAACTTGGCCAGGGAAGGGGCGATCAGCTGCACGTCACCGAGCAACAATGCTTCCATTTCCTTGCCGTCGCCGAACAGCGAGGAGTTGGAGTAGACCTCGACCTTGACCTTGTCGCCCAGGCGTTCTTCGGCGAGCTGTTTGAACAGCACCGCGCCCTGGCCTTTGGGGGTGTGGTCGGCAACAACGTGGGAGAACTTGATCACGATCGGGTCGGCGGCCTGGGCCATACCGGCGATGCTCAGCGACAGGGCGCAAGCCAGCGCCTTGGCAGTCAGTTTGAACATGGAGTGCTTCCTCTTGTTTTGCTTATTTTGTTTTGGTTGGCGCGTGATGCGCCGCAACGCTGCAGAACGGGCGAACAAGAACAAGTCTAGGCGGCCTGTCGGAAAATGACGGGCGCGGGCAGCGATTGCCTGGACTTGTACTTGTTGGGATCGCCTGCAAGAGACTAGAGCAACCCCCATGCCAGCCTGGGTCGGCGTGGGGAAATTGCCCGCTCGGCCGGCCACTGAGCCCTGTTGCGCGGCTCTAGGACGAGTCTTGTCAGGATTGCTCAGGCTGCGGACGGGGCTGGCCGAGGTGCGCGGCCGTCCGCAGGTGGCGCGGTATCCGGAATTTCTGGCGGAAAGCCGCCAGTCAGTGGCTGTGCTCTGGCGAGCTTCCGCCAGTTTCGGCGAAGCTCAGGCCGTGCTTGCGCAGCTTGTCGTGCAGGGTCTTGCGCGGCACGCCGAGGGCTTCGGCCAGGCTGCGCAGGGAGCTGTGCGAGCGGCTCAGTTCGGCGCAGATCAGGCTGCGCTCGAAGGCTTCCACCTGGGCGCTGAGGTTGCCGGCAAGCTCTTGCGCCATGGGCGACGACTCGCCCTGCAGCTCGAAATCCAGGTCCAGATCCAGGCCCAGGGCAAAGCGTTCGGCGGCGTTCTGCAGTTCGCGCACATTGCCCGGCCAGGGGTGGCGCAGCAGGGCGGCGCTTTGCGCGGCCTGCAGGTTGCGCTCGGGCAGGCCGTGGCGGCTGCTGGCGGCGGCGGCGAAGTGCTGGAACAGCAGCAGGGCATCTTCGCCGCGCTCGCGCAGTGGCGGGATGCGCAGCGGCGCGACGTTCAGGCGGTAATACAGGTCGGCGCGAAAGCGGCCCTGGTCGGCGGCCTGGCGCAGGTCCTCCTTGGTCGCGGCGATCACGCGGATATCCAGGGGGATCAGCTGGTTGCCGCCGAGGCGTTCGACCACCCGCTCCTGCAGCAGGCGCAGCAGCTTGACCTGCACCTCCAGGCTCATGCTCTCGATTTCATCGAGAAACAGGGTGCCGCCGTTGGCGAATTCGAACTTGCCGATGCGGCGCTTCTGCGCCCCGGTAAAGGCCCCGGGCTCGTGGCCGAACAGTTCGCTTTCCACCACCGACTCGGCCAGAGCACCGGCGTTGATCGCGACGAAGGGGCCGTCGCGGCGGCTCGACAGGTCGTGCAGGGCGCGCGCCACCACCTCCTTGCCGGCCCCGGTCTCGCCGAGGATCAGCACGTCGCTGTTGATCCCGGCCAGCGCCCCGATCTGCTCGCGCAGGCGCAGCATGGCCGGCGACTGGCCGACCAGGCGCGCGGACAGGGTGTTGCGGTCGGTCAGGGCCAGACGCAGGCTGCGGTTGTCCAGCACCAGGCGGCGCAGGGCCAGGGCACGGCGCACGCTGTCGAGCAGGTCGTCGCTGGCGAAGGGCTTCTCGAGAAAGTCATAGGCCCCGGCGCGCATGGCCTGCACCGCCAGGGGCACGTCGCCGTGGCCGGTGATCAGCAGTACCGGCAGCTCCGGGTCCTGCTGCTGCAGCTGTTGCAGCAGTTGCAGGCCGTCAATTCCGGGCATACGGATATCGCTGACCACCACCCCCGGCCAGTCGCGTTCGATGCCCCCGGCGACGCCACGGGCATCGCTCAGGCTGGTGACCTGCAGGCCGGCCAGGTCGAGGGTCTGGCTCAGGGCCTGGCGCAGGTGCGGATCGTCGTCAATCAGCAGCACCTGGGTGCGTGGGTCTAGGCGGGTCATAGCGCAAGGTCCTCGGGCGACTGGGTGTTGAAACCCTGGGCGGCGGCGCGCAGACGCAGGGTCAGCACGGCTCCGCCCTCGGCATGGTTGGCGAACAGCAGTTCGCCGCCGAGGGCGCGCATCAGGGTATCGCAAATGGCCAGGCCAAGCCCCAGGCCCTGGGCGCTGGTCTTGGTGGTAAAGAAGGGTTCGCGGGCGCGTTGCAACGCATCGGCGGAGAAGCCGGGACCGTTGTCGCGCAGGTGCAGATCGATGCCCGCGGCATGGCGCTCGGCGCTGAGCCAGATGCGCCGCGGCTGGGGCACTTCGCTCAAGGCATCGAGGGCATTGGCCAGCAGGTTGCCGAGCACCTGGCGCAGGCGGGTTTCCCCGGCCTGGACCCATAGGGTGGCGTCCGGCAGGTCGCGGATCAGCTCCACTTCCATGCTCCGTCGGCGCTTGGCCAGCAGCGCCAGGGCATCGTCGATGGCCGGCTGCAGGGCCACGCTCTCCGGGGCGTGACGGTCGCGCCGGGCGAAGGCGCGCAGGTGGGAAATGATCGAGGCCATGCGCTCGGTCAGCTGGCTGATCAGCTTGAGATTGGCGCGGGCGTCTTCGCTGCGCTGGTGGTCGAGCAGCACACCGGCGTTGTCGGCGTAGCTGCGAATCGCCGCCAGGGGCTGGTTGAGCTCGTGGCTGATGCTCGCGCTCATGGTGCCCAGGGCCGAGAGTTTGCTGGCCTGGACCAGTTCGTCCTGGGCCTGGACCAGCTCCTGCTGGGCCTGCTCACGCTCCAGCACCTCTTGTTTCAGGCGGCTGTTGAGCAGTTCCAGATCATGGGTGCGCTCCAGCACCCGTTGCTCCAGCTGCTGGCGGGCGCGGGCATCCAGGGCGATGCGTTCGAGGTAGTGGCGACGGCGCTGCATCAGCAGGCCGAGCAGCAACAGCAGCAGCAACAGCAGGCCGCCACCGGCGACCAGGGCGGTGCGCACCGGGCGGTCGAGCAGGCTGCGCGGGGCCAGGATGCTCACCGTCCAGCCGGTTTCGCTCAGCTCGCGATCCTGGCGGATCCAGCTCTGCGCGTCGAGCTGCAGGGGCACCGGGGCCTGGGTCGGGTAGGGCAGGTTGGCGGCGATGGCGGCGCGCTCGGCGGCGTCCAGCGGGCGGCTGGCGGTAAAGCGCCACTGACTGTTGGAGGTGAGGATCACCACGCCATTGGCATCGGTCACCAGCAGCTGTTCCGGGGTGTTGCCCCACAGGGTTTCGGTGTGGTCGAGGTCGACCTTGACCACCAGCGCGCCGAGGTTGCGCTCGCCATCGCGCACGGCGGCGGCGAAGTAGTAACCGCGCTTGCCCGAGGTGGTGCCGAGGCCGAAGAAGCGTCCCGGGCGGCCGGCGATGGCCTCGCGAAAATAGGGCCGGAAGGCGAAGTTGCGGTCGACGAAGGAGTCGGCCTGCTCCCAGTTGGAGGCCGCCAGGGTCTTGCCGTCGGGGTCCATCAGGTAGATCACATCGGCCCCGGTCTGCGCGCGCACCTGGTCGAGCAGGCGGTTGGCCTTGTCCCGGGCGCTGCTCGCCGTGGGTTGCTGCAGGGCCAGGCGCAGGTCCGGCAGGTCGCCGAGAATCGCCGGCAGCACTTCGTAGCGGCGCAGGGTGCCGAGCAGGTTGGCCACGTAGAGGTCGAGGGTCTGGCGGTTCTGCTCGATCAGCACGCCGCTGTAATAGCGCTCGGCCAACTGCTGCAGGGGCCACAACAGCGGGGCCAGCAGCAGGGTCAGCAGAATCAGGCTGCGCCAGCGCGGGCGGTGAGGGTGAGGCAGCGACATGGGCATGGGGATACTCGGGCTCGGGACGTTCTAGCGTGGCTCTTATGCAATAAGCGGGCAAGCCCGCTGCAAGGAGCAATGTTTTCGCCTGTCCCAGTGATGTGGGGCGCTTGCCGCGCGTGGTCTCCATCGCGTGCATTTCGCATGGGCGCGTAGCCGCATCGTAAGCCAGGATCAACGATGTCAGTCCGCTCAAATGTCCGCCTGGCAGCGGCAAATTCCTACCCCATCCTCTCCCAAAAGCTAAATTCCAGGCACAAAAAAGGGCTACGTTTTCACGTAACCCTTGTTTTGTATGGTGCCGGCACCAGGAGTCGAACCCGGGACCTACTGATTACAAGTCAGTTGCTCTACCAGCTGAGCTATACCGGCATTTGAGGGCCGCCATTATATCCATTCGCGTGGCCGAGTAAAGCCGTCTGCGGCGAGTGCTGTGCAGTCTTCGTTATCAGCAGGAAAATCTTTATGCACAAACCCGAGTGAGTTTCGGCGAGGTCAACAGGGTTTTGTGCGCTGTTTCACGTTATTGCTTAACTAGCTGTTTTTATTGAATTTATTTTTAGAGCAAAAAATAGACAGCGCCACCGATCGTTGCCGCGCTGGGCTTTTCAGCAATCTGCCCAGAATCTATCAACAGAGTTATCCACAGATGCTGTGGGCAAGTCAGGGGCGTTCGGCCAGTAATAATAAGTTGCGCGGGGTCAGTTGGCTGGGGCAGAAGTGGCCGAGCCGCACGGCGTAGCCCTGTTCCTCCAGGTAGAGCGCGCGATCCAGGAGTAGCCAGAGTTCCAGGGGGCGACGGAACAGGTTGCGCAGCAGTTCCAGGTTGCGCACCCGGGCCAGGCGTTGCCAGCCCTGTTGCTCAAGGCGCGGCCAGTCTTGCGTTGTGGGGGCCGGCAGTTGCTTGAGGGCGGCCAGGTCGGTGCAGTAGCTGACAAAGTCCTTGTGCAGCCAGGCGCTGGCCAGGGAGGGGGTGGCCAGGTAACTGTCGCTGGCGCGAAGCTGGCGTTGCAGCAGATCGAAGGCCAGACGCCAGGCCATGGATTGGTCGCGCAGGCGACGCACTCGGGCCCCGGCGGTGACCGTTTCACTCAGCGGCAGGCCCAGGTCGTCCCGCGACAGTTGCAGGGACGATGCCTTGGCGCTGGCCGAGAGTGCCTGGTAGTTCGGCGCGGCGATGCGGTTGTAGCAGCAGGGCGCGACCGCCAGTTGTCGGCAGCCGGTCTGGCTGGCCAGTTGCAGCAGGCGCATATGCAGGTCTCCGCAGGCGTGCAGGGCCACCGGGGTATGGCTGCTGGCGAGTTGCAGGTGAGCATCGGCGGCCAGCACGTCCTGCTCGATATGCTGCGCCGCCAAGCCGAGTTTGTCGCTAAGGCGCTGGCCGCTGTGGACCAGCGCGGGGTCGTACTCCAGGCAGCTTAGCGCGCCGCCGCCATGAGACAGGCGACGGCCCAGGTGGCCTTTGCCGGCGCACCAGTCGAGCCAGTGCCGGGCGGGTTGGGCGAATTGCAGGCAGCTGGCGAAGGCCTCGATCTGCTGCCATTTGCGCCCGGGTACGTCGACGCTCAGGCGCGCGGGAGTTGTTGTCAGGGGCTGCCGCGGCAGGTCGCCAAGCTGGCTGAGGGCATGAGCTTGCGCGGCCAGCTGGGGAAAGGGCGCGGGGGCGGGGAGCAGATGGGGCTGGTTGTGTGCGGCTTCGGCCTGCTCCAGGCTGCGTGCGCCGAGCCAGGCCGCCAGTTCCGGGTGGCTGGCTTCCCAGGGCAGGGCCGGGTGGTGGGTAAAGGGCCGCGGTCGCCACAGGGCCTGGTGCTCCATAAGGAAGCTGTCCAGGGCGTGGAAGCGTTGCAGCAGGGCGGGGCCGCTAAGGGGATGATCGTTCATGGGGCATATTGGCGTCGATTGCGCGGGGGCGGCAACCGCCCCCGGCTTAACGACCTTGGCAGGCGTCGACCCGCAGCCAGCGCTCCAGCACCCGGAAGCCGCGCACCAGGATAAAGGCGATCAGCAGGTAGAACATGCCGGCGGCGAAGAAGATCTCCACCGGCAGGTAGGTGCGGGCGATGATGGTGCGGGCCATGCCGGTCAGTTCCAGCAGGGTCACGGTGCTGGCCAGGGAGCTGGCCTTGAGCATCAGGATCACTTCGTTGCTGTAGGCCGGCAGGCCGATACGCGCGGCGCGCGGCAGGATGATATAGAACATGGTCTGGGCCCGGGACATGCCCAGCGCCCGCGCCGCCTCGATCTCGCCCTGGGGCACGGCCTGGATCGCGCCGCGGAGGATCTCGGCGATATAGGCCGCGGTGTGTAGGGTCATGGTCAGGATCGCGCACCAGTAGGGTGAGCGCAGGTAGGGCCACAGCGGGCCCTGGCGGATGGCGTCGAACTGGGCCAGGCCGTAGTAGACCAGGAACAGCTGCACCAGCAGCGGTGTGCCGCGGAAGAAGAAGATATAGCCGTAGGGCAGGGCGCGTACGTACCAGTGCCGGGAGGCGCGGGCGATGCCCATGGGGATGGCCAGGATCAGCCCGGCGACGACGGCGATGGCCACCAGCTCCAGGGTCAGTAGGGCACCTTCAGACAGGCGCGGCAGCCACTTGATGATTACTTCCCAGTTCATCCCGCGCTCCTGATAAAGCCGCGGCTGGAGCGCTTCTCAAGGAAGTGCAGGCCGATCATGGCGAGTATGGTGAGGCCCAGGTAGATAAAGGCCGCCACCAGGAAAAAGGTAAAGGGTTCTTTGCTCGAGGTCACCGCGATCTGCGAACGGCGCATGATTTCTTCCAGGCCGATCACCGAGACCAGGGCGGTGTCCTTCATCAGGATCATAAACAGGTTGCCCAGGCCGGGCAGGGCGATGCGCCACATCTGTGGCAGGATCAGCCGCCAGAAGATTCGCGGCTTGGACAGGCCCAGGGCCTGGCCGGCTTCGCGATGGCCCTTGGGGATGGCCAGGATGGCTCCGCGGAACACTTCGGTGGCGTAAGCGCCGAAGCAGATGCCCAGGGCGATGGTGCCGGCGGCGAACGCGCTCAACTCCAGGCTTTCGATGCCGAGCAGGTCGGCGAGGTTGCGCATCAGCTGCACGGTGCCGAAATAGATCAGCAACACCCAGAGCAGCTCGGGAATGCCGCGCACTATGGTCGAGTAGGTGCCGCCAAGCCATTGCAGTGGCTTGTACGGCGAAGTCTTGGCCAGGGCACCGAGCAAGCCCAGCACCAACCCCAGGCTGAGCGCGCTAAGCGCCAGCTTGATGGTCATCCAGGTGCCAGCGAGCAAGGCCGGGCCGAATCCGTAGAGATCGAAATTCATGGGGGCGCTCAGAAGCCCTGCGCCGCCGTGACGGCGGCGCAGGGTCGGCTACTTAGTAGATGCTGAAGGGGAAGTACTTGTCGTTGATCTGCTTGTAGGTGCCGTCTTCAACGATTTCTTTCAGCGCGGCATTCAGGCGCTCGCGCAGGGCATCACCCTTGCGCACGGCAATGCCGATCTTGTCGTTGTCGAACACCGGGTCGCCCTTGAACTCGAAGTCCTTGCCGGCATCGCTCTTGAGCCATTCCCAGTTGACGAAGCTATCGGCCAGCACGCCATCGAGGCGGCCCGAGGACAGGTCGAGGTAGGCGTTTTCCTGGGTGTCGTAGAGCTTGATGTCGACCACCTTGTCCAGGTTGTCTTCCAGCCAGGTGCCGGCGATGGTGGCGCGCTGGGCACCGATCACCTTGCCTTTGAGGCTGGCTTCGTCGGTCTTGAAGTCCGAGCCCTTGGGGGCGATGAACTGCAGCTTGTTGGTGTAGTAGGGGTCGGTGAAGTCGACCGCGGCCTGGCGCTCTTCGGTGATCGACATGGAGGCGATCAGGAAGTCGAATTTCTTCGCGTTGAGGGCCGGGATAATGCCGTCCCAGTCGGAGGTGACCACTTCGCACTCGACCTTCATCTTGGCGCACAGGGCCTGGCCGATTTCCACGTCGAAGCCGCCGACCTGGCCGCTGGCGTCGATCAGGTTGAAGGGTGGGTAAGCGCCTTCGGTGCCCATCTTGAGTTTTTCAGCAGCCATGGCGCTGCCGGCGAATGCCAGAGTAGCGGCAGCGGCCAGCAGGATTTTCTTGTAGTTCTGCATGCGTAGTAGCTCCGTGTTTAGTGATTGCTGGACATGAATTGTTTGCAGCGCGCCGAGTTGGGGTTGTCGAACACCTGCGCCGGTGGGCCCTGTTCTTCAACCAGGCCCTGATGCAGGAACACCACTTCGCTGGACACCTGACGGGCAAAGCCCATCTCGTGGGTCACCAGCAGCATAGTGCGGCCTTCTTCGGCGAGCGCGCGGATCACATTAAGCACTTCTTGTACCATTTCCGGGTCGAGGGCCGAAGTTGGCTCATCGAACAGGATCACCTTGGGCTCCATGCACAGGGTGCGGGCAATCGCCGCGCGCTGCTGCTGGCCGCCGGAAAGTTGGTTGGGGTAGACGTGGCGCTTGTCGCCGATGCCGACCTTGGCCAGCAGCGCCTCGGCGCGCTCGGTGGCCTCGGCCTTGCTCAGGCCGAGCACCCGGCGTGGGGCCTCGATGATGTTGTCGAGCACGCTCATATGCGGCCACAGATTGAAATTCTGGAACACGAAGCCGATTTCGCTGCGCAGGCGGTTGATCTGCTTGCCGTCGGCGGCGACCAGGTCGCCATTCTTCGCCGGTTTAAGCTTGAGCTCTTCGCCGGCGACGATGATCTGACCCTTGTGCGGGTTTTCCAGCAGGTTGATGCAGCGCAGAAAGGTCGACTTGCCGGAGCCGGATGAGCCGAGGATGGAGATGACATCGCCGTCGCGGGCAGTCAGGGAGATGCCCTTGAGCACCTCGAGGTCGCCATAGCGTTTATGCAGATCGCGAATTTCCAGCGCGGGCGTGGCCTCGGCCATTTGGGGTCCTCTTATTGTTCGAATGCGCTCAGAACCTGCCTCGGATCTGCTGCGCGTCGGCCAAACTGCGTTGAAAACGGCTTCGGATGCTCATTTACAGCTCGTAAACTGCGCTTCCTCAGTCGCTCTCGCCTTGTTTTGCTCTAGCTCGCGAGAGCCGAGACAGGCTCTCCGGCGGATGTCTGGCCTCCCTGGCATGGCGTCAAGCTAGCATAGCGTTTCGCTGACCGCCAAGCCGTTTACCGGCCGCCCGGGGCCGCTTGGGTCACGGGTGTCGCCTGGCTGCAGCTGGCTGTCGCGCGAGCGCAATATTGCTTGCGGTGCGTATTGTTCGTCGCTCATTTTCTGTGGCGTGGAGGGGCGCTGTTCTGGCATGAGCCTGTGCGGGGCGACGCCGCATGGGGAGTGGAAGTGCGCCGGCGGGCATGAAATTGCAGGCAATAAAAAACCCCAAGGAATCATCTTCGCTTGGGGTTTTTCGGTATTAGTGGTGCCCGGGGACGGAATCGAACCGCCGACACGGGGATTTTCAATCCCCTGCTCTACCGACTGAGCTACCCGGGCTAACGGGGCGCTATTAGACGGATTTGAAGGGTAGGTGTCACGCGCGAGTTTGAAAAATATTTAATTATTACGGGCGCTTAGGTTCGGATGCTGGGAAAAGGCCGGCAGCGCTGGGTAGCCCGGATGCAATCCGGGGAGGGATTCGTAGGAGCGCCCCATGGCCGCGAATAGGCATGCCCAGCAAAGTTATCGCGGGCATGGCCCGCTCCTACAGGGGCGACGCGGCTGTTACTCGCTGGGCGGCACGTAGCCTTCGGCCTGGGCGTATTCCTCGCCGGAGAGGAACTTGTCCATCTCGGCCTGGAGGAACTTGCGGTCTTCGGCGTTCATCATGTTCAGGCGGCGTTCGTTGATCAGCAGGGTCTGGTGTTTTTGCCATTCTTCCCAGGCCTGCTTGGACACGTTGTTGTAGATGTCCTCGCCTTTGGCCCCGGGGTAGGGCGGGCGGTCGAGGCCGGGGAGTTCCTGTTTGTGCTTGCGGCACAGTACGGTGCGGGTCATGCGGGCTCTCCTGTAAGCAGACTATCGGCGGCGCGCTTGAGCAGTTTCTTCACTGGGGCGGCAAGGCCCAGGCGCGGCGGGGTGGCGAGGTTATACCAGAGCCAGTCGGCCTCGGCCACGGCGGCCGGCGCGGCGTTGACCTGCACCAGCCAGGGTTCGATGGCCAGCTGGAAGTGGCTGAAGGTGTGGGTCAGTCCGCTCAGTTCGCGGCGTTCGCCCAGTTGCAGGTCGTGGCGGCTGGCCAGGGCGTCGAGGGCGCTCAGCGCATCCAGCTCCGGCAGGCTCCACAAGCCGCCCCAGAGGCCGCTGGAAGGGCGGCGATAGAGCAGCACTTCGCCCGCCGGGTTGGTCAGCAGCGGCATCAGGGTGCGCTTCTGCGGCAGGGCCTTGCGCGGTTTGGGGATCGGGTAGCGGATCTCCAGGCCGAGCAGGTGCGCTTGGCAGCCGCTCTTGAGCGGGCAGAGCAGGCAGCTGGGCTTGCTGCGGGTGCAGAGGGTTGCTCCCAGGTCCATCATCGCCTGGGTGTAGTGGTTGACCCGGGCATGGGGGGTAAAACGCTCGGCCACCGCCCACAGCTGCTTGGCCACCTTGGGCTCGCCCGGATAGCCTTCCTGGGCCACATAGCGGGCCAGCACGCGTTTGACGTTGCCGTCGAGTATCGGTGCGCGCAGGCCCATGCTGAGGCTGGCGATGGCTCCGGCGGTGGATTGGCCGATACCGGGAAGTTCGGTGAGCTGGTCGACATCGCGGGGGAACTCGCCGCCATGTTCGGCCATCACTATCTGTGCGGTCTTCTGCAGGTTGCGTGCGCGGGTGTAGTAGCCCAGACCCGTCCACAGGTGCAGCACTTCGTCCTCCGGCGCTTCGGCCAGGTCTTTTACCGTCGGCAGGGCGGCCATAAAGCGGTCGAAGTAGCCGAGCACGGTGCTGACCTGGGTCTGCTGCAGCATGATTTCCGAAACCCAGACCCGGTAGGGACTGATGCTCTGTTGCCAGGGCAGGTCCTTGCGTCCGTGGCTGTCGTACCAGTTCAGTACGCTGCCTGCAAACTGCTCGGGACTCATCGGTTGAACAGGCCCTTGAGTGCGTCTTTCAGCTCGGGGCTGACCTTGTCGCCGAGTTTTTCCTCGAGCTTCTCGTTGATCTTGTTGCCGGCCAGCTTGGCTGCCACCTTGCCCATGCCGTCCTGATCCAGGCGGCAGGCCTTGGCTCCCATTTCCAGCGGGCCGCGGCAGCGCAGCGGCCACTCGATGCCGACATAGCGCTCGTTGACCTGGCAGGCCGGGTCGGGCATCTCGCGCTGGTCGCCGAGCAGGCTGATGCCGGCGCGGTAGTCCAGGCCGAGGATGCGCAGGTCGAGGTCGCCGTTGCCGCTGAGCGCCAGGCCCGGCAGGCTGACTTTCAGGTCCGGGTTGTGGGCCACGCCGTTGCGCAGGCTGAGGGTGCCCTGCAGGCTGTCGAAGGGGGTGTCCTTGCTGCGTGGTTCGCTGCTCAGCACCTTGCGGTTGAGGGTGGCGATACCGCGGCACAGCTGCTGTTCGAGGTTGGCGTCGACCAGCACGCCGTCATTCAGGATAAAACTGGCGGTGCCGTTGAGGCCGTCGATCCAGGCCTGCTGGCTGTTGCCGCTGGTGCTCAGGTCGGCCTTGAAGTCGAGCAGGCCCTTGAGTGGCGAGGGCTGCTCGGGCTTCTTCAGGAAGGGTTCGACGGCGATGCGGGTCAGGTTCTTCTGCACCTTGAGCAGGGGCGTGGCCGGGCGCACATCGAGGCTCGCCCTGGCGTCGAAGTTGCCGCTGCCGAGGTTGCCGCGCAGCTCTTCCAGGGTCAGCAGGCCGGCTCGACCGTTGGCCTTGAGGTTGAACTTGGTGACGGTCTGCTGCTGGACGGTGAGCTGGTCGAGGCCCAGGCTCAGTTGCAGATCGAGCTTGCGCAGCAATTCGATCGGCAGCATAGGCTCGCGGCTCCAGGCCTGCTGGGTCGGCGCGTCGGGCAGTGGTGTGCTGCCGTTCTGCCCGGCCTTGGCCACGCTTTCCTTGACCTCGGCCTTGCGCGCGGCGCTGGCGTCCTGGCTGTCCTTGCTGGGGGCCGGCAGGTAGCGGTCGAGGTCCAGGCGGTCGCCCTTGAGCTGCACGCGCAGGGCCTGCTTGGCGAAATCGGCGATGGCGAGCTTGCCGGTAAAGCTGCTGTCGTCCAGCTTCACCTGCAGGTCTTCGAAGTTCAGGCTGTTGTCCGTGCCCGTCAGGCGGGTAACCAGCTCGAACTGGCCGAGGCTCTTCTCATCCTTCATCGGCGGCAGTTTCTGGCCGATGGTGGCGAGGAATTCGCGCAGGTTGAGCGGGGCGATGGACAGGCCGCCGCTGAGTTTGGGGGCCTTGTCCAGGTCGCGGACCTTCAGCTCACCAAGGGCGCGCAGCTGGTTGCCGGAGAATTTCAGGCCGTTCCATTCGGCGACCTGGGCGGCCAGGTCGACCAGCAACTGACCCTGGGCCGAGTAGGTCAGGGTCTGGCCGTCCAAGGGTTCGCCGGAGACTTCGCCGGAGAGCTTGGCGTCTTCCAGCTGGTAGCGCTTGAGGGCGCGGTCGAAGCGCAGTTCGCCCTGCAGTTCGCTGCGAGCGCGGATCACCGGTTGATTGGTGCCGAAGAAGGCGCTGAGCTTGAGTGGGATATTGGCCCCTTCGCGGATGGCCCCGGTGGTCAGCTGGATGCTTTCGGCGCTGAATTGCTGGCCTTTCTGCACGTCGCGATAGTCGATGCGTGCGCCGTTGACGATCAGGCTGTCGATATCCAGCTTGATCGGCTGGGCCGTCGGGGGTGGGCTTGCGGGCTGCTCGGCGGCTGGCTCGCCTGGCTCGGCGGGTGTGCTGTCAGGGCTGCTGGCGGTCGCGGCGGCTTGCTTTGGCTTGCCGACATCTTCCCAGTTGCTGCGGCCCTTTTCGTCGCGCTGCAGGTTGAGGTTGAGGCCGTCGATGCGGATATCGCTCATCTGCACTTCGCGGCGCAGCAGCGGCAGCACGCGCACCGACAGGCCAAGCAGGCGTAGGTCGGCGAAGGGCTGGTCGGGGGTGCTGGCGCTGGCCAGGGTGGCCTCGGTCAGCTCCAGGCCGAGCCAGGGGAACAGGCTCCAGCCGATATCGCCATTGAGAGTCAGCTCCAGGTTGGCCTTGTCGCGGGCCAGCTGACTGATTTCGTCTTTGTAGTCGTTGGGATCGAACAGGTGGGTCAGGGCGAAGCCCAGCGCCACGATGATCAGCAACAGCCCGAGGAAAAACAGGCCGAGTATTTTGCCGAGCGCTTTCATGTGCGAATCCTTGTTTTGAAGCTTGATAGTGAAGAGCAGCAATCCGAGCCGGCGAGTATAGCGCCAGCGCCTTGACCTGGACCGCCGACAGTTCCGTTTGTGCGGCGATTTTGCAAGCGGCTTTTACAATGCCCTGGCCACGCGCTCGGCAATCGCCAGACTGGCGGTCAATCCTGGCGATTCGATGCCGAACAGGTTTACCAGGCCTGGCAGGCCGTGCTCCTTGGCCGTTTGGATTTGGAAGTCGGCGGCCGGTTCCCCGGGGCCTGCGAGTTTCGCCCGAATGCCGCTGTAGCCGGGTACCAGGCGCGCGCTGTCGAGACTCGGGAAGTAGCGGCGGATGGCGCTGGCGAAGGGCTCGCGCAGGCTCTCGTCGACCCGGTAGTCGATCTGCGTGAGGTACTGGGTGTCCGGGCCGAAACGCACTTGGCCGCCCAGATCCAGGGTGGCGTGAATGCCAAGGCCGGCGCTGTTGGCTTCCGGCATCGGGTAAATCAGGTGCTGGAAGGGCGAACGGCCGCTGTAGCTGAAGTAGCGGCCCTGGCACAGGTGCAGCGGCGGCACGCCTTGCAGTCCCTCGGTCTGCTCGGCCAGTTGCTGGGCGAATAGGCCGCCGGCATTGATCACTCGCTGGGCTTTGAGCTGGAACGGCTCGCCGTTGCTCTGGCCGCTGGCTATCCAGCCATCGCCATCCGCTTCAAGTTGCTCGACGCGGGTGTGCAGAACCAACTGCGCGCCGCGATGCTCGGCTGCGGCCAGCAGCGACTGCAGGTAGGCGTGGCTGTCGATAATTCCAGTGCTCGGCGAGAGCAGGGCGCAGCTGCCGCGTACCGCCGGCTCCAGCTCTTGCAGCTGGGCCTGAGTGAGGCGCTGCAGGTCGTGCACACCGCAGGCCTCGGCGTTTTCGTGGAGCTGTTCGAGCCTGGCAATTTCCGCGCTCTCCACCGCCACCAGCAGCTTGCCCAGTTGCCGGTGCGCCACCTGGTGCGTGCGGCACCAGGTATACAGGCGTTCGCGGCCTTCCAGGCACAACTCGGCCTTGAGCGAGCCGGGGGCGTAGTAGATGCCAGCGTGGATCACCTCGGAGTTGCGGCTGGAACTGTGGCTGCCGATCAGGCGTTCTGCCTCGACTATCAGGGTGCTCTGACCCGACCTGGCCAGGCGCGCGGCACAGGCCAGGCCGAGGGCCCCCGCGCCGATAATCAGGGTGTCGATACTGTCCATGGTGTTGTCGGTGCTGTGGCTTGGCTGTTTGGTTGCCGAGCATAGCAAGATCTGCGAGCCGGCCATGGGCGGCGCGGTGTGGGCGTTTGTGCTGTAGATCCTGCCGCTGGAACAGGCCTGCAGCATGCGCGCCGGACGGTTGGTGCAGGTTTAGCCTTCGATAATGACTATGTACCAGTTAAGTGTTTCCAGCAGTGCTGGCGGTTGTCGCGAAACCCGTAGGAGCGGCCTTGGCTGCGATGTTTTTCTACGCCGCCGCGATTCGCGGGCAAGCCCGCTCCTACAAGG
>JBFJZW010000070.1:0-16984 GCA_041621875.1 Pseudomonas sp. | reverse complement strand
CAGAGTGCCATTTTGGTGCCTTGCCCGAGGTTGAAGGCTGACTCGGTATGCGGCTTGTGCTGCTATATGGTGCGTTTTCGGCTGGGAGTGATCCTATTTGGTGCTTTTCCCGCGACGGAGTTTTCTTTGCCGATGGAAAACATCAACAGTGCTGTGGAAACCCTGATTCACGGCTCCAATACCCTGTTTATCCTGCTCGGTGCCGTGATGGTACTTGCCATGCACGCCGGCTTCGCCTTCCTCGAAGTGGGTACGGTCAGGCAGAAGAACCAGGTCAACGCCTTGTCGAAGATCATCTCCGACTTTGCCGTCTCGGCCCTGGCCTACTTCTTTGTCGGCTACTGGATCGCCTATGGGGTGACCTTCCTCGAACCGGCCAGCGTGCTGACCGAGGGTCATGGCTACGGTCTGGTGAAGTTCTTCTTCCTGCTGACCTTCGCCGCGGCGATTCCGGCGATCATTTCCGGCGGCATTGCCGAACGCGCCAAATTCGGCCCGCAACTGTGCGCCACGGTGCTGATCGTCGCCTTCGTCTACCCGTTCTTCGAGGGCATGATCTGGAACGGCAACTATGGCGTACAGGCCTGGCTCGAGGCGCAATACGGCGCGACCTTCCATGACTTTGCCGGCTCGGTGGTGGTGCATGCGGTGGGCGGTTGGCTGGCTTTCGGCGCGGTGATCCTGCTCGGCCGCCGCGATGGGCGCTATCGCGATGGCCGTCTGGTGGCGTTTGCGCCGTCGAATATTCCGTTTCTGGCCCTGGGTTCGTGGATTCTGATCATCGGCTGGTTCGGCTTCAACGTGATGAGCGCGCAGACCCTGGGCAGCGTCAGCGGCCTGGTGGCGGTCAACACCCTGATGGCGATGGTCGGCGGTACGGTGGCGGCCTTGCTGGTTGGGCGCAATGACCCGGGCTTCCTGCACAACGGCCCGCTGGCCGGCCTGGTGGCGGTGTGTGCCGGCTCCGATCTGATGCATCCGGTCGGTGCACTGGTGACCGGCGCGATTGCCGGCGCGCTGTTCGTCTGGGCGTTTACCGCGACCCAGGTCAAATGGAAGATCGATGACGTGCTCGGCGTCTGGCCGCTGCACGGCCTGTGTGGCGTGTGGGGCGGCATCGCCTGCGGCATTTTCGGTCAGCAGGCGCTCGGCGGCCTGGGCGGCGTCAGCCTGGCCAGCCAGTTTATCGGCACCGCGCTGGGCGTGATGGTGGCGCTGCTGGGCGGTTTCCTGGTGTATGGCGTGCTCAAGGTGTCGATCGGCATTCGCTTGACCCAGGAAGAGGAATACTACGGTGCCGACCTGTCGGTGCATAAGATCGGTTCGCTCAGCCAGGACTGATCGGTGCGCCTTAACGCAAAAGGCCCGGACAGTGTCCGGGCCTTTCTATTTACGGCTGTTGCCGGCAGTTAAAGCAGCGGCAGGGTGTAGCTGACGATCAAACGGTTCTCGTCGAGGTCGCCGATGCTGGCATTGGAGCGCACCATCGCATTACGCCAGCGCAGGGCCAGGTTCTTGAAGGTGCCTTCCTGGATGGTGTAGCTGATGTCCAGGTCGCGTTCCCATTCCTTGCCATCGCTGCCGCCGACGCCATCGAAGCCGTCGCCGGTCACATAGCGCACGAAGGCAGTCAGCCCGGGTACACCGTAGCTGGCGAAGTTGACGTCGTAGCGCGCCTGCCAGGATTTCTCGTCCTTGCGGGTGAAGTCGAGGATCTGCAGGTAGTTGACGATATAGGGGTCGGTTTCGCTGAGGAAGGGGAAGGCGTTGTCGCCGCCGACCTTCTGGTAGCCCAGGCGGAAGGTATGGGCACCGGTGCCGGCCCAGAGATTGACCGAGGTCAGGTCGTTGTCCAGGTCGCCACCGAGCTGGCGGCCGTTGTCCTGGGAGTCGAAGTAGGCCAGGTTGGCCCCCAGCTTCCAGTCGCCTATGGGTTGTACGTGGATCAGGTTGTACAGCTTCTGGTCGTAGATATCCTCCAGCTCGCCGTACCACAGGCCGACCGTGGTGTTACCCGAATTGAACTTGTAGTCGCCGCCAGCGAAGTTGTAGCGATCGCTCGCGCCGCCAACGTTGGTCGCGGTGATGTCCTGACTGTCGGTGGAGTTGCGGAAGTTCACTTCGCGCAACTGGCCGCCGTTGAGGGTCAGGCCGTCGATTTCCTGGGAGGTGAGCATCGCACCGGTGAAGACTTGCGGCAGCAGGCGCGAATCGCCGGAGGAGACGATGGGCGTCTTGGGCATCAGGCCGCCGACCTTGCCGACGGTCTTGGACAGGCGCACTTTGGCCGCAGCGGTGGCTTCGGAATACTCGTCCGGGCCCTCGTTGCCAAAACCGTTCGGCAGCAGGTTGGTGCCGGCACGCGCGTCGGAGGAGTCGAGTTTCAGACCCAGCCCGGCGTAGGCATCCAGGCCGAAGCCCACGGTGCCTTCGGTGAAGCCCGACTCGGCCTTGAAGATAAAGCCCTGGGCCCATTCTTCGCGCTTGGACTGCTGCGCCGATGTGGTGCTGCGCAGGTCGCGGTTCATATAGAAGTTACGCAGTTCCAGACTGGCTTTGCTGTCCTTGATGAATTCAGCCTGGGCCAGTGACGGCAGGGTCATGCAGGTGCCCAGAGCGGCGAGTGCCACGGCGCGGGCGAGGGGAGATTGACTCATTATTGTTAGCTCCTCATGTGTGCGGGTCGGCTTGTGGCCGATCTATTACAGCAAAACGCAATAAAACACGGGCAAGGCGGCTTGACCCTTAGACTTTGGTCGGCACACCGCGCGCCTTGCACGCTGAAAGTGACCGTGCAGTCGCCGTGCGCTGTTTGTGCGCCAGGTACCGTTGATCGGGCACTTTGCGCCTGAACTAAAGTTTCACTTAGTGCAGCCGTCAACCACTCAGATACTCCGCCTAGGTAATTTGCCATGAACCCCCTGGCCTCGCCGTCATCCTCTGCCTCACGCCCATCGTCCAACAGCACGCCGCCGCTCGTACGCACCGTTGCCGATGCCAATGCGGTGCTGGCCAACCGTCTGGCCGAGCGCCTGGGGTTGCCGCCGGGTGGCATGGGGATCAAGGCCGAGGACTACAGCCCGGAAAAAGTCGCCGGACGCATACTGGGCTTTATCGAGCAGCGCCTGCACAGCGAACAAGCCGCCGGTGCCGATACCGGCAAGCTGCAAAAGCTTCTCGAGCAGGCGCGTGGCGGCGTGGAAAAAGGCTTTGCCGAAGCGAGGCAGATCCTCGATGGCCTGGGCGTGCTGCAGGGCAAGGTGGCGAGCGATATCGACGACACCTATCAGCGTATCCAGGACGGCTTTGCCAACCTGGATCAGCGCTTCAATCCGCAGCCCCCGGCGGAAGGCGGCACCACGGCAGTGGCGGCCTACAGCGAGCGCTTCGCCGCCCAGGCGCAAACCTTCGAGCTGTCGGTCACGACCCGCGATGGCGACCGTTTACGTATTGCCATCGCCCAAGCCTCGGCCAGCTGGTCGCAGAGCAGCATTGCCGCCGCGAGCAATGGCAGCAGCAGTGCGGTGGTCGCCAGCAGCCAGTCGGGGAGCCTGCAGATCGGGGCCTGGCAGGTCAGCGTCGAAGGCGAACTCGACGAGCAGGAGCGTGCGGCCCTGGAGAAACTCTTCGGCCAGGTGCAGGAATTGTCCAACAAGTTCTATGCCGGCGATCTGTCGGGGGCCTTCGACCGGGCCATGGCGCTGGATCTGGATGGCGAGCAGCTGGCCTCCATGTCCCTGCGCCTGACCCAGTTCAGCATCCGCCAGGCCACCGATGCCTACAACGCTGTGGCCGAACAGGGCGGGCAGGCCGCCAGCGCGGTTAATGCCAGTCTGCTCGACTATGCCCAGAGCCTGTTGGAGGCGCTGCGCAGCGCCAGCCAGGTAAGCGAGGACGGCAAAGGCAGTCTGCTCGACCTGCTCAAGGGCGGTTTTGCCCTGGATGAACGTTTCGATGGCAAGCGTCTGGAAAAAGCCGAGCGCCTTAACAATCGCCTGCTCGAAGGCCTGCAGCCCCTGCTTGATGCGCCCAAACCCGCTGCGGGGAAAAGCGCCGAGGTCTGATGACGAGGCCGTTCATCTACGTTGACCAGATCCTTTTGCCAGCCTTGGCTGCGACTACGGATCGAGCCGATGGTCGTGCGGGCAGTGCTAGACTGAAGTCTCTGTGAATGATTGAGGCGTGCAGATGCTTCCGGAATGTCAATTGTTCGGTACCCTTGGCTGCCACCTGTGCGAGGTGGCGGAGGCGTTACTGATGCCGTTCGTCGAGCACGGTTTGCTGGTCGAGGTGGTCGATATTGTCGAGCGCCCAGACTGGGTCGAAGACTACGCGTTGCGTATACCGGTGCTGCGCCGCAGCGACACCGGTGCCGAGTTGAGCTGGCCATTCGAAGCCGAGCAGATCGTGGATTTTTTGCGCTGAGCCTGCCTGTTCCAAACCGCTGGATAACCCATAGTTAAAGGATAAAGAAGCATGAGCATGGTGCTGGGGGATGCCTTGTCGTTGCTGCTGTTTCGGCTGCACAGCGGCCGCTTGTTGGGAATCAACCTGCTCAAGGTTCAGGAAATCATTCCCTGCCCGAGCTTGACCAAACTCCCCAGTCGCCATCCCCATGTGCGTGGGGTGACGACCTTGCGCGGCTCGGCCTTGACCGTGATCGACCTGGCCCGGGCAATTGGCGAGCAGGGCGTCAGCGACAGCCGTGACGGCTGCCTGATCGTCACCGAGCTCAGCCGCTCGCGTCAGGGCCTGCATGTGCAGAGTGTCGAGCGTATCGTCCAGTGTTCGACCCGCGACGTGCGCCCGCCGCCGGCCGGTTCCGGGGGCAAGGCGTTTATCACCGGGGTGACCCAGATCGATGGCAAGATCGTGCAGATTCTCGATATCGAGAAGGTGCTACACGAACTGGCCCCGGCGGTTATCGAAGAGCTCGATGAGCAACTGCTTTCGGAGGCCGAGCGCAGCCTGCTCAAGGGGCGTCGGGTACTGGTGGTGGACGACTCCCATGTGGCCCTGCAGCAAAGCATGATCACCCTGCGCAAGCTGGAGTTGGACTGCCAGATGGTCAGAAGCGCCGCCAGTGCACTGCAGGTGCTGCTGGCCGAACACGAGGCGGGTCGACCGATCGAGGTGCTGGTTTCGGATATCGAGATGCCGGAAATGGATGGCTACGATCTGGTGCGCGCGCTGCGCAAGCAGGCGGATATCGGTCAGACCTATGTGCTGCTGCACACCTCGCTGGATAGCACCATGAACACCGAAAAAGCCCGGGCAGTGGGGGCCAACGATGTGCTGACCAAGTTCTCCACCGTCGATCTGAGCAAAGCCCTGGTGCGTGCGTTTTCCAGCTTGAACTAGTTTTCCGGCGGCCACAAAAAAGCCCGCAATCTGCGGGCTCTTTTGTATGTCCTGACCGCGTTTCGCACGCTGGAAAGGACTGGGATCTGGTCGGAGAGACAGGATTCGAACCTGCGACCTTCTCGTCCCGAACGAGACGCGCTACCAAGCTGCGCTACACTCCGAATAATTCGAGATTGTACTCAAAAAGTTTTGCTGCACAAGGGGTTAGGCCCGATTTTTTTGAGCAGCCGGGGTGCTCGGCTGCTCTCAGGCGGCACGCCATGACGACATGGCCAGGCCTGCATGCAGCGGGTAATTACAGTTCCTTGACTGTACGAACCTGGTCCTTGTTGACCTTGGCGCGTTTGCCGTCGAGCTGTTCGAACTCGTAGAAGCCAGAAGTGGAATCGTAGTCGGGGGCATCGATGGTCTGGATTTCGCGGCCGTCATTCAGGGTGATCACCGAAGGCGATGCACAACCCGCCAGAGTGGCCAGGCCGAGGACGAGCATTAGTGCCGGAACAGTGCGCAGTGTCATGTGAATCTCCTTGGTAAATAGGGCTTTGCACACTCGTTGAGACGAGACCTGACCGGCCAAGTTCCCTAGGAGCCTGTCGGACTTAACGCTGTCCTACTGCGGGAAAGCCCCTCTTTTTGCTAGAGGGGGGCCATTTTTGCTGCTCTTTCTCGTTCAATAGCTCGCTATTCGCCTCAAAAGTCCAACAAAACTGACTCAAACCGGACTTCCCCTCGCTACGAACGGTCAAACCCGACAGGCTCCTAGGAGGCTATCCATCAGCTGCGGCGCGCGGATTCAAGCAATTCAGGCGTGTTCAGATTGGCCAGGCGCGGGTCCTCTGCCGGGCAATCGACCGTCGTTATGGCGAGGCTGCGCAGCCAGCGCTGCGGGCTGCGTTCGCCGGCTTGCCAGGCCTGCTCCAGGGCTGGGGAAAGTGCGCTGGGGATCAGGCTGAACAGTGGCTCCAGATAGCCCCCCTGGCGTACCACCACCGGCTGTTCGCCCGCTTGACTGAGCAGGGCCTGCAGCAGTTCCCGGTCGACTCTGGGGGCATCGCAGGGCAGTACCAGCAGCCAGGGGTGGCGGGCCACCTTGAGGCCGGCGCGGATACCCGCCAAGGGGCCCGGAAAGTCCTTGTCGTCATCCTCGATCAGGCGGTCGGCGTAGGGGGCATAGCGCTCGGCATTGCGGTTGCAGGAGATAAGCAGATCATCGGTCAGCGGTCGCACCAGCTCGTGCAGCCAGGCAATCAGCGGGCGGCCTTGCCAGTCGATCAGGCCCTTGTCGGCACCGCCCATGCGTTGCCCGCGGCCGCCGGCCAGCAAGAGGACGGAACAGCTGGGCAGGGTAACGGGAGCGGGCATGACGGAGCCTCCGGGGATGGGCCTGTGATATAACGGCGAGCATTATCGCCCATAACTGGAAGCCTGCCATGAACCACAAGGCCGAGGCACATTTCGTGCCCTTGAATATCGCGGTGTTGACCGTCAGCGACACCCGCAGCCTGGAAACCGATACCTCCGGCCAGCTGTTTGTCGACCGCCTGCAGGCCGCCGGTCACCAGCTCGCCGCACGGGTATTGCTCAAGGATGATCTGTACAAGATTCGCGCCCAGGTGGCGACCTGGATTGCCGAGGATCAGGTGCAGGTGGTGCTGATCACCGGCGGCACCGGTTTCACCGGCCGCGACAGCACACCGGAAGCGGTGGCCTGTCTGCTGGACAAGCAGGTCGACGGTTTTGGTGAGCTGTTCCGGCAGATTTCCGTGGCCGATATCGGCACTTCCACCGTCCAGTCCCGTGCCCTGGCAGGGCTCTCCAATGGCACCCTGGTGTGCTGCCTGCCAGGCTCGACCAATGCCTGCCGCACCGCCTGGGACGGCATCCTCGGTGAGCAGCTGGACAACCGTCACCGCCCCTGCAATTTCGTTCCGCACCTGAAACAGGTGGCTGCCTGCGAGAGCCGCGGATGAGCGGCTGTGACCGGCCAGGGCTGATGCCCGTCGAGGCGGCGCTGGCGCGTTTGCTGGCCCAGGCCGAGGCCAGCGCCATTGTCGAAACCGAGCGGGTCAAGCTGAGCGACGCCGCTGGCCGGGTGCTGGCCGCGCCGCTGATCGCCACCCTGGATCTGCCGCCCTGGGCCAATAGCGCCATGGACGGCTACGCCCTGCGTCTGGGCGACTGGAACGGCGAGCCGCTGGTGGTCAGCCAGCGCATTCAGGCCGGCAGCGCACCCGCGCCTTTGCAGCCCGGCACCTGTGTGCGGATCTTCACCGGCGCACCGCTGCCGGCCGGTGCCGATAGCGTAGAAATGCAGGAAAACGCCGTGCTTGGCGAGGATGGCCGCGTCGTCTTTAGCGAGCCGCTGAAGCTGGGGCAGAACGTGCGCGCCCAGGGGCAGGAAACTCGTATCGGCGATAGCGTATTGCCGGCGGGCACTCGTCTGGGCCCGATCGAACTGGGTCTGGCTGCATCCCTGGGCTGCGCCGAATTGACCGTGCGCCGGCGACCGCGGGTGGCGGTGCTGTCCACCGGCGATGAGCTGGTTGAGCCCGGTCAGCCCCTGGGCCCCGGGCAGATCTACAACAGCAACCGGTGTCTGCTGATCGCCTGGCTAGAGCGCCTGGGCTGCGAGGTGGTGGACGGCGGCATTCTGCTCGATGATCTGGAGCTGACCCGTGCGGCGCTGGCTGCGCTGAGCGACGTCGATCTGATTCTGTCGACCGGCGGAGTGTCGGTGGGCGAGGCGGATTTTCTCGGCGTGGCCCTGCGTGAAGAGGGCGAGTTGGCACTGTGGAAACTGGCAATCAAACCAGGAAAACCACTGACCTGCGGGCAGTTTCGCGGCGTACCGGTGATTGGTCTACCGGGCAATCCAGCCTCGACTCTGGTGACCTTCGGTCTGCTCGCGCGGCCGTATCTGTTGCGCCGCCTGGGTGTGCGGCGGGTCGAGCCGTTGGGCTTTCCGATGCCGGCTGGCTTCGCTTGGAACAAGGCCGGCAAGCGCCGCGAATACCTGCGTGCGCGCCTGGAAAACGGCCGGGTGGTGCCTTATCCGAATCAGAGCTCCGGGGTACTGCGCAGCGCCGCCTGGGCCGAGGGATTTGCCGAGGTGCTGGAAGATACGACCCTGGCCGAGGGCGATAGCCTTAGGTTTATTCCGCTTAGCGAAATCCTCGGGTAGGGCGGTGCGCTTGCTGTGTCCTTGTGGTGGATGAAAACAACGTCATCCACCCTACGGTCTGTGCTCTTACGCTGCGTTTTTCGCGCGATGGAGGGTTGGGGTAGAGGGGATGGCGCTTTACCCGTCCACCAACTCCAAAGAGCATGGTGTTAACTATTGCGCCGGCTCTCGCGAAATTCCCCCGGGGTCTGCCCGGTCCAGCTCTTGAAGCTGCGGTGGAAGGAGCGCGACTCGGTAAAGCCCAGGTAGCTGGCGATATCCTGAATCGCCAGGTCGCTGCGCAGCAAATAGTGCTCGGCCAGCTCCTGGCGCAGTTCATCGAGAATCTGTTGGTAGCTGGTGCCGGCCAGTTGCAGATGACGCTGCAGGGTGCGCACCGTCATATTGAATTTCTCCGCCACCCGTTCCTTGCGTGGCAAGCCATCCTTGAGCAGCAGGCGCAGGGCGTTTTTCACCCGTTGCGGTAGCGGCCCATTGTCGTCCAGCCCGGCCATCAGGGTCAGGGCATGTTCTTCCAGGGTGCGCAGC
The DNA here is from genome assembly GCA_041621875.1 of Pseudomonas sp. GTDB lineage: Bacteria > Pseudomonadota > Gammaproteobacteria > Pseudomonadales > Pseudomonadaceae > Aquipseudomonas. The sequence goes on along the minus strand of JBFJZW010000070.1, from coordinate 7,911 downwards.
AGGTTGGCGTCGGCCTGGCGCAGTGGCACGCTGAGGTATTCCAGCGGCACGATCAGCGCATTGCAGCTTTGCTCGAAACGAATCGGGCAACCGAAAATCGCCTGATACTCGGCCAGCTCGGTACCTTCGGGCTGTGCATGCTCGAACCAGACTTCCTCGGGGGAGCGCTCCATATCGGCGATCCAGCGTGCATACAGCAGCCAGGAGGCCAGCACGTTTTCCACCAGATGGCGGCGGATCGGTTCGGCCTGGTGGCGGCAGGTCCAGATCATCTTGACGTGGCCTGCGCCGGCCTCGACCCGGCTGACGCCCATGTCGCCCACCAGTTTTTCATAGGGCACGATGCGGCTCATGGCCTCGCCGAGGGTCGCGCAGTTCATGGTGATATAGCCCAGCACGCTCCAGGAGCCTGGCTGCACGAAGCGCGCGCAATGCAGGCCGAACAGTGGGTCATTGGAGGCGCGCAGCAGGTGCGCGAGCAGACGCTCATGGGTTTCGCTGGGGATACGCTTGCCATTGTCGGCCAGGTCCTCGGCCTTGAGGCCGGCCGCCGTTAGCGCCTGGTCGATATCCAGACCCAGCTGCTCGGCATGGCGCAGGTATTTGAGCAGGGCGGGGACTGAGGTGTAGCCGAGGTTTTCCATGAGTTTTTCTTATTCTGAATGTCTTGATTGGCGATAACGCCTGGCTCGATACGACAGTGACGCCCTGAAGCGGCCAGCTAGTATAGGCAGCCATTGCAGGTGACTGAAATATCCGGGAGACACAGATGCGACGTTGGAACGGCTGGGGTGATGAAGCAACAGTGGTGGAACTGCCGGCCCATGGCGAGGCTTTTCTGGCCGAGCTGGTCGGCCCGGGCCAGCTGCTTGCCGATGCCAGCCTGGAGCAGGTGCTGGCGACGGTGCCGGCCTCGCGTCTGCAGGCTCACCCGCTGATCTGCCTGAATGCCGAAGACCGCGTACGCCATGCCCGTGGCCAGAGCCTGCCGGACTGGCTGGCGATGCGCTCCGGAGACTTCGGCGTATTCCCCGATGGCGTGGCCTACCCGGAAAGCGCCGCGCAGATCCGCGAGCTGCTGGTCTGGGCCAGCGCCCAGGATCTGATTGTGATTCCCTACGGCGGCGGCACCTCGGTGGCCGGGCATATCAACCCGCAGGCCGGTAGCAAGCCGGTGCTGACCCTGTCCCTTGAGCGCATGGGCAAGCTGATCGAGATCGACCACGATAGCCTGATCGCCACCTTCGGCCCCGGTGCCACTGGCCCGCAGGTGGAAAGCCAGTTGCGCGCCCAGGGCTACACCCTCGGTCATTTCCCGCAGTCCTGGGAGCTGTCGACCCTCGGTGGCTGGGTCGCCAGCCGTTCCAGCGGCCAGCAGTCGCTGCGCTATGGGCGCATCGAGCAGCTGTTTGCCGGCGGCAAGGTCGAGACCTTCGCCGGCACTCTGGAAATTCCGACTTTCCCGGCCTCTGCCGCCGGCCCTGATCTGCGTGAAATCCTGATGGGGTCGGAAGGGCGCTTCGGCATCATTTCCGAGGTCAAGGTGCGCATCACCCGCCTGGCCGAGCAGGAGAATTTCTATGCGGTGTTCCTGCCCAACTGGCAGCAGGCGCTGAACGCCATTCGCAGCCTGGCCCAGGCGCGGGTGCCGCTGTCGATGCTGCGCCTGTCCAACGCCATCGAAACCAAGACCCAGTTGGCCCTGGCCGGCCATCCGCAGCAGATCGCCTGGCTGGAGAAATACCTGGCCCTGCGCGGTGCCCGCGATGGCAAGTGCATGCTGACCTTCGGCGTCACCGGTAGCCGCACCCAGAATGCTGCGTCTTTGAAACAGGCGAAGAAGCTGCTGAAGAGCTTTGACGGCGTGTTTACCGGCACCCTGCTGGGCAAGAAGTGGGCAGAGAACCGCTTCCGTTTCCCCTACCTGCGCCACGGCCTGTGGGCCGCCGGTTATGCGGTGGACACTCTGGAAACCGCCACCGACTGGAGCAACGTCGACAGCCTGCTGAACAAGGTCGAAGCCAGCCTGCGTAATGGCCTGAGCGAGGAGGGCGAGCAGGTGCATGTGTTTACCCACCTGTCCCACGTCTACAACGAGGGGTCGAGCATCTACACCACCTATGTGTTCCGCCCTGGCAATAGCTACGCCGCGGCCATGGCGCGCTGGCAGAAGCTCAAGCACGCCGCCAGCCTGACCATCGCAGGCAACCGCGGCACCATCAGCCATCAGCACGGCCTCGGCCGCGATCACGCGCCTTATCTGTCGGTGGAGAAGGGTGAACTGGGCATGGCCACGCTCAAGGCGCTGGCCGGGCATTTCGACCCTGAGCAGCGTCTGGCTCCTGGCGTGCTGCTGCAGGATTGATGATGACTCAGTGGAACGCCGCCTGGCGCGAACAGGCCTTGCCCGAGCTGGCCGCACGGGATTGGGATCTGATAGTCGTCGGCGGCGGCATCAGCGGTGCCGGGATTCTGCGTGAAGCAGCGCGGCGCGGCTGGAAATGCCTGCTGCTGGAGCAGCGCGACTTCGCCTGGGGCACTTCCAGCCGCTCATCGAAGATGGTGCATGGCGGGCTGCGTTATATCGCCAAAGGCCAGTTTGCTCTGACCCGTGATTCGGTTCGCGAGCGTCAGCGTCTGCTGCAGGAAGCGCCGGGGTTGGTCGATCCTTTGAGTTTTATCATGGCCCATTACCAGGGCGGCTTTCCTGGGCCCCGGGTATTTGGCAGCTTGCTGGCGGTGTACGACGCCCTGGCCGGCAAGCGCAACCATCTGTACTACCCGTTGCAGCAACTGCGCTATCTGGCACCGGGCCTGAAGGAAGATGGCCTGCTGGGCGGTACGCGGTTTTTCGATGCGGTGACCGATGACGCGCGGCTGGTGCAGCGGGTGCTGGGTGAGGCCCGTGCAGAGGGCGGCGAAGCGCTCAATGGTATGCGCGTGGTCGAGCTGCTGCGCGAGGACGGGCGGGTCACCGGCCTGCTCGCCGAAGACAGCGAAACCGGCTTGCGCTACGGCTTTAATACCCGCGCGGTGGCTCAGGCCACCGGAGTCTGGGCCGATCAGTTGCGGCGCAAGACCGGCCTGGAATATATCCGCCCGCTGCGTGGCAGCCATCTGCTGCTGCCGGCCTGGCGCTTGCCGGTGGCCCATGCCTTCAGCTTTATGCACGCGGCGGACAAGCGCCCGGTATTTGTCTTCCCCTGGGAAGGCGCGACGGTAATCGGCACCACCGATCTGGATCATCCGGCACCGCTGGCCGAAGAAGCGCGAATCAGCCCGGATGAAGTGGAGTATCTGCTGGCGGCCTGCGCTCAGCAGTTCCCCGCTGCGCAGATCAAGGCGGCGGATGTACTGTCGACCTGGGCCGGCGTGCGTCCTGTGGTCAGCGATGGCAGCGAAGGGCGCAAACCCTCGGATGAGAAGCGCGAGCATGCGCTGTGGGTTGAGCCCGGCTGCGTGACCCTGGCCGGCGGCAAGCTGACCACCTTTCGCCTGCTGGCACTGGAAGTGCTGCAGGCTTGCGCACCTTTTGTTGGTCGTGCTGTGGATGATCGGGGCGCGGCGACCTTTGCAGCGGTGCCCAGCCAACCGATGCCAAGGCTCAGTCCGGCCCAGCAGAAGCGCCTGATCGGCCGCTATGGCCGGGCGCTGCCGCAGCTGCTGGCGCTGCTCGATGCGCTGGGTGTCGAGCAGGTGGCCGGCACGGACACGCTCTGGGTCGAACTGGCCTGGGCCGCCGAGCAGGAGCTGGTGCTGCATCTGGATGATCTGCTGCTGCGCCGTACCCGCCTGGGCCTGCTGCTGGCGTGCGGCGCGGCGGCCGAGCTGCCGCGTATTCGCGCGTTGTGTCAGGCCCGTCTGGGTTGGAGTGATGCGCGCTGGCAGCAGGAAGAAGCGGATTACTTGGTGTTGTGGCAGCGCTGTTACAGCCTGCCAGAACCGTAGGGTGCGCCGTGCGCACCGAGAACAAGGCGGTGCGCACGGCGCACCCTACAGCGCTAAGGATGATGTCTTGAGCGAGAAAAATTACCTGCTGGCCATCGACAACGGCACCCAGAGCATCCGGGCGCTGCTGTTCGATCTTCAGGGCAATCTGCTCGCCAAGGGCAAGGTGGCGCTTGAGGCCTATTACTCCAAGCAGCCCGGCTGGGCCGAGCAGGACCCCGAGTATTACTGGGCCAGCCTGGGCCAGGCCTGTGCGCAGCTGTGGCAGCAGGTGGATCTCGACCGCAGCAAAATCCGCGGCGTGTCGCTGACCACCCAGCGCGGCACCCTGATCAATGTTGACGCGCAGGGCCAGCCGCTGCGTCCGGCGATGCTCTGGCTCGATCAGCGCCAGGCCAAGGTCGAGGGGCGAATCAGTGGGCCCTGGGGTTGGCTGTTCAAGCTGGCAGGTTTGCAGGCCACGGTGGATCATTTTCGCGCCCAGGCCGAGGTCAACTGGATCGCGCAGAACCAGCCGGAAATCTGGGCTAACACCCACAAGGTGCTGCTGCTCTCGGGCTTTCTCACTCATCGGCTGTGCGGCAACTTTGTCGATTCCCTGACCAGCTGCGTGGCCTACCTGCCGTTCGACTACAAGCGCCTGCAGTGGGCCAAACCCGGCGACTGGAAGTGGCAGGCTATGCCGGTACGCCGCGAGCAGTTGCCGGAGCTGTGCAAGCCGGGTGAGCTGCTCGGTCATATCAGCGCAGCGGCCAGCCGCCATACCGGTATTCCCGAAGGCCTGCCACTGATTGCCGCCGGTGCCGACAAGGCCTGTGAGGTGCTGGGGGCGGGCGGTGTGGAACCGACGACGGCCTGTCTGTCCTATGGCACCACGGCGACCATCAACACCACCCGCAGCCAGTACCTGGAAACCATTCCGCTGATTCCGCCATACCCCTCGGCGATTCCCGATCACTTCAATACCGAGGTGATGATCTACCGCGGCTTCTGGATGGTCAGCTGGTTCAAGCAGGAGTTCGGCCTGCGCGAGATGCAGCGGGCCCAGGAGCTGGGCGTCGAGCCCGAGGCGCTGTTCGATGAACTGGTCAACAGCGTGCCGGCCGGCTCCATGGGCCTGATGTTGCAGCCCTACTGGTCGCCGGGGATCCGCGAGCCGGGGCTGGAAGCCAAGGGCTCGATCATCGGCTTTGGCGACGTGCACACCCGCGCGCACATCTACCGGGCGATTCTGGAAGGGCTGGCCTATGCCCTGCGCCAGGGCAAGGAGAAGATCGAAAAGCGTTCGGGCACGCGCATCACCCGTTTGCGGGTTTCCGGTGGTGGCTCGCAGAGCGATGCGGCGATGCAGCTGACAGCCGATATCTTCGGCCTGCCGGCCGAGCGTCCGCATCTGTATGAAACCAGCGGTCTGGGCGCGGCGATCAATTGTGCGGTGGGCCTGGGTTTGCATCCCGATTACCCGACAGCGATCAAGGCCATGACCCGGGTGGGTCAGGTGTTCACACCCAACCCAGAAGCGCAGCACACCTATCAGCAGCTGTACACGCAGGTCTACCAGCGCATGTACAAACAACTCAAGCCGCTGTATCAAACCATCCGCAAAATTACCGGCTATCCAGCGTAAAAGGCTGCTGCGCGTCGGCCCTGCTGCGTTAAAAACAGGCTCGGCAAGCCGCTTGCGGCTAACGCGCTTCAGCGCGGCCCGAAGGGCGAGTGAAACGAGTCATGCTCATGTACAACAGTACACTCCGCTTCCTCGCCTGTTTTGACCAGCCGGAGGCTGTTACTAACGTAGCGCCTTGCAGGACTCTAGCTCGCGAGCCTTTGTCCAGATTCGGTCGTGGCGCTTATGCCACATCCACCAGGATGACTTCGCTGTCTTCGATAGCCGTCACCCGGATCACCTCGACCTCGCTGACTGCCACGCCGTCACGGGCCTGGGCGCTGACGCCGTTGACCTCGATGCTGCCGCTGGCGGCGACCAGGTAAGCCCGGCGCGCCGCGCCGATCGGATACTCGGCGCTCTGTCCTGCTTGCAGGGTGGCGGCGGCCATCCGCGCATTGCTGCGGATCGGCAGGGCGTCCTGGTCTTCGGCAAAGCCGCTGGCCAGGGTGATAAAGGTGCCGGCGCGCTCACCTTTGGGAAACGGCTTGGCCCCCCAGGATGGCGGCAGGCCCGACTGGTTGGGTTGAATCCAGATCTGGAAGATCTTGGTGGTGCTGTCTTCCAGGTTGTATTCGCTGTGGGCAATCCCGGTGCCGGCGCTCATGACCTGCACATCACCGGCCTCGGTACGGCCCTGGTTACCCAGGTTGTCCTTGTGGGTGATGGCCCCTTGGCGTACATAGGTGATGATTTCCATGTCGCGGTGCGGGTGGGTCGGAAAGCCCGTGTGCGGGGCGATTTCATCATCGTTCCAGACCCGCAGCGGCCCCCAGCTCATGCGCGCCGGGTCATAGTATTCGGCAAAGGAGAAGTGATGACGGGCATTCAGCCAGCCATGATGGGCACCGCCGAGCTCGGCGAAGGGGCGTACTTCGATCATGTGCATATCCTCATTGAGGAACACCGGCGTGCAGCGGCGGTGTTCATTGGCGATGAACAGATGATCCAATAAATCAATACGATTAAAAATACGTAAATATTGCGCTTAATGATCTATTTTTTAGATTTTATTGGCTGCGACGCCCGAAGTGAGCAACCAAGGGTGGCCGGCCGCGGTCTGCATAATGGCATGCCAGCGATTCTCTGGCCTGGGACCGAAAAGAGGATGCCGGGATGCACGAACGTAAGGCGCTGCTGATTCTGCACGGCAAGCAAGCCCTCAATGCCGAGGTGCGGGCTGCCGTGCTGGCGCGTCGTGAAGAGGGCTGGCAACTGGACGTGCGGGTCACATGGGAGGCGGGCGATGCCCAGCGCCTGGTCAATGAAGCCTTGCAGGCCGGCTACCCGACGCTGATCGCCGGCGGTGGCGATGGCACCCTGCGCGATGTGGCCGAAGCCATGGTGCAGGTAAAAACCAAGGCCAGTCTGGCACTGTTGCCGTTGGGCACGGCCAACGACTTTGCCCATGCCGCGGGTGTGCCGCTTGAACCCCAGGCGGCTCTAGCCTTGCTGGACACGCCCGGGCAGGCGATTGATCTGGGCGAGGTTGGTGGTCGGGTGTTTCTCAATATGGCCACCGGCGGCTTTGGCTCCAACATCACCGCCAACACCTCGGAAGAGCTCAAGCGTGTACTCGGCGGAGCGGCTTACTTGTTGACCGGTCTGACCCGTTTTGCCGAGGTGCAGTCGTCGTTTGGCCGCTTTAGCGGGCCGGATTTCCAGTGGGAAGGCGAGTTTCTTGCCCTCGGCATTGGCAACGGTCGCCAGGCCGGTGGCGGGCATGTGCTGTGCCCGCAGGCGCGGGTCAACGATGGCCTGCTGGATGTCTGCATCGTGCCGGCGGCGGCCGATGTGGTCGGCACCCTGGGCACGCTGCTGTCTGGCGGTATCAATGGTCTCCAGAGCGTGGCCCTGAGTGCGCGGCTGCCCTGGCTGGAGGTCGAGGCACCGCAAGGCCTGGACCTGAACCTGGACGGCGAGCCGCTGGAGAGCAAAAAATTACGCTTTGCCGCCTTGCCGGCAGCCTTGCGCGTGCATTTGCCTGACAACTCGCCGCTGCTGCGGACGTAAGCAGGACGGTTACTGCCGTGTGGCTGGTCTCGGCGCTATGCTTGCCGCATGATGGCGCAGCGCTATCTGCCTTCAGATGCGCGGCAGCTGGCCGATACATCAGGTTATGGCTACTTCAGCCAGGCTAAACCGATACGTGAACAGGAGCACATGATGGCCGGGATTCTCGACTCAGTGAATCAACGCACCCAGTTGGTGGGTGAGAATCGCCTGGAAATTCTGATGTTCCGCCTGGCCGGTCGGCAGTTGTTCGCGATCAACGTATTCAAGGTGCAGGAAGTCCT
>JBFJZW010000069.1:0-17142 GCA_041621875.1 Pseudomonas sp. | reverse complement strand
GCACCGGTCGTGCCGGCGCGGTGGGGCAGGCGGTATCGCTGGTCTGCGCCGATGAAGTGCAGCTGCTGTCGGCCATCGAGACCCTGACCCAGCAGGTGCTGCAGCGTATCGACGAGCCGGACTTTATTCCCGACCACCGCGTGCCGCAGACATTGCCTGGCGGCCAGGTGGTGAAAAAGCCGAAGAAGGCCAAGAAGCCGAAAGTGGTCGGCGGCGGCAAGGGCGGCAGCCTGGGACGCTGGATGGAGGCCGATGAGCCGGCCGCCCCGGCAGTCAAGGCGGTGCGCAAGGTGCCGAGCTTTGGCGGTAAACCGGGCAAGGGCGGTAGAAAGCCGTAGTCCGGACCTATAGACCCCGGTTGTCCTTTCAGCTCACGCAAAGCTCGCGGGCAAGCCCGCTCCTACACCGGCAACGCAGTCCCTGTAGGAGCGGGCTTGCCCGCGATCAAACCGATGAGCGACTTGCCTGGGCCGCTTCCAGCTGCTTCTTGTGGGTGGCGGCAGCGGTCATGTCGTAGATCACCACGCAGATATGCGCCACCGCGTCGCCTGCGCCGCCAAGCGGCAGCAGGGTGACGTTCTGGTACATAAAGTCTTCCTGGCCGGTGATCGGCTGATAGTTCTTGAAGTGCATCAGGTAGGGGCGCTGTTCCCACAGGCTGAAGGCCCGGGTACCCAGCTGCACCACGGTATCGACCTTGCGCCGCAGCCAGGTTTCGTCGATTTCCGGGAACAGCTCGAACAGCGGTTTGCCCTGCACTTCATTCGGGCCCATACCCGAGTGGTTTTCCATAAAGCTGTTCCACACCTCTACCCGGTACTGGCGGTCGAGGACGATCACCCCGACATCGATGCACTGCACGATATCGAGCAGCCAGTGCACTTCGCGCATATCTATCTGTGCCGGCATGGAGGTACCGCCTAGTTCATCAGGTAGTTGAGTTTGTGGGTCAGGCGCTTTATCGAGTCTTCGGTAAACAGCAACAGCAGGTCGAAGTGGATATTCTGCGCTTCCAGGCTGTAGCTGATTTCCACCGCCAGGGTCTTCTTCCAGCGGCGCTGGTTGATCTGGATCAGCCGCTCGATGGAGGCATGCTGGCCCAGCAGCAGGGGATGGCCCTGGGAGAAACGCACGTCGATCTGTTCGGCGATCCCAGCCAGGCAGGCACCGATCAGAATGCTGGCCAGGTCCAGGAGCATTTCCGAGGTTTCCAGATCGTCCGCGGGCTGCCAGCCGAGCAGGCGCGCCATATCAGCGGTTTCCGAATCGTGGAACAGCAGCAGTGCCTCGCCGGCGATGCCGTCGCCGATAAAACCCTGGCACACCGCGCTCAGGCGTTCGCCGCGCATGGCGTCGGTGAGGGTCATATGCAGCTCGCTGACCTCGAAGATATTCACCTGGGGCAGTGGCAACTGCACGAACACCCCCAGCACCTTGCCCAGCAGCGCCGCCGCGCGGCCCATGGCGACGTTGCTGACTTCGCGCAGGGCATCGCGAAAATTCACCTTGAGCTTATCGAGCAGCGCTGCCGGAACGGTGGTGCCTGGCGTGGCCTTGGGGTCGAACAGGCCGAGTTCGAGCAGGGTGCTGCGCAGTATTCCGGGGTCGGCGGGTTTCTTGATAAAGGCCAGTGCGCCGAGCGCCTTGACCCGGCGCAGGGCTTCTTCCTGCACATCGCCGGAGACCACTATGACCTTACAGGCCAGGCCTTCGGCGCGCAGCGCGGCGAGGGTTTCATAGCCATCCAGCACCGGCATGGTCAGGTCCAGCAGCATGACCTGGCCATGCCCCTGGCGGATCGCAGCCAGAGCCTCCTCGCCGTTGCCGGCCTGGCTGATGGTCACCGGCCATTCGGGCGGCAGGGCGCGGATCAACTGCTTGCGCGCCATATTCGAGTCGTCGCAGACCACTAGAGGGATCACGGCTGGAGAGCACCTGTGCGCGTGGAAAGAGCACCGCTCTGGTCGGGGGCGGCTTCAGGCAAGCATAGTCGCTTGAGGTGATGCGAGGTTCTTATTGCGCCGGGCGCTGCAGCCATTCGAGCACGCCCTGGGCGGCGCGGCGGCCACTGGCAAAGCAGGCGGTCAGCAGGTAGCCGCCGGTTGGCGCTTCCCAATCGAGCATTTCCCCGGCGCAGAAGGTCCCGGGCAGCGCCTGGAGCATCAAATTGCCGTCCAGCTGCTCGAAGGGGACTCCGCCGGCCGTGCTGATGGCTTCATCCAGCGGCCGTGGGCGCACCAGTTCGATGGGCAGGGCCTTGATCGCGCCGGCCAGCTGCACCGGGTCGTTGAAGCCCTCGGCGCTGGCCAGTTCGCGCAGCAGCGCGGCCTTGACGCCATCGATGCCGGCCTGGCGATGCAGGTGTTTGGCCATCGATTGTGAGCCGCGTGGCTTGCTCAGGGCGGCTTGCAGTTTGCTCAGTGGCGTCTGTGGCAGCAGGTCGAGGTGCACGGTGGCGCGGCCATGCCGGTTGATCGCTTCGCGAATATCCGCCGACAGGGCGTAGACCAGACTGCCTTCGACACCGCTGGCGGTCAGCACAAACTCACCCAGACGCGGCGCTGCACCGGCCAGGTTAAGGCTGACGTTCTTGAGCGGCGCACCAGCGAACCTGTCGCGCAGAAAGGGGCTCCAGGCGCTGACATCGAAGCCACAGTTGCTCGCCTGCAAGGGCGTGATTTGCACGCCACGGTCTTGCAACAGGCTTACCCAGGCTCCGTCCGAGCCCAGCCGCGCCCAGCTGCCGCCGCCCAGGGCCAGCAGGGTGGCGTCGGCCTTGATCCGCAGTTCGCCGGCAGGCGAGGCGATACGCAGCATGGTGTCCTTATCCCAACCCAGCCAGCGATGCCGGGTGTGGATCTGCACGCCCAGCTCGCGCAGGCGCTTGAGCCAGGCGCGCAGCAGCGGCGCGGCTTTCATATCGCTGGGGAATACCCGACCCGAAGTGCCGACAAAGGTGTCGATGCCCAGGTAGTGAATCCAGGCGCGCAGGGCGTCGGCATCGAAGTCCTGCAGCAGCTCGGCTACCTCCGTCTGGCGCTGGCCATAGCGGGCGACAAAGGCCGGCTTGGCCTCGGAGTGGGTGATATTCATGCCGCCGACTCCGGCCAGGAGGAACTTGCGCCCCACCGAGGGCATGCCGTCATACAGCGCGACCCGCACGCCGCCCTGGGCCAATACCTCGGCCGCCATCAGCCCGGCGGGGCCGCCGCCGATAATGGCAACGCGTGGGGCAGGCTGTTGAACGTGAGTGGTCATGGCTATGTCGGGCGGGGAATAAAGGCGTGCATTCTAGCAGGCCGTTGAAAAACTACCTGCGTTGGCAATACTGCGTTAAAAACGGCCTCGGAATGCTCATTTACAGCCAGTAAACTCCACTTCCTCGGCCGTTTTTGCCTTGTCTTGCCTGCCTCGCCTACGTTTTTTCAGCGGTCTGCTAACCGAGGCTGCCGCGACCTTGTTATTTGCCCGGGCTTCGGGCAGGGTCGTGAGGAAAACTTCTGCCTGGAGCGCCTTATGTCTGACCTCTATCCCAGCATCGACCCCGACGGCCTGATCGAATACTCGGTGGTCTACACCGACCGCTCCCTCAACCATATGTCGCAGTCGTTTCAGGGCGTGATGAAGGATATCTCCAGCACCCTGAAACAGGTCTACAACGCTCATGCCGTGGCTATCGTGCCCGGTAGCGGCACCTATGGCATGGAAGCGGTGGCGCGTCAGCTGGCTACTGGGCAGAAGTGCCTGGTGATCCGCAATGGCTGGTTCAGCTACCGCTGGACGCAGATTTTTGAAATGGGCCAGATCCCCTCGGAATCGATAGTGCTCAAGGCCCGGCCGATTGCCGAGGGCAGCCAGGCGGCCTTTGCGCCGCCGCCCCTGGCCGAGGTGCTGGCGACCATTGCCGCGGAACAGCCCCAGGTGGTTTTCGCCCCGCATGTGGAAACCTCCTCGGGGATGATCCTGCCGGATGGCTACCTGCGCGCCGTGGCGGATGCCGTGCATGCCGTGGGCGGTCTGTTTGTCCTCGATTGCATCGCCTCCGGCACGCTCTGGGTGGATATGCAGGCCTGCGGCATCGACGTGCTGATCAGCGCCCCGCAAAAAGGCTGGAGCGCCTCGCCCTGCTGTGCCCTGGTGATGCTCAGCAAGGCCGCCCAGGCCCGCGTCGAAGCCACCCAGAGCACCAGCTTTGCCTGCGACCTGAAGAAATGGCTGCAGATCATGCAGGCCTACGAACAGGGCGGCCACGCCTACCACGCCACCATGCCCAGCGATGCCCTAGCGCGTTTCCGTGACGCCATGTTCGAGGCCGAGACCATCGGCTTCGCCGCCGTGCGCAACCAGCAGCAGGAACTCGGCGACCGGGTGCGCGCACTGCTGGCCAGCAAGGGCTTTAACAGTGTCGCCGCCGAAGGCTTCGAAGCCCCCGGTGTGGTGGTTTGCTACACCACCGATGGGCAAATCAAGAACGGCAGCAAATTCGCCGCCCAGGGGCTGCAGATCGCCGCCGGCGTGCCGCTGCAGTGCGACGAGCCGGCGGATTTCCAGACCTTCCGCCTGGGCCTGTTCGGGCTGGATAAGCTGGGCAATATCGAGCGCACCGTGGCGACCCTGGAGCAGGCGCTGGATAAGGTGTTGGCGGGGTAGAACCCTAGAGTGAAGCGCCCGGGTTTGATACCGGGCCGGCTCTTGTGGGCTCAGCTGCGTCTTAAGCAAGCGGGCGGCTAGACAAAAGGCTGTCCGCCGAAGCCCCTGGGTAGCCGCTGCCGCCCCGGCAGGTCGGTGAGCCGCTGTTGCCAGGATGCGCGCCAGTCATTGCTCGCGTGGGCGACCTTGGCTTTGCGTGCGGCCCTTCGCGCCGCGTTGCGCGCAGTTTTGCGGTTTTCCTTGAATACCTCGGTGCCGCGGCAGCTGCGGCATTTCACCTGAGCCAGTTCGGTGGTGGAACTGAGGTTGCTGCCATGGTGACCGCAGGCGAGATGGCCGGCGACCCGGTAGTGAATGACCATAGGTAAATCTCCTTGGCAAAGAGTGCGCTGCGTAGCAGAGAACCAGGCGATCACTTAAAGAGGTGATCGCTTGGGCGCGCCGCCATGACGTCAATCACGCCGCAGCCGAGGGCCTGGACGGCATTGCGTCTATGCAAGAAGACGGGGTGGCCTGGCCCCTGTCTGGATCACCGCCTGGTCCCGGCTTGAACAAGCTCCGGGTTTGCGCGGCCGCGATCCCATCAATGCTTTAGACCCCCGAGTCTGGGGGCGGTTCGTTGGCGAGGTTTCCAGTGCGCAGGATGGCTATTGCCACGCTCAATGCCAGCCGACGGTTATTGCTCCGACTCGCTCGAGGGCTTGTCCAGCGCGCTCACTATGGCGTACGCGGCCTTGATCCTGGCCGCGTTGGGGTAGTTCTTGTTGGCCAGCATGATCAGGCCCAGGCCCTGGCTGGGGACAAACAGGGCGTAGGCACCGAAACCGCCGGTCGAGCCGGTTTTATTGAACAGGCTGTCGCCCGGCTCGAACTCGGGTGGCAGCAGGCGCGTGGCCGGTTGCGCTTGCAGGGCCATGGCCGGGGAATTGCCGGCTTGCAGGCGCTCCAGGCTGATTGGGTAGGGGTAGCGTTCCCAACCGAGGCCCTGGGTCATCTCGCCGACGCGGTAATAGCCGCTGTGGGTCATGGCGATGGCGCGCTGCAGCTCAATGTTCAGGCCTGCAGGATTCAGGTTGGCCTGGACAAAACGCAGCATGTCCTTGGCGTTGGTTTTCACCCCGTAGGCTTCGGCGTCGAGCATCCCCGGGGTGACCCGCAGCGGCTGGTTGTCTTTGCTGTAGCCGTAGGCATAGCGCGGCATCTGCGCGGCCGGCACCTGGATATAGCTGTGCGGCATGCCGAGCGCGGGGAACAGCGTACCCTCCATCAGGCTGGGGAACGGCTGGCCCATGCTCTTGGCGGCGAGTAGGCCGAGCAGACCGATGCTGGGGTTGGAATAGCGTCTGTGAGTACCGGCGATATGCTCGGGCTGCCACTGGCGGTAATAGGCGAGCATGCTGGCCGGGTCGGTCACGTTGCCTGGGAACTGCAGCGGCAGCCCGCCAGCGGTGTAGGTGCCAAGGTTAAGCAGGCTGGCATGTTCCAGCGGACTGCCGCGCAGCTCGGGCCAGTGTTGGCCGGCGCTGTCGATCAGGGTCAGCTTGCCGGTGGTCTGGGCCAGGGCAGCGAGGGTGGCGGTGAGGGGTTTGCTTAGCGAGCCGATTTCAAACAGGGTGTCGCTGGTCACCGCTTGCTGGTCGTCCAGGCGCGCCACGCCATAGTTGAAATAGTGCGCCTGGCCGTTGTGGCTGATCGCCACGGCCATGCCGGGGATATCGTATTCCTGCATTACCGGGCGGATGGTTTCGTCTACCAGCGACTGCAGTTTGTCTGTTGCCTGGGCGGCAGTGCAGGTGGCAAGTGCGAGTGCGGTCAGCAGTGTTTTGAGGCTTGCGTGCATAGGGTGAAGTTCCTGGGGCGTGAAGATGCGCGATGTGACCGCGCCCGGTGCTGGTTTTATCCCGGCTCTGTGCCGTTGATGCGTTGCCTGACTGGGCAGGCCAGAACCCGTCTGTAGAGACTGCGACAGGTAGGGTGCGCCGTGCGCACCAAGGATTTGCAAGCGGGTTGGTGCGCACGGCGCACCCTACGGGACCAGGCCATCTCAGGCCCAGTGGTGATGGTCGAATGTAATGCGCTAGTGGGCAAGCCTTTATCCCAGCCCGTGCGCCTGCCAGACCTTGGTCGCGCTGTGATGCAGGATGCCGTGGCGTCTGGCCAGGGCGTGGCGGTCCTTGTCATAGCCGCCGCCGATCAGCCCGACCACCGGGATATCGCGACCCAGGCAGTGGTTGAGCACGGCTTGGTCACGGGCGGCTATGCCATCATCCGTGAGGTTGAGGTAGCCGAGGGCATCGTCCCGATGCACGTCGACGCCGGCGTCGTAGAGCACGATATCCGGCTGATACAGCGGCAACAGGTAGTTGAGGCTGTCGTCCACCACCTTGAGGTAGTCGGCATCGCCCATGCCCCTGGGCAGGGGGATATCCCAGTCGCTGAGTGCCTTGCGCGCCGGGTAATTGTTCTCGCAGTGCAGCGATACGGTGATCGCCTCTGGAGTGTTTTCCAGCAGGCGCGCGCTGCCGTCGCCCTGGTGCACGTCGCAGTCGAAGATCAGCACGCGCTGGGCCTTGCCGCTGTGCAGCAGGTATTGGCTGATCACCGCCAGGTCGTTGAAGATGCAGAAGCCAGCCGGGTGATCGTAATGGGCATGGTGAGTACCGCCGGCCAGGTGGCAGGCCAGGCCATGCTGCAGGGCCTGTTCGGCCGCCAGCAGCGAGCCGCCCACGGCGCGAATGGTGCGTTGCGCCAGGGCGGCGCTCCAGGGCAGGCCGAGACGGCGCTGCTCTTCATACGCCAGGTCGCCGCTGGCAAAGCGCTGGATATAGGCCGGGCAGTGGGCCAGGGCCAGTACCTCGGTTGGGCATGGTTCGGGGCGCAACAGCTCCGCATCGGTGCACAGATCGCTAGCGATCAGGTGATCGCGCAGCAGGCGAAATTTCTCCATCGGAAAGCGATGGCTGGCCGGGAAGGGCGGGCTGTAATCGTCGTGGTAGACCAGCGGCAGGCGCATGGCGGCGGGCTCGAACGGAGGTGGTCGCAGTATGGCGGCAGGCTTATCCGACACTCAAGCCCAGCGGGCTATTGGCTAGAATGCTGCCATGATTGTCCGCATCCATCTTTCAGTCGGGCCGACAAGCGCCGGCAAAGTCTTTACCATCTCGCCCCCAGTGCGTTTACCGGAGAGCATGCATGAGTCAGGTGTTGAATGAGTTGGTTGCCCTGCTGACCCTGGAAACCATCGAGGAAAATCTGTTTCGCGGGGTCAGCCAGGACCTCGGCTTTCGCCAGCTGTTCGGTGGCCAGGTGCTCGGCCAGTGCGTCTCGGCGGCCAGCCAGACGGTCGACGCGGCGCGCCATGTGCATTCCATGCACGGCTACTTTCTGCGCCCCGGCGATGCCACGCTGCCGATCGTCTATCAGGTCGATCGGGTGCGCGATGGCGGCAGCTTCAGCACCCGAAGGGTGACGGCGATCCAGAAGGGCCAGACGATCTTTACCTGCAGCGCCTCCTTCCAGTTCGATGAAGAGGGCTTTCATCACCAGAACCTGATGCCGGAAGTGCCGGGGCCGGAAGAGCTGAAGTCGGAAACCGAACTGGCGCGCATGGTCGAGGCGATGATTCCCGAGCGTATGCGCGAGCGCGCCACCAGCGACAAGCCCATCGAGATCCGCCCGGTAACGCGGATCAACCCCTTCGCGCCCAAGGCTTGCGAGCCGGTCAAGCATGTCTGGTTCCGCGCCGCCGGCGACCTGCCGGACGAGCCGCAACTGCACAAGCTGCTGCTGGCCTACGCCAGCGACTTCAACCTGCTGACCACCTCGATGCAGCCCCATGGCGTGTCGGTGTTCCAGAAATTTATGCAGGTGGCCAGCCTCGACCACGCCCTGTGGTTCCATGCCGACCTGCGGATGGACGACTGGCTGCTGTACAGCATGGACAGCCCCTGGGCCGGCAACGCCCGCGGTTTCTCCCGTGGCAGCATCTTCAATCGCCAGGGCCAGCTGGTCGCCTCGGTGGCTCAGGAAGGCCTGACCCGAATCCGTGAGGATTGGAAATGAGCCGTGAGGGTTGGAAGTGAGTCTGGGCAGCGCGCGTCACTGGGTATTCGATATGGACGGCACCCTGACCCTGGCGGTGCACGACTTCGAGGCCATCAAGCGGGCACTGGATATTCCTCTGCAAGACGACATCCTCGGCCATCTGGCCGGGTTGCCCGAGGTAGTGGCCGCCGCCAAGCATGCCTGGTTGCTGGAGCATGAGCGCGAACTGGCCCTGGCCGCCGAGCCGGCACCCGGGGCGATCGAGCTGGTGCGCGAGCTGCACGGGCGGGGCTGCCGCCTCGGTATCCTCACCCGCAATGCCCATGAACTGGCGCTGCTGACCCTGCGTGCCATCGGCCTGGATGACTGCTTTGCCGTGCCAGATGTGATCGGTCGCGACGAGGCACCGCCCAAGCCCGACCCCGGCGGCCTGCTGCATTTTGCCCGGACCTGGCAGGTGGCACCGAGCGAGCTGGTGATGGTCGGCGATTACCGCTTCGACCTGGAATGCGCCCGCGCCGCCGGGGCGCGCAGCGTGCTGGTCAACCTGACGGACAACCCCTGGCCGGAGCTGGCCGATCATTTCGCCGTGGACTGCCGGGCGTTGCAGCAGGCGTTGTAGGGTGCGCCGTGCGCACCGCCTGGCAATCGTTGTGGTGCGCGCAGCGCACCCTACGTGTGGCTTTTCAATGACTGCAGCCGGACTCCAGATCCTTGAGGATCGGGCAGTCCGGGCGGTCGTTGCCCTGGCAGTTGTCCATCAACTCCTTGAGGGTGTCGCGCAGGCCGCTGAGTTCCTCGATCTTGCGTTCCAGTTCGGCGATATGCCCGGCGGCCAGGGCCTTGACGTCGGCGCTGGCGCGTTGGCGGTCCTGCCACAGGGCCAGTAGCTGGCTGACTTCGGCCAGGGAAAAGCCCAGGTCGCGCGAGCGTTTGATAAAGGCCAGGCGATGCAGATCCTGCTGGCTGTACTGGCGGTAGCCGCTGTCGGTACGGCCGGCGGCGGGCAGCAGGTCGATGCTCTCGTAGTAGCGGATCATCTTGGCGCTAAGGCCGGTTTTCTGCGCGGCTTGGCCGATATTCATGGTTGCCTCCCAATTTTCGGTCTGTCCGTGAAATCGTGATCGCGGGCATGGACTAGGCGTCCCTGCCGCTCCTACGGGTTTACCGTCGATTCGCTCGTCGTGTAGGAGCGGTCCCTGGCCGCGAATAGGGTTATGAACGATCCGTGGGCTTCCAGGTTTTCAGCAGCAGGGCATTGCTCACCACGCTGACGCTGGACAGTGCCATGGCCGCGCCGGCGAGCATCGGGTTGAGCAGCCCGGCCGCGGCCAGGGGGATGCCGACCAGGTTATAGGCGAAGGCCCAGAACAGGTTCTGGCGGATCTTGCTATAGGTGCGCCGGCTGATATCCAGGGCGTCGGCCACCAGGCGCGGGTCGCCGCGCATCAGGGTGATGCCGGCGGCGTGCATGGCCACATCGGTGCCGCTGCCCATGGCGATGCCGACATCGGCGGCAGCCAGGGCCGGGGCGTCGTTGATGCCGTCGCCGACCATGGCCACCACCGCGTCTTTCTTCAGCTCGGCGATGATCGCCGCCTTGTCCGCCGGCAGCACTTCGGCATGGGCCGCCGTGATGCCCAGGGTCTGGGCCACGGCCTGCACGCTGCCCTGGTTGTCGCCGCTGATCAGGTGGCTGGCGATACCCTGGGCGCTCAGCGCGGCGATGGCCTCGGCTGCGCCTTCCTTCAGGGTGTCGCCGAAGGCGAACAGGCCGAGCACCCGCGGTTGCGGTGCCAGCTCCAGCAGCCAGGACAGGGTGCGGCCTTCGGCTTCCCAGGCCTGGGCGTCGGCGGCCAGCGCCTCATCGTGCAGCTGCTGCTCGTCAAGCAGGCGCTTGTTGCCCAGGGCCAGTTGCCGCTCGCCTATCCGTCCGGCGATGCCGCGGCCGGCCAGGGCCTTGCTTTCGGTGACCTCGGCTAGTTCCAGCTGTTGCTGGGTGCAGGCATCCAGCACGGCCTTGGCCAGCGAGTGTTCGCTACCGCGCTGCAGGGTTCCGGCCAGTTGCAGTAGGCTCGCGCTGTCGCCGTCGACTGCCTTCATATGGGCGATGCGCGGCGCGCCCGAGGTCAGGGTGCCGGTCTTGTCGAAGGCCACCAGATTGACCGAGTGAGCGATTTCCAGGGCTTCGGCGTCCTTGATCAGGATACCGTGGCGCGCCGCCACGCCGGTCCCGGCCATGATCGCGGTGGGCGTGGCCAGGCCCAGGGCGCAGGGGCAGGCGATCACCAGCACGGCCACGGCATTGAGCAGCGCGGTTTCGATACCTGCGCCGGCCAGCAGCCAGCCGAGCAGGGTGGCCAGGGCGATCAGCAGCACCGCCGGGACGAACACCTGGCTGACCTTGTCCACCAGCTTCTGGATCGGAGCCTTGGCTGCCTGGGCGTCCTCGACCAGGCGGATGATCCGCGCCAGCACGGTTTCCGCACCCAGGGCGGTGGTTTCCACCAGCAGGCGACCTTCGCCGTTGATCGCCCCGGCGGTGACGCTGTCTCCCGGCTGCTTGGGTTGCGGCAGGCTCTCGCCGCTGATCAGCGCCTCGTCGGCGTGGCTCTGGCCCTGGGTGACCCGCCCGTCCACCGGGAAGCGCTCGCCGGGCTTGACCACTATGGCGTCGCCCAGTTGCAACTCGCCCAGCGCCACCCACTGCTCGACGCCCTCACGCAGGCGCAGGGCGCGTTCCGGGCGCAGGGCCTGCAGGGCGCGGATGGCGCTGCTGGTCTGGCGCTTGGCGCGACTCTCGAGGTATTTGCCGAGCAGGATCAGGGTGATGATCACCGCCGAGGCTTCGAAATACAGATGGGGCATGCTGCCCGCCGGAGTCATCGCCCATTGATACAGGCTCAGGCCGTAGGCGGCGCTGGTGCCGATGGCCACCAGCTGATCCATATTCCCCGCCCGTGCGCGCAGGGCGCTCCAGGCCGCGCGGTAGAAGCGCGCGCCGAAGACGAACTGCACCGGGGTGGCCAGGGCGAATTGCAGCCAGGCTGGCAGCATCCAGTGCAGGCCAAAGGGCTCGGCAAGCATCGGCACCACCAGCGGCAGGGTCAAGAGCATGGCCAGGCCCAGCGCCCAGCGCTCACGCCGCAGCTGGCGCTCGGCCCCTGCCTGTTCGGGGTGCTCGGCGTCCACCAGGCTGGCGCTATAGCCGGCCTGCTGCACCGCGCTCAGCAGGGTTTGTGGGTCGAGACCGCGGACAATCTGCACTTGCGCCCGCTCGCTGGCCAGGTTGACGCTGACCGACAGCACCCCCGGCTGCTTGGCCAGGGCGCGTTCGATACGTCCGGCGCAGCTGGCGCAGGTCATGCCTTTAAGATTCAGCTCCAGGCGTTCGCTGGGTACCTGGTAGCCGGCGCTTTCGACGGCGCGCACCAGGCGTTCCAGGCTGTCGGCGGGCGCTTCGATGCGCGCCTGCTCGCTGGCCAGATTGACGCTGACCGTGCCGACTTTGGCCACCTTGGTCAGGGCGCGTTCGACGCGTCCGGCACAACTGGCGCAGGTCATGCCGCTGATCGGCAGATCGAAGGTGGTAAGGCTGGACATGGGTGGTCCTCCATTGAGTTCCAGCACAGGATCAACCTTGCCATGCTGGCAAGGTCAAGCGTTGTTTTATGGCTTTGCCATCCATGGCCGCCACCCTACGGGCCGCTGCTGGGCAACGTTAAAAATCGCTCCCGGCGATTTTTTATCACTTGACCTTGCCCTTGTGGCAAGGCCAACACTGCAGCTATCCGTTTACCATGGCGGCTCAATTATTCAGGAGGTTGTTTATGCAGGTATCTCAGGTTCACACATTCCGGGTCGATGGCATGACCTGCCAGCATTGCGTCAAGACCATTACCGAGGCGCTGCTGGCCTGCGACCCGGCGGCCGAGGTCAAGGTCAAGTTTCCCGGTGGCGAAGTGCGGGTGAGCAGCAGCGTGGCGGTGGACCAACTGATGGTCGCGATCGTCGAGCAGGGCTACGGCGTCAGCCTGGCGTAGGCGTTGCGGCATCCGGCCAGTCGCGGATCAGCCCGCGAAAGCAGGCATCGACCATGGGCGCGGTGTCGCTGAGCGGGTCGAACAGGTTGGGGTCGCGCGACCAATCGTGAAACAGACCGATCAGCAGTGCATGCACGGTGCGCGCAGCCAGCCGTGGCGTCATCCCGGCATGCAGGCGCAGGCGGACTGACGGCGTGTTGAACTGCTGCTCGCAGAGTTCGATAAACAGGTTGATAAAGGCCTCTTGGCGTTCTTCGGCCTCGCGCAGTTCTGCGGTGAATTCACAGCGGCGCAGCAGAATGGTGAAGATCCGCTGTTTCTGCGGGTCGCGGGCCAGGTTTTCGATGGCCTCGATGCACAGCTCGCGCAGGGTCAGCAGCGGGTCGTGCTCGGGGCAGCCGCGCATGCGTTCGGTTAGCTGTTCGGGCGGCAGGCGCACCTGGCTGAGCATGGCGTTGAACAGATCGGCCTTGTTGGCAAAGTGCCAATACACCGCGCCGCGCGTCACCCCGGCGTGGCGGGCGATATGTTCCAGGCTGGTGTGGGCCACGCCTTTTTCCAGAAACAGGGTCTCGGCGGCCGCCAGGATGG
Organism: Pseudomonas sp.; assembly: GCA_041621875.1. Lineage (GTDB taxonomy): Bacteria > Pseudomonadota > Gammaproteobacteria > Pseudomonadales > Pseudomonadaceae > Aquipseudomonas. The sequence goes on along the minus strand of JBFJZW010000069.1, from coordinate 3,814 downwards.
CGTTGCGGGTTTGCTCGGCTTCTGCTTTGGTTCGGCGCATGGCGGCGGGCTGATTTCTGGCTAGGCTCAAGGCGTTGGTGCACAAAGTGTAATGAAGTTAGGGGTAATGTTCTATTTACAAACGCTTGTGTATGTAACTAGCATTGCCGGTCTCGAATGAAGCGCCCCGCTTTGCCCCGGAGACACTCATGCTTTTTCCCCGTCATTTCCCCGCTACCCTCGGGGCTTTGCTGTTCGCCTCCCTCGCTTCGGCGCTACAGGCCGCCGATGCGCCGCCTGCACCTGAGGTGCTGGTGGAGACCGTCAAGGTCGAGGCGCTGCCCCTTGAATTCGAATATTCGGCGCGGACCGCCGGTTACCGCGAGGTGCAGGTGCGTGCCCAGGTCAGCGGCATCCTGCAGGAACGGACCTATCTGGAAGGCAGCCAGGTCAAGCAGGGCCAGGTGATGTTCCGTATCGATCCGCGTACCTATCAGGCCGCACTGAGCCGCGCCAAGGGCGCACTGGCCCAGGAGCAGGCGCGCTACCGGCAGACCGAACGCGACCTCAAGCGCATCCGCGAGCTGCAGAAGAAGGGCTTTGCCAGCGAGAGCGAACTGGACAACGCCATCTCCAACTTCGAGCAGAGCAAGGCCAATATCCAGGCCGCCGAGGCCGAGGTGCAGTCCAAGCAGATCGACCTCGACTACACCACGGTGAAAGCGCCGATTTCAGGGATCACCAGCAAGGAAACCGTCTCCGAAGGCAGCCTGATGGTGGCCGGCGACCCGAATGCCAGCCTGCTGAGCAATATCACCCAGCTCGATCCGATCTACGTCAACTTCGCCGCCCCGGATTCCGATGTGGAAGGCGTGCGCAGCGGCCTGCAGAACGGCAGTCTGGTTCTGCCCGAAGACGGCAAGATGACTGTGCTGATCACCCTGGGCGACGGCACGGTCTACCCGCTGGAAGGCAAGGTGGACTTTACCGACAGCCTGGTCGACCGCGGCACCGGCACCGTCAGCGCCCGCGCCGTGGTCCCCAACCCCGAGCAGAAGCTGCTGCCCGGGCAGTTTGTGCGGGTGCGGGTGTTGGGCCTGAACATGCCCAAGGCCATGACCCTGCCTGAGCGGGCGGTGGCCCAGGGGCCGGGCGGTACCTTCGTTTACGTGGTGGATGAGGGGGGCGTGGCGCGCATGCGTCAGGTCACCACCGGGCATACGGCCAAGGGCCGCTGGGTAATCATCTCCGGTATCAGCGCCGGCGAACGGGTGATAGTCGAGGGCCTGCCCAAGGTGCGCCCGGACAGCCCGGTAAAAGTTGCCGATCAGCCCGTCACTCAATCCTGACGGGCATGCCGCGAGAGCCAGTCCCGCTCGGGACAGGCTTCGCGGCATACCCGCCGCCCTCATCCGGCGCTTCGCGCCACCTTCTCCCGGGGGGAGAAGGACACAAGGTGGTGGTCGCTGAGCGACCTTCACGTTAAGGAGCATACCCAGGTGATCTCACGCTTCTTTATCGACCGCCCGGTATTCGCCGCGGTCATCTCGGTGATCATAGTGCTGGCCGGTTTGATGGCCATGCGCAGCCTGCCGATCGCCCAGTACCCACAGATCCTTCCGCCCCAGGTGTCGGTCAGCGCCAGCTACGCCGGTGCCAGCGCCCAGGTGATTGCCGAAACGGTGGCCGCGCCCCTGGAACAGTCGATCAACGGCGTCGAGGGGATGATCTACCAGCAGTCCAACTCCGGCGGCAACGCCATGAGCCTGTCGGTGTACTTCGAGGTGGGCCGCGATCCCGACCAGGCCACCATCGACGTCAACAACCGGGTCCAGGCCGCCCTGGCCAAGCTGCCGGAAGAAGTGCGCCGGCAGGGCGTCAAGGTGCAGAAGAAGTCCTCGGACATTCTCCAGGTGGTGACCCTGTATTCGCCGGACGGCTCGCGCGACCCGGTGTATATCAGCAACTACGCGCTGATCAACGTGATCGACGAACTCAAGCGCCTGCCCGGCGTGGGCGATGTCAGCCAGTTCGGCTCGAAAGACTACTCCATGCGCATCTGGCTGCGCCCGGACAAGCTGGCGCAGTACAACCTGACGCCCACCGATGTGGTCAGCGCGATTCGCGAGCAGAACTCGCAGTTCGCCGCCGGCAGCTTCGGCCAGCAGCCGCTCAAGCAGGAGCAGGATTTCACCTATACGGTGACCACCCAGGGCCGCTTCACCGATCCGAAGGAATTCGAGAACGTGATCCTGCGTACCGATGACACCGGTGCCAGCCTGCTGCTCAAGGATGTCGCGCGGATCGAACTGGGGGCCCAGGACTACTCGCTGATGACCTCGCTCAACGGCCAGCAGAACGCCGCCTTCGGCGTCTACCTGCAGCCCGGGGCGAATGCCCTGGACACCGCCGAGGCGGTCAGCACCACGCTGGCGCGGCTGTCGAAGAACTTCCCCAGCGGGATGACCTACACCGTGCCTTACGACACCACCAAATTCGTCCGGGTGTCGATCGAGGAGGTGATCCACACCTTCTTCGAGGCCCTGGTACTGGTGGTGCTGGTGGTGTTTATCTTCCTGCAGAACTGGCGCGCCACGCTGATCCCGGTGCTGGCGATTCCGGTCTCGCTGATCGGCACCTTCGCCGGCATGTATATGCTCGGTTTCTCGATCAACCTGCTGACCCTGTTCGGCATGGTGCTGGCCATCGGTATCGTGGTGGACGACGCCATCGTGGTGATCGAGAACGTCGAACGGGTGATGGCCACCGACAAGCTCGGCCCGCGCGAGGCGACCATCAAGGCCATGGAAGAGGTGACCGGGCCGATCATCGCCATTGTCCTGGTGCTCTGCGCGGTCTTCGTGCCGGTGGGCTTCCTCGGCGGCCTGGCCGGGGAGATGTATAAACAGTTCGCCATCACCATTGCCGTGTCGGTGGTGATCTCCGGCATCGTTGCCCTGACCCTGAGTCCGGCGCTCTGCGCCTTGCTGCTCAAGCCCGGGCATCACGAGCCGGCGGCACCGTTCCGCGCCTTCAACCGGGGCTTCGACAAGCTGACCAGCGGTTATACCGCCGGGGTGCGTTTCTTCCTCAAGCGTTCGGCTATCGGCCTGTTGCTGTTCGGCGCGATGATTGCGCTGATCGTGGTGCTGTTCAACCGGGTGCCCAGCTCCCTGGTGCCCAACGAGGACCAGGGCTATGTGATCAACGCCTACTTCCTGCCGCCGGCCGCCTCGCTGACCCGCACCGAGAAACTCACCAGCGAGGTGACCCAGCAGTTGATGGCGCACCCTGCGGTGCAGGACGTGGTGACCTTCGCCGGCTTCGACGTGCTGACCTTTGGTACCCGCAGCAGCGCCGGGGTGTCCTTCGTGCCGCTGAAAGACTGGAGCGAGCGCACCACCCCCGAGCTGGATGCGCGCAACCTGACCGGCGAGTTCATGGGCATGGGCGCGGCGCAGAAAGACGGTGTGGTACTGAGTTTCAACCCGCCACCGATCACCGGCATGAGCACCACCGGCGGTTTCGAAGGGTTTATTCAGGACCGCAGTGGCGGCAGCACCGCGCAGCTGGCCAAGAAGGTCCAGGCGTTTCTCGCCGCGGCGGCCAAACGCCCCGAACTGGCCGGGGTGCAGAGCACTTTCAGCGCCAACGTACCGCAGTACTTTATCGACCTGGACCGCACCAAGGCGCGGGCCCTGGGTGTGCCGGTGAACGATGTGTTCACCGCCATGCAGGCCACGTTTGGCAGCTACTACGTCAACGATTTCAGCCTGTATGGGCGCACCTTCCAGGTCAGCCTGCAGGCCGAAGCGGAGTTCCGCAGCAAGCCCAG
>JBFJZW010000068.1:0-17268 GCA_041621875.1 Pseudomonas sp. | reverse complement strand
GGAGTAAGTCATGCGCGAACTGATCCGTTTGATCTCGAGTGCCGGTACTGGTCATTTCTACACTACCGACAAGAACAAGCGCACCACTCCGGACAAAATCGAAATTAAAAAATTCGATCCGGTTGTGCGTAAGCACGTGATGTACAAGGAAGGCAAGATCAAGTAATTGATCTGGCTCCTTGCCGAAAAAGCCCGCCTTTATGGCGGGCTTTTTCTTGCCCGGGATTTACCTCGGGCCTCGCGTTGCTCTGTGCCGTCGCCCCTGCTGAGCCGGCATGTCGCGTCTGGGGGCTAGCCTGGGGCGTAAAAAAGCCCGCTCGAGGCGGGCTAAAGGGTGACACATGAGCGGGTTGTTCAGGCCTGGGCCTGCTCGAAGATCACATAGACCTTGCGGCAGGGCTCCAGCACTTCCCAGGTGCCGGAAAAACCGGCCGGGATCACGAAGCGGTCGCCGGCGCGCACGGTTCTGGCGTTGCCGTCCTGGTCGCGCAGCACCGACACGCCGGCCAGGATTTCGCAGTATTCGTGCTCGCTGTAGTTGACCGTCCACTGGCCCACCGCGCCTTCCCAGATGCCCGCGTTGAACTGGCCGCAGGGACTGCCGTAGTGGTTGCGCACGCTTTGCGCGGGGTCGCCCTTGAGGACTTTCTCCGGAGCGGGGCGGTAGTGTTCGGTGGCGCTGTTGGCCTGGGCGAAGTCGACGATCTTTTCGATATGCATGTGAATATTCCGTAGGAGGGTTAGTCGGCCTGGCGGACCGCGTCGGCGAGTTTTTCGACCAGGGTGTCGATCTGCGCCTTGGTCACGATCAGCGGCGGTGACATGGCCAGTGTATCGCCGGTCACCCGCACCATCAGGTCGTTGTGGAAGCACTGCTCGAACACCTGAAAGCCGCGCTTGCCGGGGGCCTGGCTGTTCGCTGCCAGCTGCACCCCGCCGACCAGGCCGATGGCGCGGATGTCGAGCACATTGGGCAGGTCGCGCAGGCTGAACAGAGCCTGCTGCCAGTAGCCTTCCAGTTCGATGGCGCGCTCGAACAGCTGCTCCTGCTGGTAGATGTCCAGGGTGGCCAGGGCTGCGGCACAGGCCACCGGGTGGCCCGAGTAGGTATAGCCGTGGAACAGCTCGATGCCGTCCGGCCCCTGCATCAGGGCGTCGTGGATACGCTCGTCGACAAACACCGCGCCCATGGGGATGGCCCCGTTGGTCAGGCCTTTGGCGGTGGTGATCAGGTCCGGGGTGACGCCCCAGCGCTGGGCGGCGAAGGCCTTGCCGACGCGGCCGAAGCCGGTGATGACCTCATCGAAGATCAGCAGGATGCCGTGCTTGCGGGTGATCTCGCGCAGGCGCTGCAGATAGCCGACTGGCGGCAGTATCACCCCGGCCGAGCCGGACATGGGCTCGACTATGACCGCGGCGATATTCTCCGCGCCGTGCAGGGTCACCAGGCGCTCCAGCTCGTCGGCCTTCTCGATGCCGAACTCCGGCAGGCCGGTGCTGAAGGCGTTGCGCGCGATATCCAGGGTATGCGGCAGGTGGTCGACCCCCGGCAGTTGCAGGGGGAAGGCGCGGCGGTTGTTGACCATGCCGCCCACCGAGATGCCGCCGAAGCCGACGCCGTGATAGCCCAGTTCGCGGCCGATCAGGCGGGTACGGCTGCTCTGGCCGATGGCGCGCTGGTAGGCCAGGGCGATCTTCAGGGCGGTGTCCGCCGACTCGGAGCCGGAATTGGTGAAGAAAATCTTGTTCAGTCCAGGCGGGGCGACCTCGGCCAGGCGACTGGCCAGCTCGAACGGCAGGGGATGACCCATCTGGAAGGTCGGGGCAAAATCCAGCTTGGCGATCTGCTTGCTCACCGCTTCGGTGATTTCGCGGCGGCCATGGCCGGCGTTGCAGCACCAGAGCCCGGCGGTGCCATCGAGAATCTGCCGGCCGTCGTCGCTGGTGAAGTACATGCCGGCGGCGCTTTCCAACAGGCGCGGTTTGGCCTTGAATTGACGATTGGCGGTGAACGGCATCCAGAAATTGTCGAGGCTGTTTGTTTTTTCGATCATGTTGGCACTGTTATCGAAGGTCATACTGGTCATCCGCGGGCGCAAATAAAGGGTTGGCGAAGGATTTTGCGCAGTCTATGTTTAATAAAACGAACATGACAAGGGTGTTTTAGCGCTCTTTGTCAAAAATATTGAAATTATCCCGGCCTCTGGTTTAGTGTGGCCGGCAGGACGAGGCCTGATCGAGGCCTTGCAGAATTATTGACAGTGCCGCGGCGAGACTGTGGCGCTTTTTACCGTTAGAGGATCCCCGAATGACTAGCCTGACTCGTGCCGACTGGGAGCAGCGCGCCAACGACCTGAAGATCGAAGGCCGTGCCTTCGTTCATGGTGAATTCCGCCCGGCGCTGTCCGGGCAGACCTTCGACTGCATCAGCCCGGTCGACGGCCGCCTGCTCGGCCAGGTGGCCAGCTGCGACCTGGCCGATGCCGAATTGGCCGTGGCAGACGCCCGCGCCACCTTCGAGTCTGGCGTCTGGTCGCGTATGGCCCCGGCCCAGCGCAAGCGCGTGATGATCCGCTTCGCCGACCTGCTCGACGCCCACGCCGAGGAGCTGGCGCTGCTGGAAACCCTGGACATGGGCAAGCCGATCGGCGATGCCCTGGCGGTCGACGTACCGGCTGCCGCGCGCGCCATCCGCTGGAGCGGCGAGGCGGTGGACAAGATTTACGACGAAGTGGCGGCCACCCCTCACGACGAACTGGGCCTGGTCACCCGCGAGCCGGTGGGTGTGGTCGCGGCCATCGTGCCGTGGAACTTCCCGATGATCATGACCTGCTGGAAACTCGGCCCGGCCCTGGCCACCGGCAACTCGGTGATCGTCAAACCCTCGGAAAAATCGCCGCTGACCGCCCTGCGCATGGCCGAGCTGGCCCTGCAGGCCGGCATTCCGGCGGGCGTGCTCAACGTGCTGCCAGGTTACGGTCACACCGTCGGCAAGGCCCTGGCCCTGCATATGGATGTCGACACCCTGGTGTTCACCGGCTCGACCAAGATCGCCAAGCAGCTGATGATCTACGCTGGCGAATCGAACATGAAGCGGGTGTGGCTGGAGGCGGGCGGCAAGAGCGCCAATATCGTCTTCGCCGATGCCCCGGACCTCAAGGCTGCGGCGGAAGCAGCAGCCGCAGCGATCTGCTTCAACCAGGGCGAGATGTGCACCGCCGGCTCGCGTCTGCTGGTGGAGCGTTCGATCAAGGACCAATTTATGCCCATGGTGGTCGAAGCCATGCAGGGCTGGAAGGCCGGTCACGCCCTGGACCCGGACACCAAGGTCGGCGCGCTGGTCGATACCGGCCATCTGAATGCGGTGCTCGGCTATATCGAGGCCGGCCATGCCGACCAGGCCAAGCTGCTCTGTGGCGGCAAGCGCACCCTGGAAGAGACTGGCGGCGTGTATGTCGAGCCGACCATCTTCGACGATGCCCACAACGCCATGCGCATCGCCCAGGAAGAGATCTTCGGCCCGGTGCTGACCGTTATTCCGTTCGACAGCACCGAGGAGGCGATCAAGATCGCCAACGACAGCATCTACGGCCTGGCAGCGGCGATCTGGACCAGCAACCTGTCCAAGGCGCACCTGGCGGCCAAGGCCCTGCGTGTGGGCAGTATGTGGGTCAACCAGTACGACGGCGGCGACATGACCGCGCCGTTTGGTGGCTTCAAGCAGTCCGGCAACGGCCGTGACAAGTCGCTGCATGCCTTCGACAAGTACACCGAAATCAAGGCAACCTGGATCAAGCTGTAAGTAATCGGGATGGCTTGAACAGCATCCCGCGGCTGCTCGGAAGCTTCGACAGCCAGTCAGGTCGATCCCCCAGAGGATCGGCTCATAGAGCCAGACCCGCGGCCGGGTTCCCCCCAAGCACCCCGGCCGCCTTGCATTGACGCGCCGGGCTTTGCGAACGGTGCGTGAGGCACCCAAGGAATGGAGTTGAGCAGATGAAGTGGGCGACCTATTTCGCCGTCAGCGCGGCGGTGGTGATAGTCGGGCTGTCGCTGGGGGTGACCCTGCCGCTGGTGTCCTTTCGCCTCGAGGCCTGGGGTTATGGCCCCTTTGCCATCGGTGTGATGGCGGCGATGCCGGCGGTGGGGGTGCTGCTGGGGGCGCGCCTGACCGGGCACCTGGCCGGTTGGTTCGGCACGCCGCAGACGTTGCGCCTGTGCCTGTTGGCCAGTGCGGTGTCGGTGGGGCTGCTCGGCGTGATGCCGAGCTATCCGCTGTGGCTGCTGCTGCGCCTGCTGATCGGCATCTCATTGACCGTGGTGTTTGTCCTCGGTGAAAGCTGGATCAACCAGCTGGTCGAGGATCGCCTGCGCGGCCGCCTGGTGGCCCTGTACGGCACCGGCTTCGCCCTTAGCCAACTGTGTGGGCCGCTGCTGCTGACCCTGATAGGCACCGAGAACGACCACGGTTTCTGGTTTTCCGCGGGCCTGCTGGTGGCGGGTAGCCTGCTGTTGCTGGGCCATGATGGCGCGCCCAAGGTCGATGCGCAGAGTGCTTCCGGGCGGGGCATCCTGGCGTTCTGCCGAACCTCGCCGGCGATTGCCTGGGCGGTGGTGCTGTTCGCCGCCTTCGAGGCCATGGTCCTGACCCTGTTGCCGGTCTACCTGCTGCGCGAAGGCTTCCCTCAGCAACTGGCGTTGATCATGGTCAGCACCGTGGTGGTGGGCGATGCCGCCCTGCAGCTGCCCATCGGCTGGCTGGCCGACCGGGTGCCGCGGCAGACCCTGTTCCGCTGCTGCGGGGTGGTGCTGCTGGGTTCCAGCCTGAGCATTCCCGTGCTGCTGCATACACCGCTGATCTGGCCCGTGCTGGTGCTGTTCGGAGCCAGTGCCGGCGGGCTCTACACCCTGTCGCTGATCCTGGTCGGCCAGCGCTATCGGGACGATGCCCTGGTACGCGCCAATGCCCATATCGCCCTGCTCTGGGGCGCGGGTTGTCTGCTTGGGCCGCTGTCCACCGGTGCTGCCAGCCAGTGGGTCAGCGGTCATGCCCTGCCGGCGTTGATGGCTCTGGGCGCGGCCTTCTTCGTCTGGCTGGCGTTTCGCCGCGGAGCCTTTAGCGAGGCGCTGCCCGCCAAGGCCTGAGCACCGTTCGGCAGGGCTCCTGGCGCGGCCTGGCATTGCCGGCTAGCGTTGCTGGCAGGCGCGGCCGCCGGTGGCCTGTGCCAGGACTGGAGGCAGGTTATGCGCAGGGTTATCGGCTTGTGCCTGAGTGTGGTCTGGGCCCTGAGCGTGCAGGCCGCCGACCTGCCGGGCAGCAGCGACCATCCGCTGATCCCGCGCTACGAGGGGGCAGAAATCATCGCCTATGCCACCCAGGCGTTTACCGATAAAGCCTTTCTGCGCGGCCCGGCCAAGGCCTATGGCGGTCTGGCGAAAAATGCCGAGGCGACTTTGCTGCTGGAGGGCAAGCTGACCCAGCTGAGCTACCGCGCCCCGGCAGAGCGCACGCCCCTGGAGGTGCAGCGCAACTATCAGCAGGCCCTGCAGGACGCCGGTTTCGAGCTGCTGTTCGTCTGCGAGCGGGAGCAGTGCGGCGGGCGCAATTTCAACCATGCGGTGACCACCACCTCGCCCTTTCGCGAATACCATCAGGACCAGCGCTACCTGTTGGCCAAACTGGCGCGCCCGCAAGGCGAGGTCTACGCCGCGCTCTATGTGGTGCTCAACCAGGATGGCGGCGGGCCTAACAAGGGCCGCAGCATGATTCAGCTCGAGGTGCTCGAGCAGCAGGCCATGGAGCAGCGTATGGTGCTGGTCGAGGCCCCGGCCATGCAGGCGGATATCGACGCCAAGGGGAGGGTGGCGCTGTATGGCATCCTCTTCGATTTCGATCAGGCCAGCATGCGCGCCGACTCCGCGCCGCAGCTGGAGGAAATCGCCAGGCTGCTCAAGGCCAGCCCGGCGCTCAAGGTGCTGGTGGTTGGCCACAGCGACGCCAAGGGCGCGCTGGACTACAACCGCGAGCTGTCGCAGCGGCGCGCGCAGTCCATCGTCAAGGCGCTGGTCGAGCAGCACGGCATTGCCGGCGAACGTCTGACGGCCGTGGGGGTGGGCATGGCGGCCCCGCTGGCCAGCAATCGCAGCGAGGAGGGCCGTGCGCTCAACCGCCGGGTCGAACTGGTCGAACGCCCCGAGTAGCGCGCTTAGGCCTCTTGCTCGGCCAGCAACCCGGCGACGCAGATCCCGGTCTGGCGAATCGCCTTTTCAAGCTCCGGAGTGGGTTTGCCGGCGTAGTTGATACGCAGGCAATTGCGGTATTTGCCGGCGGCGGAAAAGATGCTGCCGGGGGCGATCTGGATGGCGTGTGGCAGCAGTTCGCGGTTCAGGCGCTGGCTGTCGAAGCCTGTCGGCAGTTCGATCCACAGCATAAAACTGCCCTGGGGCCGGCTGACCCGCGTGCCGGCAGGGAAATAGCGGCTGACCCAGTCGATCATCAGGTCGCGTCCGCGCTGGTACTGCGCACGCATGCGCCGCAGATGGGGCTCGTAATGGCCGGCTTCCAGGTATTCGGTAATAGCCAGCTGCGGCAGCTGGGCGGTGCTGCCGGTGCCCATGTATTTCATGTGCAGGACGCGATCCAAGTAGCGGCCCGGGGCGATCCAGCCGATGCGCAGGCCGGGGGCCAGGGTCTTGGAGAAGGAGCTGCAGAGCAGCACGCGACCATCTTCGTCATAGGATTTGATCGTGCGTGGGCGCGGGTAGCTATAGGCCAGGTCGCCGTAAACGTCATCCTCGATGATCGCCACGTCATAGCGCTGGGCCAGGGCCAGCAGGGCGCGCTTGTTGGCGTCGGGCATGATATAGCCCTGCGGATTGTTGCAGGTCGGGGTCAGTTGAATGGCCTTGATCGGCCATTGCTCCAGGGCCAGCTCCAGAGCCTCCAGGCTGATCCCGCTGATCGGGTCGGTGGGCAGTTCCAGGGCTTTCATACCGAAGCCTTTCAAGGCCTGCATCACCCCGTGAAAGCTCGGCGAGTCCACCGCGACGATATCGCCTGGCTCACAGATCGCGCGGATCGCCGCCGACAGCGCCTCGTGGCAGCCGGTGGTGACGATGATCTCCTCGGGCGACAGGCTGCAGCCGGAGTCGAGCATCAGCCGCGAGATCTGTTCACGCATGCCCAGGTGACCGTAAATGCAGCCGTAGGTCAGGCTGCTGGCGTCCTGGCGGCGGCTCAGGCGTGACAGCGAGCGCAGCAGCGGCTTGAGCGTCGGGCTGTCGATATCCGGTCGGCCACGGCCGAGTTGCAGCAGGCCCTCCTGTCCGGGTGGCCGGCTGATCAACTCCAGCACCTGATCCCACTGCGATACATCCACGGGGCGCTGGGCCATGCGGCTGACCATTGGCAGCGCCGGTTTTTCCCGCCCCAGGGGTACGAAGTAGCCGGACTTCGGCCGTGGTGTGGCCAGGCCCTGGTCTTCCAGGTGGCGATAGGCCTGTTGCACCGTGCTCAGGCTGACGCCGTGTTCCAGACTCAGTGCGCGCACCGAGGGCAATCGGTCGCCGGGGCGGTACAGGCCTTGTTCGATCCGTGCACCGAGCAATTCGGCGAGGTTTACATAGAGGGTCATACAGCCTCCCTGTGTAATTGCTTGTGCCTGCACAAGCGATACAGATACGCCATAAAACGACAATTCAGTCGCTGAAAAGCCGGATCTGTATGGAGTTAATAAGAGTTTTTTGGATCTGTCATGCTTTTTCTCTTCGGGCCATTCTGAGCGCTCATGGACGCTGTGGCAGGAGAGGGCGATGAACGGTTTCAGCGAGGGTGTCTTCAAGGTGGGGCAGGGCGGCGCTCGGCTGCAGGTTGGCGGGGGCGAACCCCGTTATTTCGGCCGCGACTGGCCGGCGTTCTGGCGGCGACTGCAGACCCGGCGGGCTCTGCTGCGTCTGAATCCCGGGCAGCTGGCCGATATCGGCCTGAGCCGCGCCGAAGCCGAGCGCGAGGCCCGGCGACCGTTCTGGACGCTGTAGCGGGCTGTGTTTAACGACGCACCGGCAAGCCAGGTAGTTTTTCAACGGCTATGTCCCAATTAGGTGTTGCAGGCAGCTTTTGTCGGGTGGGTTAGTGGCGCTGAACCGGGTTGGTGAAGCAACTGCGAGATCTGTGCGCCACGTAACCCACCAAGCGGTCTTCGGCTTGGCCACCGATGGTGGGTTACGGCGCAACTGAATTAAGCGTCGACGGATAGCTCGTGATCATGCGCCTAACCCACCCTACAAATCGTTGCTGGGCTGGTCCGCGCGCTGCAACGCATAACGGGTACAGAACCTTTTCAACGGCCTGTCAGCCGTTCAGGCGGTGGCATGTTCCCTGCGCCAGATACCGGGCGGCTGGCCATAGTGCTGGCGGAAGGCGCGGTTGAGTGCGGCCTCCGAGCCGTAGCCGATATCGTAGGCGATCTGCGCCAGGCTGCGGCCCTCGCGCAGTTGCGCGGCCGCCAGCTGCAGCCGCCAGTGCGCCAGATAGCGCATCGGCGGCTGGCCGATCAGGGTCCTGAAGTGCTCGGCGAAGGCCGAACGCGACAGCCCCACCGCGCGCGCCAGGCCCTCGGTGGTCCAGTGCTCGCTTGGGTGCTGGTGCAGCAGCGCCAGCGCCTTGCCCACCTGCGGGTCGCGCAGTCCGGCCAGCCAGCCCTGCTGACCGCCGGGCAATTCCTCCAGGTAGCGGCGCACCGCTTCGATAAACAGCAGCTCGGCCAGCTTGTTCAGCACAGTGCCGGCTCCCTGGCGCTGGCTGGCACTTTCCTCGGCGGCGAGGCGGAAAGCCTGCTCGATCCAGGCCCCGCCCGGGCTGTTGCCGACCCGCAGCTTGAGCGCGGCGGGCAGGGTCTGCACCAGCGGATTGTCCGGCACCTCGCAGCCGAGAAAACCGCAGATCAGGTGGGTCGTCGCCCCGCCGCCGCCATGGCGCAGGCTGGCCAGTCCGCTCGCCTGGGGCGGCTGGATCAGGTGATCGATCACCCGCGCCGGCAGGCCTGCGGCGCTGGCCAGCAGGTGCGGCTCGTTGCGCGGCAGCAGGACGATCTCGCCGGCTTCCAGGGGCAGCAGCGGCGCGTTGTCGACCCCCAGCAGCAGGCGGCCGTCGAGCACGTAGTGATAGGCCATCAGGTGCCGCGGTGGAGCGCCTGCGAGGCGACAATCCTCGGTGCTGACCTGGGCGCGGATGCACCAGGGCGCGCTGAATTCGGCATGCAGGAAGGCTCCGGCCGACAGGCGTACGGCCGCAAGTACGTGGGAGAGTGCGTCCATTGATCCTCCGTGCGGCGGCTGGATCAAGAATGACGGCGGCTGGGCTATATCCGTCGCACCCTGTCCTTCTTACCGTAGCACCGGTGTGACTCTGCAGCCCGGCAGTCGGCAGCGTCCGCGATGACCGGTAAACAACAAGAAGAGGACAGCCATGATAAGCGTGCGCGATAACCTGGGCCTGCACCTGAGCGGCAGCGACCCGGACAGCCTGGAACACTACGAGCGGGGGCTGGGCCAGTTCCAGTGCTATGTCGGCGACCCCCTGGCCGCGGTCGATGCGGCCCTGGCGCTACGGCCTGACTTCGTCATGGCCCATGTGCTGCGTGCCTACCTGCACCTGCTGGGCACCGAACCCGAGGGCCTGGCGGTGGCGCAGGGCAGCCTGGAGCAGGCCCAGGCCCTGGCGGCCGATGCCCGCGAGCGCGGCCATCTGGCCGCCATCGACGCCTTGCTCGGCGGCCAGTGGGGCCGGGCCGGGCTGATTCTCGAGGATGTCGCCATCGAATACCCGCAGGACGTCCTGGCCTTGCAGGCGGGGCACCAGGTGGATTTCTTCAGCGGCCACTCGCGCATGCTGCGCGACCGCATCGCCCGCGCCCTGCCGCGTTGGCAGGCGGGCATGCCCGGCTACCACGCGGTGCTCGGCATGTACGCCTTCGGCCTGGAGGAGAACGGCGACTACGTCGCGGCCGAGGCCAGCGGGCGCAGGGCGGTGGAGCTGCAACCGCGTGACGGCTGGGCGCAGCACGCCGTGGCCCATGTGCTGGAGATGCAGAACCGGCAGCGCGAGGGCGTCGCCTGGATGCGCGGCAACCAGCCGCACTGGACCGGCGACAGCTTCTTCCAGGTACACAACTGGTGGCACCTGGCGCTCTACTACTTGGATCTGGGTGAGATCGACGAGGTGCTGGCGCTGTTCGACGGGCCGATCTTCGGGGCCCGTTCCGGCCTGGCGCTGGACCTGGTGGACGCCGCGGCGCTGCTCTGGCGTCTGCACCTGCAGGGCGTCGAGCTGGGGACGCGCTGGCAGGCGGTGGCCGACGACTGGGCAGCGCTGGGCGCAGTGGGGCAGTACGCCTTCAACGATGCCCACGCGATGATGGCCTTTGTCGGAGCCGGCCGGGTCGATGCCGCCGCGGCCGTGCTCGAGGCGCAGCACCAGGCCTTGGGCGGTACGACGGACAACCAGCGCTTTAGCGCCGAGGTGGGCCTGCCGCTGTGCCTGGCTCTGCAGGCCTTCGGTGATGGCGATTACCGGCGCTGCGTGGACCTGTTGCGGCCGATCCGCTCCATCGCCCAGCGCTTCGGCGGCAGCCATGCGCAGCGCGATCTGCTCGACCTGACCCTGCTGGAAGCGGCCCTGCGCGGCGGCGAACTGGCCCTGGGCCGAGCCCTGGCGGTCGAACGTCTGCAGGCCAAACCGCATAACGGCGTGGCCCGGCGCTACAGTCAGCGCGCCGAGGCGCTGGCGGGCTAGGCAACCCGGATGGGCCGGGTGTGCCCGGCCTGTTTAAAGCAGCTCTTTCAGGCGGTGCCAGGCCATGCCCAGGGCCAGCAGCGGCGAGCGCAGGTGCTTGCCGCCGGGGAAGGTCATATGCGGCACCTTGGCGAACAGGTCGAAGCCGCTGCTGGCCTGGCCGGCGATGGCTTCGGCGAGCAGTTTGCCGGCCAGGTGGGTGGCGTTGACCCCGTGGCCGGAGTAGGCCTGGGCGTAGTAGACGTTGGCCTGTTCCTTGAGCCGGCCGATCTGCGGCAGGCGGTTGGCCCCGATGCCGATCATGCCGCCCCACTGGTAGTCGATGCGCGCGTCGTGCAGGTGCGGGAACACCGCCAGCATCTTCGGGCGCATATAGCCGGCAATGTCCGCCGGATCGCGCCCGGAGTAATGGCAGGCTCCGCCGAACAGCAGGCGCCGGTCGGCGGACAGGCGGTAATAGTCCAGGGCCACGCGCTGGTCGCACAGGGCCATATTCTGCGGAATGATCGCCCGTGCTTCGGCCTCGGACAGCGGCTCGGTGGCGATCACGTAACTGCCGGCCGGCAGCACTTTACCGCCCAGGTTGCTGTTCAGGCCATTCAGGTAGGCGTTGCAGCCGAGCACCAGGCTGGCGGCGCGGACCACGCCCTGGGCGGTGTGCACCCGGACCTCGGGGCCGTAGTCGATGCGGTTGACCGCCGAGTCCTCGAACAGCTGCACCCCCAGGCTCTGCGCCGCGGCGGCCTCGCCGAGGGCCAGGTTGAGCGGGTGCAGGTGGCCGGAACCCATATCGATCATGCCGCCGACATAGCGCTTGGAGCCCACCACCTCATGCATCTGTTCGGCTTGCAGCAGGCGCATGTCGTGGCGATAACCCAGTTGTTTGAGCTCGGCCATCTCCTCGGCGAAGCCTTCCAGGTGACTGGGCTTGTTGGCCAGGTCGCAATAGCCCCAGGTCAGGTCGCAGTCGATACTGAACTGCTCGACCCTACGGCGGACGATCTCCACCGCCTCCAGGCCCATCAGCTTCAGCTGGCGCACGCCCTCGGCACCTATTTGCGCCTCGAACTGCTCGACGCCGTGGCCGACCCCGCGGATCAGCTGCCCGCCGTTGCGCCCGCTGGCCCCCCAGCCGATCTTGTGGGCCTCCAGGAGGATCACCGAGAGCCCCTTCTGCGCCAGTTCGATTGCCGTGTTAAGACCGCTGAAACCGCCGCCGACGATGCACACATCGGCGCGCAGTTCGCCCTGCAGCGGTGGGTAGGCCAGTCGGCGGTTGGCGCTGGCGGCGTAGTAGGAGGCGGCGTGCTGGCTGTTGTGAACCGGCTGGTGAACGCGGGCGTTCATGTGTGGAATCCTGATTATTGTGTTTGGAAAATTTTACGAAGCATAAGCGTCCGCTTCGCCATACGCCAAGGGGCAATTGCCAAATAACGCGTTTTTCGTCGGTAAAGCCGCTGGCCCTGGCGCGCTCGCCCAGCCTGTGCAGTTACCATGGGCATCACGCCCCCAGGACCGCCTCAATGAGTTGCACCGACCGCAAGATCGACCAGCTGCGTTTGCAGATTCCCGCGTTCGCCTGCGTGCCGGGTTGTCACGACTGCTGCGGCCCGGTGACCGCCTCGTCCGAGGAGCTGGCGCGGCTGCCGGTCAAGAGCGATGCCGAGCACGATGCGGCCCTGGCCGAGTTCAACTGTGTACACCTGGGCCCCCAGGGCTGCCAGGTGTATGACCAGCGCCCGCTGATCTGCCGCCTGTTCGGCACCACCCCGAGCCTGCCGTGCCCGCGCGGGCAAGGCCCGGAGCAGCCGATCGAGGCGGCGGTGGAAAAGCAGGTGCACCAACTGATCGCCAGCACCCGCCAGCGTCTGGTTTAGAGCGTGCCACGCTCCGCCGGACGATCCGCATTATCTCGTTGGGCTCGGCGCTACGTGCCTCAGCCCAACCTACGGATTACTCCGGCACCGGCAGGCTAAGCGACTCCTTGACCTCTTCCATCACGATATAGCTCTTCGACTCGCGCACATGGGGCAGCTTGAGCAGGATATCGCCGAGCAGCTTGCGGTAGCTGGCCATCTCGTTGATCCGCGCCTTGACCAGATAGTCGAAGTCGCCGGACACCAGGTGGCACTCCAGCACGTGGGGCAGCTTGAGCACGGCGCGACGGAATTCCTCGAAGGTGTCGCCGGACTTGTAGTCCAGGCTGATCTCGACGAACACCAGCAGGCTGGCCTTGAGCTGCTGTGGGTTGAGCCGGGCGTGGTAGCCCATGATGATCCCCTCGCGCTCCAGGCGGCGTACCCGCTCGGTGCAGGGGGTGGTGGACAGGCCGACCCGCTCGCCCAGCTCGGTAAAGCTGATGCGCCCGTCTTCCTGGAGGATACGGAGGATATTGCGGTCGATCTTGTCCAGCTCACGGCGGCTCTGATGTTGGGTTCGCATGGTGGATCCCCCTCTGCTGAAGGCGTTTTTGCCAAGAATTCTCGCCAAATATAGCTATTTATATAGTGAATAGCACTGCTCGTCTCTTCTTATACTGCGCCCAATTGTGGTTCGGGCACTGTCCGTCGCGCTGGGTCGCGTCGAGGAGAATGTTATGCGGGTTCTGGTTCTGGGTAGCGGTGTAATTGGTACGGCCAGTGCGTATTACCTGGCGCGCCAGGGTTTCGAAGTGGTGGTGGTCGACCGTCAGGACGGCCCGGCCATGGAAACCAGTTTCACCAACGCCGGCCAGGTTTCTCCCGGCTATGCCTCGCCCTGGGCCGCACCGGGCATCCCGCTGAAAGCCATCAAGTGGCTGCTGCAGAAGCACGCGCCGCTGGCGATCAAGGCCACCGGCGATATCGACCAGTACCTGTGGATGGCGCAGATGCTGCGCAACTGCACCGCCAGCCGTTACGCGGTGAACAAGGAGCGCATGGTGCGCCTGTCCGAGTACAGCCGCGACTGCCTCGACGAACTGCGTCTGGAGACTGGCATCGCCTACGAGGGCCGCAGCCTGGGCACTACCCAGTTGTTCCGCACCCAGGCCCAGCTGGACAACGCGGCCAAGGACATCGCCGTGCTGCAGCAGTCCGGCGTGCCTTATGAAGTGCTAGACCGCGCCGGCATCGCCCGGGTTGAACCGGCCCTGGCCGCAGTCACCGACAAGCTGGCCGGCGCGCTGCGCCTGCCCAACGACCAGACCGGCGACTGCCAGGTGTTCACCAGCAAGCTGGCCGAGATGGCCAAGGCCCTGGGCGTGGAATTCCGTTTTGGCCAGAGCATCCAGCGGATCGACGCGGTGGGTGATCGGGTCAATGGCGTGTGGATCGACGGCAAGCTGGAAACCGCCGACCGCTATGTCCTGGCCCTGGGCAGCTATAGCCCGCAGTTGCTCAAGCCGCTCGGGATCAAGGCACCGGTCTACCCGCTCAAGGGCTACTCGCTGACCGTGCCGATCAGCAACGCCGAGATGGCCCCGACCTCGACCATCCTCGACGAAACCTACAAGGTGGCGATCACTCGCTTCGACAACCGCATTCGGGTGGGCGGCATGGCCGAGATCGCCGGTTTCGACCTGAGCCTCAACCCCAAGCGCCGCGCCACCCTGGAAATGATCACCGCCGATCTCTACCCGCAAGGCGGCGATCTGGCCCAGGCCGAATTCTGGACCGGCCTGCGCCCGGCCACCCCGGATGGCACGCCGATCGTCGGTGCCACCGGTTTGCGTAACCTGTTCCTCAACACCGGCCACGGCACCCTGGGCTGGACCATGGCCTGCGGCTCCGGCCGCCTGCTCGCCGACCTGATGGCCAACAAGCGCCCGCAGATCAGCGCCGATGGCCTGGACATTTCGCGCTACGCATCGCGCAAGCGTCCCGAGGTTCAGGTCGCGCCGCAGCCACTGCGCACCTGATAGGCTGCGCCCCCCGTTTCCCAGGAGAGTTCAACTATGTCCATCCAGCGCCTGCATGTGGAAAAACGCTACAGCGAAGTGGTGATCCACAACGGCACCGTCTACCTCGCCGGCCAGCTGGCCGACGACTACAGCGGCGATATCCGCCAGCAGACCCGCGAGACCCTGGCCAATATCGACCGTATGCTGGCCGAGGCCGGCAGCGACAAGAGCAAGATTCTCTCGGTGACCATCTACCTCAAGGATATGGACGCCCACTACGACGGCCTCAACGCCGAGTACGACGCCTGGGTCGCCGAGGGTGCCGCCGCCGCCCGCGCTTGCGTCGAGGCGAAGATGTACAAGCCCGAAGTGCTGGTGGAAATGATGGTGGTGGCGGCCATTTAAGTCGCCGCTGCCCCGATTGCGATAAGTGTTTGCCCGGCATCACACCGGGCTTTTTTAAGCCTGCAGTTTGCCTAAGCTGGCCCGATTGTAGGGTGCGCCGTGCGCACCGGCAGCCCTACGCGCGGAGTGCCAATGGCCTGTTAGCCCCAAGACTGCCTGACCATTCGAGAACACCATGCGTCCTGCCCGTGCCCTGATCGATCTGCAAGCCTTGCGTCACAACTACCAACTGGCCCGTGAAGTGACCGGCGCGCGCGCGCTGGCGGTGATCAAGGCGGACGCCTACGGCCATGGTGCGGTGCGCTGCGCCCAGGCCCTGCAGGAGCAGGCCGATGGCTTTGCCGTGGCCTGTATCGAGGAGGCCCTGCAGCTGCGCGAGGCCGGTATCCGTGGGCCGATCCTGCTGCTGGAGGGCTTTTTCGAGGCCGACGAACTGGCGCTGATCGAGCAGCACGAGCTGTGGTGCGTGGTGCATTCGTTGTGGCAGTTAGAAGCGATTGAACGCAGCGCTGTACGCGGCCCACTGACGGTCTGGCTGAAGATGGACAGCGGCATGCACCGGGTCGGTCTGCATCCGGCCGACTATCAGGCGGCTTACCAGCGTCTGCTGGCCAGCGGCAAGGTCGGCAAGGTGGTGCTGATGAGCCACTTCGCCCGCGCCGACGAACTGGACTGCCCGCGTAGTGCAGAGCAGCTGGCGGTGTTTCAGCAGGCGCGCCAGGGCATTGTCGCCGAGGTCAGTCTGCGCAACTCGCCGGCCGTGCTCGGCTGGCCGAGCGTACCGAGCGACTGGGTGCGCCCCGGCATCATGCTCTACGGCGCAAGCCCGTTCGAGCAGGCCCAGGCCGTGGCGGCGCGTCTGCAGCCGGTGATGACCCTGGAATCGAAGATCATCAGCGTGCGCGAACTGCCGGCCGGCGAACCTGTTGGTTATGGTGCACGCTTTGTCAGCGAGCGTCCGACCCGGGTCGGCGTGGTCGCCATGGGCTATGCCGACGGTTACCCGCGTCACGCGCCGACCGGCACCCCGGTGGCGGTGGATGGCCAACTGACTCGCCTGATCGGCCGCGTGTCGATGGATATGCTCACCGTAGATCTGACCGATCTGCCGCACGCGGGCCTGGGCAGCCGTGTCGAACTCTGGGGCAAACAGGTGCTGGCCAGCGACGTGGCCATCGCCGCCGGCAGCATTCCCTACCAGATTTTCTGCAACCTGCGGCGGGTGCCGCTGTTTTATCTCGGCGGCTGAGAGCCTGTTCAAAGGCTGCTGCGCGTCGGCCCTGCTGCGTTAAAACAGGCTCGGCAAGCCGCTAGCGGATAACGCACTCCAGTGCGGCCCCGAAGGGGGGAGCGGAGCGAGTACTGCTCATTTACAACCCGTAAAGTCGCCCGTGACTCCGACCGTTCCTCGCCTGTTTTGATCAGCCGGAGGCTGTTACTGACGTAGCGCCTTGCATGACTCTAGCTCGCGAGCCGTTGAATAGGCTCTAACGCACGCGTTGTAGATGAGTTTGAACGCGAGTGTTGTAAATTCCGAACGCTATGCCATGATACGGCGACTTTTCCGTATCTTCCCAAGGGGGACTCCAGCATTGGACGTCGGTGTACGACTGCAATCCATTCGCAAACTCAAAGGCCTATCCCAGCGTGAACTCGCCAAGCGGGCAGGCGTGACCAACAGCACCATTTCGATGATCGAGAAGAACAGCGTAAGCCCCTCGATCAGTTCGTTGAAAAAGGTGCTGGCGGGAATCCCCATGTCGCTGGTCGAGTTCTTCTCCCTGGATGTGGAGCAGGATAGCCAGGCTCAGGTGGTCTACCGCGCCGCTGAACTCACCGATATCTGCAGTGGTGCCATCACCATGAAGCTGGTGGGCAAGGCGCACCCGAGTCGGGCCATCGCTTTCCTCGATGAAACCTATCCCGTGGGTTCCGATACCGGCGACGAGATGTATGCCCATGAAGGCGAAGAGGCCGGCATGCTGGTCGAAGGCAAGCTGGAGCTGACCGTCGGTGATGAGGTGTTTATCCTCGAACCGGGCGACAGCTACTACTTCGAGAGCAGCAAACCACACCGTTTCCGCAACCCTTATGAGCAGCCGGCGCGGTTGATCAGTGCGACGACCCCAGCGAATTTCTAAGTCATCGTCCGCTGAAACACTAATAACCCTGCGACAATCTGGGTTGTTTC
>JBFJZW010000067.1:0-17293 GCA_041621875.1 Pseudomonas sp. | reverse complement strand
GCCTGTCCTATGGCCACAAGATTGAAGACATCACCGATGTGCGCGGCACCGCGTTTATTCGCCGCGACACGCCGCAGGGCTGGTATGAGGTGGACTCCACGCGGATCGACCGTCCGGGCAAGGTCGACAAGATCATCAATCCGTATGTGAATACTCAGGACACCCAGGCCTGCGCCATTGAGCAAGAGAAAGGTCTTGTTGAGGACCCGAACGAGCCGCAGGTTGTGCAGATCTTGGCCAGCCCGCGGATGACCCGCGACAAGACGGTGATCCGCCTGCCGTCGATGGAAAAGGTGCGCAACGACCCGGTCCTGTACGCCCACGCCAACCGCGTGCTGCACCTGGAAACCAACCCGGGCAACGCCCGTGCCCTGGTGCAGAAGCATGGCGAGGTGGACGTGTGGTTCAACCCGCCACCCATTCCCATGACCACTGAAGAGATGGACTATGTGTTCGGCATGCCCTATCAGCGCATCCCGCACCCGGCGTATGGCAAGGAGAAAATTCCGGCCTACGAGATGATTCGTTTCTCGGTGAATATCATGCGCGGCTGCTTCGGCGGCTGCACCTTCTGTTCGATCACCGAGCACGAAGGGCGCATCATCCAGAACCGTTCGGAAGAGTCAATCATCCGTGAGATCGAAGAGATTCGCGACAAGGTGCCGGGTTTTACTGGCGTTATCTCGGATTTGGGTGGCCCCACGGCCAATATGTATCGCATCGCCTGCAAGAGCCCGGAGATCGAATCCGCCTGCCGCAAGCCGTCCTGCGTATTCCCCGGCATCTGCCCGAACCTGAACACCGATCACTCCAGCCTGATCCAGCTCTATCGCAGTGCGCGCGCCCTGCCGGGGGTGAAGAAGATCCTGATCGCCTCGGGCCTGCGTTACGACCTGGCTGTGGAGTCGCCGGAGTACGTCAAGGAGCTGGTCACCCACCACGTCGGTGGCTACCTGAAGATCGCCCCGGAGCACACCGAGGAAGGCCCGCTGAATCAGATGATGAAGCCGGGCATTGGCAGCTATGACAAGTTCAAGCGCATGTTCGAGAAGTACTCGAAAGAGGCGGGCAAAGAGCAGTACCTGATCCCCTACTTTATCGCCGCGCACCCGGGCACCACCGACGAAGACATGATGAACCTGGCCCTGTGGCTCAAGGGCAACGGCTTCCGTGCCGACCAGGTGCAGGCCTTCTACCCGTCGCCGATGGCCACCGCCACCGCCATGTACCACTCGGGCAAGAATCCGCTGCGCAAGGTCAGCTACAAGAGCGACGGCGTGACCATCGTCAAGAGCGAAGAGCAGCGCCGCCTGCACAAGGCCTTCCTGCGCTATCACGATCCGAAGGGCTGGCCGATGCTGCGTGAAGCGCTGACCCGTATGGGCCGCGCCGACTTGATCGGCCCGGGCAAGCACCAGCTGATTCCGCTGCATCAGCCCGCCACCGACAGCTACCAGAGCGCGCGGCGCAAGAACTCCACCCCGGCTGGCAGCAAGAAGGTCGGTGCTGCCGCGCGCGGCACGGGCGACAAGACCCGGCCGCTGCTGACCCAGCACACCGGCCTGCCGCCGCGCGATACCGGTGCCGCGGGCGGCAACCCCTGGGACAAGCGTGAACAGGCCAAGGCCGCGGCCCAGGCGCGCAACCAGCAGGCCGCCAAAGAGCGCTCGGATGCCGCCAAGGGCAAAGGCAAGAAGCCGCCGAAGAAGCCGGTCGCGCCGCGCTGATTCTGCAGCAATAAAAAACGCCAGCTTCGAGCTGGCGTTTTTTATTGGGGCGGCATGCTGATCCGTCGTGTAGCCATGTAGGGTGGATGACGCCTTTTTCATCCACCCACGTGTCGCTCGCGGTGGATGGATAAAGCGCCATCCACCCTACGGCCTCAGCCGTAACGCTTCTGCGCTTCGATGGCCAGGCCGCTGCCGATGCTGCCGAAGGTGTTGCCTTCCACATGACGGGCATTGGGCAGCATCGCCGCGACGCTCTGGCGTAGCGCCGGGATGCCGCTGGAGCCGCCGGTAAAGAACACCGTATCGACCTGCGCAACGCTGACCCCGGCATCGCTGAGCAGCTGGGTGACGCTTTATCCATCCACCACCGCGCCGCTGATGGTGGATGAGAAAGGCGCCATCCACCCTACGGCCTCAGCCGTAGCGTTTCTGCGCTTCGATGGCCAGGCCGCTGCCGATGCTGCCGAAGGTATTGCCTTCGACGTGGCGTGCGTTGGGCAGCATTGCTGCAACGCTCTGGCGCAATGCCGGAATGCCGCTGGAGCCGCCGGTGAAGAACACCGTATCGACCTGGGCAACCCCTACGCCGGCATCGCCGAGCAGCTGGGTGACGCTGGCGCGTACGCGTTTCAGCAACGGCTCGATGGCACCCTCGAACAGCTCGCGGGTCAGCTCGGCGACCAGGCCCTCTTCCAGGCGACTGAGGTCGATGGGCCGCGCATCCTGTTCGGTCAGGGCGATCTTGCTGTCTTCCACCTGCATCGCCAGCCAGTGGCCGTCACGGCGTTCGATCAGCTGGAACAGGCGGTCGATGCCGGTGGGGTCGACGATGTCGTAGCGCATGCTCTGCAGCTGGCGCTGCGACTGCGCCGAGTACACCGCGTTGATGGTGTGCCAGGTGGCCAGGTTGAGGTGGGTGCTGGTGGGCATCGGCGCATCGCTTTTCATCCGGCTGCCGTAGCCGAACAGCGGCATTACGCCGGCCAGGGAGAGCTGCTTGTCGAAGTCGGTACCGCCGATATGCACGCCGCCGGTGGCGAGAATGTCGTCATGCCGGTCGGCCACGGCGCGGCGCTCCGGGGCCAGGCGTACCAGGGAAAAGTCCGAGGTGCCGCCGCCGATATCGACGATCAGCACCAGCTCTTCACGGCTGATGCCGGACTCGTAGTCGAAGGCTGCGGCAATCGGTTCGTACTGGAACGACACGTCCTTGAAGCCCAGCTTGTGCGCCACGGCCACCAGGGTGTTCTGCGCTTCCAGATCGGCCACCGGGTCGTCGTCGACGAAGAACACCGGGCGGCCCAGCACCACTTCCTCGAATGGCCGGCCGGCCACGGCTTCGGCGCGGGTTTTCAGCTCGCCGATAAAGAAGCCGAGCAGGTCCTTGAACGGCAGGGCGCTGCCCAGCACTGTGGTTTCGCTTTTCAGCAGCTTGCTGCCCAGCAGGCTCTTCAGCGAGCGCATCAGGCGGCCTTCGTAGCCTTCCAGGTATTCCTGCAGGGCCAGGCGGCCATACACCGGACGGCGCTCTTCGAGATTGAAGAACACCACCGAGGGCAGGGTGATCTTGCCGTCTTCCAGTGGAATCAGGGTCTCGGCGTCGGGGCGCAGCCAGCCGACGGTGGAGTTGGAGGTGCCGAAGTCGATGCCGCAGGCGCGGGCGGGAGTGGAGAAAGTCATGCGACGCGCTGTTCCTGAATAAGTACCGGGAGGTTTCTGGGCAGCCTGTGGCGACGGCCTGGCGAGTGGCCGCCGTGCAGGCGTGGCCGCAAAAACGGCCGCGCATTCTATGCGAGTGTCGCGCTTTGCGCTTGTGGCTTTTCCAGCGGCGCGACGGATAACCCCGCCGGCTGTCTGCGCGGCTCTAAGCCAGGCTGAGAAAGGCGAACAGGCCCAGGCCCAGGCAGAGTCGGTAGATGACAAAGGGCAGCATGCTGATGCGTTCCAGCAGCTTGAGAAACCAGTGGATACACAGCAGGGCGCTGGCGAAGGACACCAGGGTGCCCAGGCCGATCTGTGTCCAGTTCACCGCGTCGCCCGCTTCCGCCAGCTTGAGGCCTTCATAGCTGCCGGCCATGACGATGATCGGGATCGACATCAGAAAGGAGAAGCGCGCCGCGGCGGTGCGGCTGAGGCCGAGCATCAGGGCGGCGGTCATGGTGATGCCCGAGCGCGAGGTGCCGGGGATCAGCGCCAGCACCTGGGCGAAACCTATGATGGCGGCGTCTTTCCAGCTGGCCTGGTATTCGTCCTTGGCTTGCCGGGCGCGGCTGTCCGCCCACCACAGCAGCAGGCCGAAGAGGATGGTGGTGGTGGCGATCACCCAGGCGGAGCGGGCGTAGTGTTCGATCTGTTCGCTGGCCAGCAGGCCGAATGCCATTGCCGGCAGGGTCGCCACGGCGATCTGCCAGGCCAGGCGCGACTCCTGATTGTGCGCGCCGCCGAATGAACCGTACCAGGCAACCAGCAGGCGTCTGACCTCATGACGGAAGTAGCAGACCACCGCCAGCAGGGTGCCGACGTGTACGGCCACATCGAAGGCCAGGCCCTGGTCGGCCCAGCCCAGTACCTGGGACGGCAGGATCAGGTGGGCGGAGGATGAAATCGGCAGGAATTCGGTCAGCCCCTGGATCAGGGCCAGGGCAATGGTTTCCAGGGGATTCAAAAGGGCTCCTTGATGGGCCTGCTGGGTGGGCATGGGGAAGGCCTGGAGCGGGCCAGGCAAAACGGCGGCCATTCTGCCTGGCCCTGGTGTCGCAAGGCCAGTCGCTGGCGTGACGCAGTGTCTACATCAGGCCCAGGGTCAGCGCCGCCAGTACCAGGTAGCGACCGCCCTTGGCCAGGCTGACGATCGGCAGGAACACCCACAGGCGTTCGCGCATCACCCCGGCGACCAGGGTCAGCGGGTCGCCGATAATCGGTACCCAGCTGAGCAGCAGCGACCAGCGGCCATAGCGCGTATACCAGTGCTGCGCCTGTTGCAGGCGGGCGTCGCTGACGGGAAACCAGCGCCTGTGGCGCAAGTGCTCGAGGTAGCGGCCCAGCAGCCAGTTGAGCAGCGAGCCGAGTACGTTGCCGCAGGTGGCCACCGCCAGTAAGGCCCACAAGGGGTAGGCCTCGCCGAGCAGCAGGGCGACCAGCACGCTTTCCGATTGCAGCGGCAGCAGGCTGGCCGCGCCCAGTGCGGACAGAAACAGGCCCAGATAGACCGACAGGCTCAGCATAAGCGGCGGGCACGGGCCGCGCCCGATGTGCTACTGCGGCCCCGGCTGTGTTGGCTCAGGGCTGCTGGTCCTGCTCGGCGTTCGCCATCACTTCTTCCAGCTTCAGGCCGGTCAGGCCATGGATGGTGCGCCACAGGTAGTAGAAGATCGCCATCAGCATGATCATCGAGGGAATCGCGATCATCGGGTAGCTGAGCAGATTCATCCGCCCCAGTTCGGCGTTGAACGCTTCGCTGCCGGACGGACTGATCACGATCCACTTGGCCAGCACGTAGTTCATCGCCGAGGAGAAGAAGAAGGTGCCGCTCAGCCAGTAGGTGGCCCTGAGCAGGCGGGCCTCGAACTGGGCGGTATTGCCGCCTTGTTCCAGGCGCGCATGGATCTTGTCGACGTTGAGCACGGTCTTGTTGAACAGCAGGGTGCGGATCAGCGGGTAGCGGGTGCGGGTCGACACCAGCACGGCGATGCCGATCAGCCCGGGGATGGCCGCTTCCTTGATCGCCAGCCATTGGTTGTCCAGCTTGAGCAGGCCGATGCCGCCGGTGAGCAGCACACTGAGCAGGCCGAGCAGGGCGATAAAGTTGAATTTGCGGTACTTGATCAGCTCGAAGCTGCCCCAGCCGAGGGGGAAGGCCAGCGCCAGCACCAGCGCGCCATCTGCTCCGAGCCTGGCTTCGCCGCTAAGCTTCATCAGAATCAGCGAGGGGATCAGGATGCTGATCAGCAGGTCGATCAGCGGGCGCGGCTTGTGTGTGGCGTGGGCGGTCTGTGTGGTATCGGTCATGTCATTCAGCGTACAGGAAAGAACTCCGATCATCGCCTGCCTGGGCCGCGGCTGCCAGCCCGGCGGTCGCCTGGAGTGTGAAAAAGTGTGAGTGGCGCGGCTCCGGTCGCGACTGTCGAGCCGGGGCGGCGCTTTTCTGGCAGCATCTCGACGGGCAATCCGTCAGCGCCGCTAAAGGGCTGATGCTAAATTGATATTGCAGGGCGTTTTACCTAGGGGCGTTCTGCTGGTGCAGCCGTCGCGGTTATGCTGCCCCGGCAGGTAAGCCGCAGTGGCGGGGCCAGGGCGCGGTTTACAGCCACCTCGAGGCGCGCCTGATGACCCGCGCCAATATGAGCGAGTTACATATGAGCAACTGCAGGATCTGCCCGCGCCGCCCTGAGGGTGAGGGCACCGACCTGCACTAGTAGATATTTCCAGTGCGCGGCCTAGCGGTGAGCGCGGCTGGCGATCCATTGGCGGGCTACACCGCCGCTTTATACAGGTGTCGATTGATGGCGATGGGGCTGAAGGTCGTGACCTTGCTACTGGCGAGCTGCTGGGCCGCCTGTGCCGGTTCGCAGTTGCGTCTGTACACCGAGGACTATCGGCCGCTGAGCTATATGGACAATGGCAAGCTGACCGGCATGGTGGTCGAGGTGGTCGAAGCGCTTATTCAGCGTACCGGGCAGCCGGCGAGCATCGAACTGGTGCCCTGGACGCGGGGTTATCAGCAGGCCCAGCGTGAAGCCGACACGGCGGTGTTTCCCACCGTGCGCACCGCCCAGCGTGAGGACAAGTTTCACTGGGTCGGGCCTGTCGCCGCCGGCAATACCAGCTTCTACAGCCACCGCGGTGCAGGGGTGCGGGTGCGCAGCCTGGCGGATGTCGAGCAGTTGGGCACCCTGGCCGTGCCCAAACTCTGGTATTCCTACGAGGTGTTGAAGGAGCAGGGTCTGAAGACGCTCTACGGCGTACCCACCCCGCAGCATATGCTGAAGATGTTCAAGCACGGACGAACCCGGTTGATGCTGGCCAACAGCCTGGTCCTGGACGAAATGCTCGCCAGCCAGGGCATGAGCCGTGAGCAGGTCGAGTGGCAATACGCCCTGATGAGCAACGCTACCTATATCGCTTTTTCCCGCAAGACCGACGGCAAGCTGATTGCAGCCTGGCAGCAGGCCCTGGATGCCATGCGCCGCGACGGCAGCCTGGAGCGTATCCATCGCCGCTGGTTCGTCCATGCCAGTGAGGCCGAACTGGCGGAAATCCTCGGCGAGCCCTAGTTTCTGCCTTGGCGGAAATGCGCCAGGATGACAGCCTTATGGCGAATTTCCGCCGGGGTCGGCGTCAGTGTCCGTTGCCACCTGTTCGACGCGGGTCGCTGTGTCCCGTCGCGCCGGGCATAGCATGGGTTGGCGGGCAAATTGCATTTTCCGGCAGCCTGGCGATCCGCTGCGCTGTCGCCGTGGCCCGAACCCCGATTTACCGCTGCTCAGGAACCCCCTATGCCGACTCTGCAACGCGCTTCCCACCACGACCTGCGCCAAGCCTTTCGCACCCTGCTGGCTAGCGATGCCTGCTACCACACCGCCTCGGTGTTCGACCCGATGTCGGCGCGGATTGCCGCCGATCTGGGCTTCGAAGTCGGCATCCTCGGCGGCTCGGTGGCCTCTTTGCAGGTGCTGGCCGCCCCGGATTTCGCCCTGATCACCCTCAGCGAGTTTGTCGAACAGGCCACTCGTATCGGCCGGGTCAGCCGCCTGCCGGTGATCGCCGACGCCGACCACGGCTATGGCAATGCGCTCAATGTGATGCGCACCGTGGTCGAGCTGGAGCGCGCCGGCATTGCCGCGCTGACCCTCGAGGATACCCTGCTGCCGGCCCAGTTCGGGTGCAAGTCCACCGACCTGATCGGCATCGACGAGGGCGTCGGCAAGATTCGCGCGGCCCTGCAGGCACGGGTCGACCCGGAGCTGGCGATCATCGCCCGCACCCATGCCGGCCTGCTGGATGTCGACGAGGTGATCCGTCGCACCCTGGCCTATCAGGCCGCCGGGGCCGACGCCATCTGCATTGTCGGTATCGAGGACTTCGCCCACCTGGAGCAGATTGCCGCAGCGTTGAGCGTGCCGCTGATGCTGGTCACCTACGGCAACCCCAAGCTGCGCGACAACGCCCGTCTGGCCAGCCTCGGCGTGCGTATCGTGGTCAACGGCCACGGGGCCTACTTCGCCGCGATCAAGGCCACCTACGACTGCCTGCGCGAGGAGCGCGGCGTCGATGCCAGCGACCTCAGCGCTTCCGAGCTAGCGCTGAAATACACCCTGCCCGAGGAATATATCCTCTGGGCCGAAGCCTTTATGGATGTGAAGGAGTAGTCGGACGGGCAGCACTTGAGTTTTGTCGCGCGCGAGCGCATATCACTGAGGTGACTAACCTCGGGAGAGCAGGCAGATGGCCGGTGGCTGGGCAAATGATGGCGCGGTACAGGAACAGATCGACAGCAGCATCGAGGACGCCATCCAGCGTGCCCGCAGCCAGCTTCCCAGCGGCGAGAGCCTGAGCCACTGCGAAGAATGCGCCGCAGCCATTCCCGAAGCGCGGCGCAAGGCCATCCCCGGCGTGCACCTGTGCGTGGCTTGCCAGACCGAGCACGACAGGGAACAGGCCAGATTCAGCGGCTATAACCGCCGGGGCAGCAAGGACAGCCAGCTGCGCTGATTAGCTGCGCTAATTCAGGGGATGACGGAGTAGCCGCGCCCACTCATGCAGTTGACGTAGGCCTGGCTCGCGCTGCTCTGGGCCTGGGCGGCAGCCTCGGCGTTGCGTCGATCTTCGCGGCGACCCTGGCGCTGACGCGAGCCACCGACCACCACGCCGACGGCGGCGGCATCGCGGGCCCGGTTCTGCCGGTACTCCTGCTTGAGATCGTCGTCCACCCGGTCATAGGCCTCATCGTAGCGGCGGCCGCGCACCTCGGCAGCGGTTGCACCCAGCGCGGCTCCTTTGGCCGCACCACGCAGGCGCTCGCCGCCGTGATTGTCGCTGCTGCTGGCCGTTGTGCTGCTCGGCGTGGTGCCGGCCTGGGCCTGGCAGGCGGCGATATCGCTCTGGATCTGTTGCTGGTTTTGGCCTTGCAGGGGCGTCAGGGTTTGCGCCTGCGCGAGCGGCAGGCTGAGCAGCAATAGGTAGCCGAACAGACTTGGCCGTGTCGAGAATTGGTACATGGTGCGCCTCCTGCGCGAGTGCTGGAATTTGCAGTCTAGCTCCGCGCGGTGATTGCCCAGTGCCGCAGGTCAGAAAAGGAAATAGCGTTGCGCCATCGGCAGCACATCGGCCGGTTCACACCAGAGCAACTGACCGTCGGCCTTGACCTGATAGTTCTGCGCGTCCACCTCGATGTTAGGTAAGTAGTCGTTGTGGATCAGGTCGGTTTTCTGCACCTCGCGGCAGCCCTTGACCACGCCGATTTTCTTCTTCAATCCCAACTGCTCGGGCACGCCTGCAGCAAACGCCGCCTGGCTGATAAAGGTGATGCTGGTGGCGTGGCGACTGCCGCCGTAACTGGCGAACATCGGCCGGTAGTGCACCGGTTGCGGCGTCGGGATCGAGGCGTTGGCGTCGCCCATCAGGCTCGCGGCAATCGCCCCGCCCTTGAGAATCAACGTCGGTTTAACCCCGAAAAAGGCCGGACGCCAGAGCACCAGGTCGGCCCACTTGCCCACTTCGATGGAGCCCACTTCATGGCTGATGCCGTGGGTGATGGCCGGGTTGATGGTGTACTTGGCGATATAGCGTTTGACCCGGAAGTTGCTGTTGCCAGGGCCGTCGCCGTCCAGCGGGCCGCGCTGTTTATGCATCTTGTCGGCGGTCTGCCAGGTGCGGGTGATCACCTCGCCAACACGGCCCATGGCCTGGCTGTCGGAGCTGATCATGCTGAACGCGCCGAGGTCATGCAGGATGTCCTCGGCGGCGATGGTTTCGCGGCGGATACGGCTCTCGGCGAAGGCCACGTCCTCGGCGATGCTCGGGTCGAGGTGGTGGCAGACCATCAGCATGTCCAGGTGTTCGTCGATGGTGTTCTTGGTAAACGGCCGGGTCGGGTTGGTTGAGCTGGGCAGCACATTGGCGAAGCCGCAGGCCTTGATGATGTCCGGCGCATGACCGCCGCCCGCGCCTTCGGTGTGGTAGGTGTGGATGGTGCGGCCTTTGAACGCGGCTAGGGTGGTTTCGACAAAGCCGGATTCGTTCAGGGTGTCGGTATGGATCGCCACCTGCACATCGAACTGGTCCGCCACGCTCAGGCAGTTGTCGATGGCCGCGGGAGTGGTGCCCCAGTCCTCGTGCAGCTTTAGGCCGATGGCCCCGGCCTTGACCTGCTCGATCAGCGGTTCGGGCAGCGAGGCGTTGCCCTTGCCGGTAAAGCCCAGGTTCATCGGGAAAGCGTCGGCGGCCTGGAGCATGCGCGCCATATGCCAGGGCCCGGGGGTGCAGGTGGTGGCGTTGGTGCCGGTGGCAGGTCCCGTGCCGCCGCCGATCATGGTGGTCACCCCGCTCATCAGCGCCTCCTCGATCTGCTGCGGGCAGATAAAGTGGATATGGCTGTCGATACCGCCAGCGGTAAGGATCATGCCTTCGCCGGCGATCACCTCGGTTCCGGCACCGATGGCGATGGTCACGTCGGGCTGGATATCCGGGTTGCCAGCCTTGCCGATAGCGTGGATGCGGCCGTCCTTAAGGCCGACATCGGCCTTGACGATGCCCCAGTGGTCGATGATCAGCGCATTGGTGATCAGGGTGTCGACCACATCAAGGGCGCAGAGCTGGCTCTGGCCCATGCCGTCGCGGATCACCTTGCCGCCGCCGAACTTCACTTCCTCGCCGTAGCTGGTGAAGTCCTGCTCCACTTCGATCCACAGCTCGGTGTCGGCCAGGCGCACCTTGTCGCCGACGGTGGGGCCGAACATATCGGCATAGGCTTGGCGGGAAATTTTCATCAAGTGCCTTCCTGTAGGGTGCGCTATGCGCACCATTGCTATCCGCGTTGTTTGTGGTGCGCACGGCGCACCCTACAGCTCGCCCATCACCCGTCCGGCAAAGCCGAACACCCGGCGATGGCCGGCCAGGTCGACCAGTTCGACTTCTCTGCTCTGTCCCGGCTCGAAGCGTACGGCGGTGCCGGCCGGGATATTCAGGCGCATACCGCGTGTGCTCGGCCGATCAAAGGTCAGTGCGTCGTTGGTTTCGAAGAAGTGGTAGTGCGAGCCGACCTGAATCGGCCGGTCGCCGCTGTTGGCCACGGTCAGGCTGAGGGTGCGGCGGCCGGCATTGAGCTCGATTTCGCCGTCCTGAATCTGGTATTCGCCGGGGATCATCGCTGCTTCACTCCAGGGTCAATTGCATAAAGGTGAGGTCCAGCCAGCGGCCGAACTTGCGCCCGACCTGGGGCATCTGTCCGCTGGTAACGAAACCGAGGCGTTCATGCAGGCGGATCGAGGCGGCGTTCTCGCTCTCGATGGCGGCGACCATTACATGCAGCTCTGCCGACTTCGCCCGCTCGATCAAGGCCTTCAACAAGGCCAGGCCGAGGCCACGGCCGCGCTGATCGGTACGCACGTATAGCGAGTGTTCGACGGTATGGCGAAAGCCTTCGTTGCTGCGCCAACTGCCGTAACTGGCATAGCCCAGCACCTCGCCGTTGCTGTCCTGGGCAACCAGCACCGGAAAGCCGGCGGCCTCGCGCTCGCTTAGCCAGGCGCGGCGGTTGGCCAGATCGGCCAGGGTTTCGATCCACAGCGCGGTGCTGTGTAGCACTGCATCGTTATAGATCGCCAGAATGCCGGGCAGATCGGCTTGGGTCGCGTCTTGAATCGTCATGTGTCATTCCAGGAATCCATTCAAGGTCGTAGCGAGCGCAGCTCAGGCAAGGCGCAAGTTGGCGAGAATGCGCAGTTGACGCCTGTCAATGAGCAATTCGAGCCGACTTGCAACGCAGCATGAGCAAGCGCAGTAGACATTGGATGGGTTCCTCAGGCTATCGGTTGATGGACGGTTACTAACTTGGTGCCGTCGGGGAAGGTGGCCTCGACCTGGATCTCTGGGATCATTTCCGCGATGCCTTCCATCACCTGATCGCGGCTCAGCAATGTGGTGCCGAAGTGCATCAGCTCGGCGACCGTCTGGCCGTCGCGCGCGCCTTCGAGCAGGGCGGCGGAGATATAGGCCATGGCTTCCGGGTAGTTGAGCTTGACCCCGCGGGCCAGGCGTCGTTCGGCTACCAGGCCGGCGGTGAAAATCAGCAGTTTGTCTTTTTCGCGGGGCGTCAGGTCCATCGGTCAGGTGCTCCAGATTCTTGGGGGGACGGCCGTGCGGCCGAGCAGGGCCGGGCGCAGCAGCTGCCAGAGTTCGATCAGCCAGGCGCGGGCGTGCAGGGCCTCCGCAGCCAGGCAGCGGGCCACCAGCAGACCGGGCAGTTGGCTCAGGTCGCCGCGCACTGGATTGTTCAGGCTGCGGCAGCGCTCGAGCAACTCGGCGTCGATCTCGCCCGTGATAAGCAGGGTGGCAAACACCGGTTGGCCGCCCAGGCCGATGGGCGAGTCGAGCAGGCCATCGCCACCGACCACGCGCTGGCGTTCGTGCCAGAGCAACTGGCCGTCGCGGCGGATATCCAGGGCGGCCTGGAAGTGTCCGGCGTCGAAGCGCTCGCCGCTGGCGGGGCGGCCGAGGGCGACAATGTCCCAGTAGAGCAGCCTGGCATCACCCTGCAGCTCGATCTCTGTGTGCAGTTCGGCCTGGGCGGCGGCGTAGACGATGGTTTCCTGCGGCAGCCATTCCAGGGTGGCCCCGGCTTCGACGCGCAGCGTGAGGCTCTGGTAGGCCGGGCCGGCGGCGCGATACCACTTGGCCGCGCCGGGGCTGGTCAGCTGCGCCCAGGCGTTGGCACCGACCGTGGCCGAAATATCCAATCGATCACCGCCGGCAATCCCTCCGGGTGGATGGACAATGATGTGTTGGCACACCTGCGGCCCTTCGCCATACAGGTGCTTCTGCACCCGCAGCGGGCCTTTGTGCCGGCGCAGGGTTGGCCGCGTGCAGTCTCCGTCGCGGCCATAGCCCAGCTCCAGCTCGGCGTGCCAGCTGGGGGTAAACAGGGCGGCGGGGGCGTTCACGCCGCCACCTTGCCGCGACGCTGCCGCCAGGCCTGAACGGCGGAAAAAGCGCTCAGCAGCACCAGACCCAGGCTGACCACCAGCCACCATTGCAGGTGCATGCCGTAGTAGGGCGGCGCGTGCAGAAGGCCCTGAGCCCACACCAGCGCCAGGCCCAGGGCTAGCAGGCTGGCGCACAGCGCGCGGCCCCAGGAGCGGCGATAGGACGCCGGGCGCAGTATCGCCAGCAGCAGGCTGCATTCGGCCAGGACAATGGCGCAGAAGATCAGCACCGGCTTGAGCGGGTAGGCCGCTTCGCTGCCGGCCGGCATTGCACGGAGCATCCAGTAATCCGGCTGGCTGCCGGCCCAGATCACCAGGGCCATGCCGACCAGTGCGGTAAGCGGGAGAAGGAGCGTGCGCAAGGGCGGCATGAGGGCCTCGAGTCCATGGGCGAATGCCTGATTATGCGCAAAGTGCAGCGCTGGCGTCGCCATTCAGATGGCCACCAGTCCGCGCACGCCATCGGTTTCCATGGTCTCGCCACGGCCCTGCTGGACGATTTCGCCACGGCTCATCACCAGGTACTGGTCGGCCAGTTCGGCGGCAAAGTCATAGAACTGCTCGACCAGCAGGATGGCCATATCGCCGCGCTCGGCGAGCTTCTTGATCACCACGCCGATCTCCTTGATCACCGAGGGCTGGATGCCTTCGGTGGGTTCGTCGAGGATCAGCAGGCGTGGCTGGCTCGCCAGCGCGCGACCGATGGCCAGCTGTTGCTGCTGGCCGCCGGACAGATCGCCGCCGCGGCGCTGCTTCATCTCGCGCAGCACCGGAAACAGCTCGTAGATAAATTCCGGCACCACTTTGGCTTCCTTTGCGCCGAAACGGGAAAGCCCCATCAACAGGTTTTCTTCCACGGTCAGGCGGCCGAAAATTTCCCGGCCCTGGGGCACGTAGGCGATGCCGGCGTGCACGCGCTGGTGCGGCTTGAAGGCGGTGATCGGCCGGCCTTCCCAATTCACCGCGCCCTCTTTGGCCGGGATCAGGCCCATCAGGCATTTCAGCAATGTGGTCTTGCCCACGCCGTTGCGGCCGAGCAGGCAGGTGACTTCGCCGACCTTCACGTCGAACGACAGGCCACGGAGGATATGGCTACCGCCGTAGTACTGATGGAGTTGCTCAACTTGCAGCATGGATGCCTCACATTCCGTAGGGTGCGCCGTGCGCACCAATGGCCAGGGAGGGTGCGCACGGCCTAGGCGGCCCCGCGCACCCGACGTCCTAGCGGCCCAGATAAACTTCGATCACCCGCTCATCGTTCTGCACCTGCTCAAGCGAGCCCTCGGCCAGCACGCTGCCCTGGTGCAGCACGGTGACGTGGTCAGCGATGGAGCCGACAAAGCCCATGTCGTGCTCCACCACCATCAGCGAGTGCTTGCGCGCAAGGGACTTGAACAGCTCGGCGGTGAACTCGGTTTCGGCGTCGGTCATGCCCGCCACCGGTTCATCGAGCAGCAACAGTTGTGGGTCCTGCACCAGCAGCATGCCGATCTCGAGAAACTGCTTCTGGCCGTGGGACAACAGTCCGGCCGGGCGATTACGCGAGGCGTCGAGCTTGATGGTCTGCAGCACTTCATCGATGCGGTCTTTCTGCTCGCCGCTAAGTGTGGCGCGCAGGCTGGCCCACACCGACTTGTTGGTTTTCTGCGCCAGTTCGAGGTTTTCGAACACGCTCAGCGCCTCGAACACAGTCGGCTTCTGGAACTTGCGACCGATGCCGGACTGAGCGATTTCCACCTCGCTCATCAGGGTCAGGTCGAGGGTTTCGCCGAAGTAGGCGACGCCGTTGTCC
Source organism: Pseudomonas sp. (assembly GCA_041621875.1). Classification (GTDB taxonomy): domain Bacteria; phylum Pseudomonadota; class Gammaproteobacteria; order Pseudomonadales; family Pseudomonadaceae; genus Aquipseudomonas. The sequence continues at coordinate 2,570 of JBFJZW010000067.1, read as the reverse complement.
GGGCGGGTCTTGCCGGTGATCACGTCCATCATGGTGGTCTTGCCGGCACCGTTGGGGCCGATGATGCAGCGCAGTTCACCGACGCCGATATACAGGGTCAGGTCGGTCAGGGCCTTGAAGCCATCGAAGCTGACGTTGATGTCTTCCAGGGTCAGGATGGTGCCGTGGCGGACGTTGAGCCCCTTGCTCGCCAGGGTGCTGGCACCAATCGCATCGCGGCCGCTGCCGACCGGATCAAAAGCGGGTTCGAGCATAAATTCGGGGATCGGAGTGGCGCGCATCATTGCTCTCCTTTCTTACGCAGCAAGCCGATCACGCCTTTCGGCAGAAAGAGCGTCACGGCGATAAACAGGAAACCCAGGGCGAACAGCCAATACTCGGGGAAGGCCACGGTAAACCAGCTCTTCATGCCGTTGACCAGGCCTGCACCGAGCAGCGGGCCGATCAGCGTGCCGCGCCCGCCAAGGGCGACCCAGACGGCGGCTTCGATGGAGTTGGTCGGCGACATTTCGCTGGGGTTGATAATCCCCACCTGCGGCACATAGAGCGCGCCGGCCAGGCCGCAGAGCACGGCGCTGAGTACCCAGATAAACAGCTTGTAGCCGCGCGGGTCGTAGCCGCAGAACATCAGGCGGTTTTCCGCATCGCGCAGCGCGGTGAGCACCCGGCCGAACTTGCTACGGGCAAGCCGCCAGCCCAGGTACAGGCTGGCAACCAGCAGCACCACGGTGGCGAGGAACAGCACCGCGCGGGTGTGCGCCGAGGTGATATCGAAGCCCAGAATCGTCCTGAAGTTGGTAAAGCCGTTGTTGCCGCCAAAACCGGTTTCGTTGCGAAAGAACAGCAGCATGCCGGCGAAGGTCAGGGCCTGGGTCATGATCGAGAAGTACACGCCCTTGATCCGCGAGCGGAAGGCGAAGAAGCCGAACACCAGCGCCAGCAAGCCGGGGGCCAGTACCACCAGGCACAGCGCCCAGAGGAAGTTGCTGGTGCCGTACCAGTACCAGGGCAGCTCGGTCCAGGCGAGGAAGCTCATAAAGGCCGGCAGACCGTCACCGGCCGCTTCGCGCGATAGGTACATGCCCATGGCGTAGCCGCCGAGGGCGAAGAACAGGCCGTGGCCGAGCGACAGCAGACCGGCGTAGCCCCAGACCAGATCGAGCGCCAAAGCGACTATGCAGTAGCAGAGGATCTTGCCAACCAGGGTCAGGCTGTAGGCCGAGACATGCAGGGCGTGGTCCGCCGGTAGCAGGTGCAGCAGCGGCATGGCGATCAGCACGGCGAGAACCAGCAGGCCAATGGCGACTGATACCTGCGGGCCGAGCTTGGCGCTGGCGCGCGCCAGCAGCGTTTGGTTGAGTGGCATGGTCATCAGTTGATCACCCATCCTGTCGCGGCAAATGATTGTTGGTCTGGGCTGAGTTGGTCAGCCTGTAGGAGCGCGCCATGCGCGCGAACAATCGTGGCGACGCGGTCGCAGGCATGGCCAGCTCCTACGGTTGCATTGCAGCTAATCTGGCTCAATCGATCACCCGTCCTTTCAAAGCAAACAGACCTTGCGGGCGTTTCTGAATAAACAGAATGATCAGCGCGAGGATAAGGATCTTGCCGAGTACGGCACCGATCTGCGGTTCGAGAATCTTGTTGGCGATGCCTAAGCCAAAGGCCGCCATCACGCTACCGGCGAGTTGGCCGACGCCGCCGAGCACCACCACCAGGAAGGAGTCGATGATATAGCTCTGGCCGAGATCGGGACCGACGTTGCCGATCTGGCTCAGGGCCACGCCGCCGAGGCCGGCGATACCGGAGCCGAGGCCGAAGGCGAGCATGTCCACCCGACCGGTCGGCACGCCGCAGCAGGCGGCCATATTGCGGTTCTGGGTGACGGCGCGGACGTTAAGGCCGAGGCGGGTCTTGTTCAGCAGCAGCCAGGTCAGCACCACCACAAACAGGGCGAAGCCGATAATCACGATGCGGTTGTACGGCAGCACCAGATTCGGCAGCACCTGAATGCCGCCGGACAGCCAGTAGGGGTTGGCCACTTCGACGTTCTGCGCGCCGAACAGCACCCGCACCAGCTGAATCAGGATCAGGCTGATACCCCAGGTCGCCAGCAGGGTTTCCAGCGGGCGACCGTAGAGGTGGCGAATCACTGTACGTTCCAGGGCCATGCCGATGGCGGCAGTGACGAAGAAGGCCACCGGCAGCGCCACCAGCGGATAAAGCGCCAGGGCTTCCGGGGCGAAACGCTGGAACAGCACCTGCACCATATAGGTGGAGTAGGCCCCGAGCATCAGCATCTCGCCGTGGGCCATATTGATCACCCCGAGCAGGCCGAAGGTGATGGCCAGACCCAGCGCCGCCAGCAGCAGGATCGAACCGAGCGACAGGCCGCTAAAGGCCTGGCCGAGCAGTTCACCGACCAGCAGTTTGCGTTTGACCTGGGCCAGGCTGGTTTCGGCGGCGGTGCGCACCGTCGGGTCGCTTTCCACGGCCGGGTCGAGCAGGGCTTCCAGGCGGGTGCGGGCCAGCGGGTCGCCGGTTTCGCCGAGCAGGCGCACGGCCGCCAG
>JBFJZW010000066.1:0-17437 GCA_041621875.1 Pseudomonas sp. | reverse complement strand
GCCTCGACGCCATGTGGCAGCTGGTGGGTTTCTTCCTCTGCTGGCAGGGCAACCCCGGCCGCGGCCGCGCCCTGGGCTCGGGCGAAGTGAAGTTCTTTGGCCAGGTCCTGCCGACCGCCAAGAAGGTCACCTATAACATCCAGATCAAACGCACCATCACACGCTCGCTGATCCTGGCCATCGCCGATGGCACCGTGAGTGTTGACGGGCGCGAGATCTACAGTGCCGAAGGCCTGCGTGTCGGCCTGTTCACTTCTACCGACAGTTTTTAAAGGACTCCCCGCATGCGTCGCGTCGTAATTACCGGTCTGGGCATCGTTTCCTGCCTGGGCAATGACAAAGAAACCGTTTCCGCCAACCTGCGTGCTGGCCGTCCCGGTATCCGTTTCAATCCGGAATACGCCGAGATGGGCCTGCGTAGCCAGGTGTCCGGCTCCGTCGACCTCAACCTGGAAGAGCTGATCGACCGCAAGGTCTATCGCTTTATGGGCGATGCTGCGGCCTTCGCCTACCTGTCCATGGAACAGGCGATCAAGGATGCCAATCTGAGCGCGGAAGACATCTCCAACCCACGCGTGGGTTTGATCGCAGGCTCCGGCGGCGCGTCCACCTTCAACCAGATGGAGGCCATGGACATCCTGCGCGAGAAAGGCGTCAAGCGCGTCGGTCCGTACCGCGTACCGCGCACCATGGGCAGCACCGTTTCCGCCTGCCTGGCCACGCCGTTCAAGATCAAGGGCGTCAACTACTCGATCTCCTCGGCCTGCGCCACCAGCGCCCATTGCATCGGCAATGCCATGGAGCAAATCCAGATGGGCAAGCAGGACATGGTCTTCGCCGGCGGCGGCGAAGAAGAACACTGGAGCCAGAGCTTCCTGTTCGACGCCATGGGTGCCCTCTCCACCCAGTACAACGAAACCCCGGAAAAGGCCTCCCGCGCCTACGACGGCAAGCGTGACGGTTTCGTTATCGCCGGCGGCGGCGGCATGGTGGTGGTCGAAGAACTGGAACACGCGCTCAAGCGTGGCGCGAAGATCTACGCGGAAATCGTCGGCTACGGTGCCACCAGCGACGGCTACGACATGGTCGCGCCGAGCGGCGAAGGCGCGGTGCGTTGCATGCAGCAGGCCCTGGCCAGCGTCGACACGCCGATCGACTACCTGAACACCCACGGCACCTCGACCCCGGTCGGCGACGTCGCGGAAAGCCGCGCGGTGCGTGAAGTGTTCGGTGCCAAGGCACCGGCCATCAGCTCGACCAAGAGCCTGACCGGTCACAGCCTGGGTGCCGCTGGCGTACAGGAAGCCATCTACTGCATGCTGATGATGGAAGGCAACTTTATCGCCGGTTCGGTCAACATCGACGAAATCGACCCGGAAATCGCCGATCTGCCGATCCAGCGCAGCACCGTCGAGAACGCCAAGATCGACACCGTGATGAGCAACAGCTTCGGCTTCGGCGGCACCAACGCCACCCTGGTACTCAAGCGCTGGGCGGGCAAATAAGTCCAGCCTTGTGTTTGCAGGATAAAAAAGGCCACCCCTCGGGGTGGCCTTTTTTGTCTGGCCCTCAGGCCGCCTCTTCCGTCTCTGCAGCGGCCGGCTTGCTCTTGAAGCGCGGCAGCAGCATCGGCACCCGCTGGCGATAGCCGTGGTACTGCGGGTGCGCCTTGAGCAGGTCGTGCTCCTCGAACAGGATCGCGACGAGGATATAGACACTGGTCACCAGGGCGAACAGCAGGTGAGTCGCACTCATGTGCGGGGTGCACCAGAAGGCGAAGAACCAGCCCAGGTACAGGGGGTGGCGCACCAGCTTGTAAGCCCCAGGGGTCTTGAACGGCAGGCTGGTGTAGGGCTTGCCCAGCAATTGCAGCCAGACCTGACGCAGACCGAACAGATCGAAGTGGTTGATCAGGAAGGTGCTGTACAGCACCAGCGCCCAGCCGAAGCCGAAACCGGCGTTGAGCAGCAGCCGACCGCTACGGTTTTCGATCTCCCAGATCACCCCGCCCAGGGGCTGCCAGAAATAGAACAGGGCAATCAGCGCCAGGCTGGAGAACAGCACATAGGTACTGCGCTCGGCCGCCTCGGGGATGACCCGCGTCCACTGCGCCTTGAAGGCGGGTCGCGCCATCACGCTGTGCTGAATGGCGAACACCGCCAGCAGCAGCACGTCGATGACCAGGGCGTTACCGAAGGGCATCTGCGGCGCGCCGTCGATGGTGCGCGGCAGCATCGGCAGGTTGCCGACAAAGCCGATGGCATAGAGAAAGGTGGCGAAAAACACCGCATAACTGCCGATGCCATAGAGAAAGATGATAAGGCGTTTCATGGTGTGGCCCTCATGGCGCGCGCCCTCCCGGGAACCGCGCGACGGGTGGATTAGGCGAATGCGTGACTGGCGTCGAGTACGCTGCGAACTTCGTTGATGCTGTCTGCGGGGAAACCGCTGATCTGGGCATGGCGGCGGATCAGCTCGGGGCTCTGCGCCAGGTAGATGCAGAACAGCTTGTCCTCGGTGACATAGGAGTGCAGCCACTGGATTTCACTGCCCAGGCCCTTGAGGACCTGATGGGAATGCAGGGCGGCGCGGCTCAACTCGCTTGCGCTCATCTGTCCGGCATAAGGAATGTGTCGTTCAATGACATAGCGTTTCATGATGGTGTTCCTGCCTCGTGATCGGGATGCTGCAGGGGCTGCAGTCGAGGTCAGGTTGCACCGCCTTTGTATCGACCCGATGGCGGCCGGTTGTGCCTTTGTAAAGCCTTGGTTTCAGTCGGTTTCAGCCGGCAGATTGGCGCGCAGCCAGGCGTACAGCTCCGCCTGATCCAGGGGCTTGTGCAGCAACACGCGCACGCCCTGGGCCAGCACCTCGGCCTCGCTCAGGCGGTCACTGAAGCCGGTGTAGAGGGCGATCGGCATATCCGCACGGGCCGCCAGCAGACGGCGCGCCAGCTGCAGGCCGGTCAGGCGCGGCATGCACTGGTCGACAATCACCAGATCCCAGGCATAGGGGTCGACCAGCAGCTCAGCCGAGGCCTGTTCGGCATCGCACCACAGGCGCACCTCGAGCCCCCATTGGCCAAGGCGCTCGGCCATGAACTCGCCGACCGAACGCTCATCGTCGATCACCGCCAGGCGGCCGCGCAGGGCCGGCCAGGCCTGCCCGGCAAGCATGGCCGGCGCGCGCACCGCGGGCTGCGCCCGGGTTTCGACCAGCGCCGGGATCAGCACCTGAAAACAGGCCCCGTAACCGACCTGACTGTGCACCAGCAGGTGCCCGCCATACTCGTGAACGATGCCGTGTACCAGCGACAGGCCCATGCCGCTGCCCTGCCCCGCGGCCTTGGTGCTGTAGAAGGGCTCAAACATGCGGCTCTGCACGCTTTCGCTGATGCCGGGCCCCGAGTCTTCCACCTCCAGCAGCAGGTAGTCGCCGGCCAGTGGCTGCTGGCAGGAGGCGCACACGCCCTGGGCCTGCCTGGCCCGTCGCAGGGCGATATGCAGGCGGCCGACGCTACCCATGGCATCGCGGGCGTTGATACAGAGGTTCATCAGCACCTGCTCCAGCTGCACCGGATCGAACAGGGCCGCCGGCAGGTCCTGGGCCAGCTGCATCTCGATCTCGACACTGGCCGGCAGCGTCGACTGCAACAGCTGGCGAAACTCGCCGATCAACTTGCCCAGCGCCAGCGGCTGCGGCTGGCCGCGGCTGCCACGGCTGAAGGTGAGCATCTGCTGGATCAGGTCGCGGGCCTTTTCCGCCGAGTGCTGTACCCGCGCCAGGTAACGGCACAGACGCTCGTCGCCCTGGTTCTCGGCCAGTTCTTCGGCCATGACCGTATAACCGAGCATGCTGGTCAGCAGGTTGTTGAAATCATGAGCCACGCCACCGGTCAGGTGGCCGATGGCTTCCATACGCTGGGCCTGACGCAGTTGCTGCTCCAGGGCGGCACGCTGCTGCTCGGCCTCCTGGCGTTCGGTGATATCACGCAGAAAGCCGATAAACTGCGGCCCAGCCTGGCCCTGCACCACGGAGATCGCCAACTCGGCCGGAAAGCTCTGGCCATTGGCGCGTTGCGCCGTCACCTCCACCCGGCGACCGAGAAAGGGCCCTTCGGCGGTGTCGAGATAGTGCTGCAACCCTTGCGCATGGGCCGCCCGCATCGGCTCCGGAATGAGCATCTGCGCCAATGGCCGGCCCACCACGTCCTCGCGGCGCAAACCGAAGCACTGCTCGGCGGCTGGGTTGAAGGTGGTCACCCGGCCCTCGGCGTCCATGCCGATAATGCAGTCCAGGGCGCTGCCGACTATGGTGCGGTACTGCTGCTCGCTGGCGCGCAGGGCGTTTTCGGCTTCCTTGCGCTGGGTGATCTCACGGGTAAAGGCGAGAATGCGGTCGATACCGGCGATGCTCGCCCGCTTCAGACAGACCTCGTCCCAGTGCAGGCTGCCGTCGCGGTTGCGCCTGAGCCACTCGAAGCGCTGCGGCCCGCTGTCGCGTGCCCGGGCCAGCCACTCGATGGCCTCTGCGCCGGTATAGGGCGCATAACCGGCACTGAAGGCCTCGATTGGCAGCTTGAGCATTTCCGCATGGCTGTAGCCGTAGAGTTCACAGGCCCGCGGGTTGATATCGACCAGTGCCCCGCTGTCCAGGTCATGGACGAAGATGGCGTCCTCCGAGGAGTCGAAGATCGAGCGATAGCTGGCCTCGGCATCCCGGCGCTGCAGTTCGGCGGCGGCGCGCACCGAAAAGATCCGCAGCACCGACTCGACCCGGCTGCGCGCCGGCAACGCCCGGCTATGGGCCACGGCAATCAGCCCCAGGGGGCGGCCGTCGCTGGCGAACAGAGGGTAGCCGGCGTAGCTGTCGAGGTGGAACTGACGCAGGCTTTCGTCACCGGCGTAGTGCTTGCCCAGGTCCTTCTCGACCAGATGGAAGGCCTTGCCGAATACATCCTGGCAGGGCGTGCCGGCCAGTGGATAGCTTACGTTGGGGTACAGGTTGCCGGCGTGGTAGAGCGCCAGGGTGGTCAACTGGCCCGGCGCGCAGACCCGGCTGACGAAGGCGAAATCGGCGTGCAGCGAACGCGCCAGATAGCGCGCAATGGCCTCGAACACCTCATCGCCGGTGGCCGCCGAAACGCCCAGGGCGACATGCCGCAGGGCGTCCTCGACCCCCTTGCGCTCGCTGATATCGGTGGAGATGCCGCATACCGCGATCACCCGCCCCCGGGCATCGAACAGCGGAAACTTGCTCGACAGATAGACCCAGCTGCGCTGCTCCAGCAGCAGCTGTTCTTCGAACTCGATGGAATGGCCCAGGCTGACCACGCTCAGGTCATTGCTGCGCAGGGCATCGGCCACCGGAGCGGCAAACAGCTCATGATCGCTGCGTCCCAGCACCTGCTCGGCACGCAGCTGGAAGAAGCGCTCGAAGGCCGGGTTGACCAGGCGGTAACGCCCCTCCAGATCCTTGATATAGATAACCGCGCTGCTGTTGTCGACGATCTGCCGCAGCGGGTGGTCAGGATCGCTGGTGACCAGTGATGGGAGCGGCTGCTGCATGGCTACCTCCGCACGCAAGCTATGTGCGCAGTATAGAAAGCCGGGCCAGGCTGGCCGCCGCCGACAACCGCATTGAAACAATTGAAACAGAGGCTGTTCTCGGAACCTGTTTAGGCTCTGGCGAGCCAGGCCATTTCTAACCTTGTATCGCCGCCGCGCAGCGGGTCGTAAACAGATTCTCAATGGGGCCTGGCGGACACCAGCATATACCCCACCCCGCGTACGGTGCGGATGATCTGGGGCTTCTCCGGGTCGTCCTCGAGCTTGCGGCGCAGGCGCGCGATGCGGATATCGATGGAGCGGTCGAAGGGGTTCCAGTCGCGGTTCTGCGTCAGGTTGAGCAACTGATCCCGCGACAGCGGCCGGTCGGGACGCTGGGCGAAGGCCTGCAGCAGGTCGAACTCCATGGCCGTCAGCTCGACCTCGGCAGCGTGCTCGTCGAGCAACTGGCGGCGCTGCAGATCCAGCACGAAGCGGCCCAGACGAATGCCGTCCTGCTCCCGAGCAGATTCCTCGCGCTCCTCGCGCCGGTAGCGGCGCATCACCGTCTTGACCCGCGCCAGCAACTCGCGCGGGTCGAAAGGTTTGGCCAGGTAGTCGTCGGCCCCCACTTCCAGGCCGATAATGCGGTCCAGCGGGGTGCCGGCACCGGAAATCATGATCACCGCCAGGTCATGGTGCTCGCGCAGAAAGCGCGCCAGGCTCAGCCCGTCCTCGCCCGGCAGGCCGACATCCAGCAGCACCAGATCCGGCAGCTCAAGCTGCAGGGCCTGACGCAAGGCGGCGCTGTCGGCACAGCCCTGCACCCGGTAGCCATGCGCGCCGAGGTAGTCCTGCAGCAACTGCCGCACCTCGGCATCATCGTCGACCACCAGCACCCGCCACTCGCCTGCCATGCCCCGAAGCCCTCGCGGTAATCTTCACAGCATAGTCAGACGCGGCGCAGTCGGTGTTTCAACGGACCTCGAAGCGCTGTTCGAGCAGCTTGCGATCATCCTGAAACACCATGAAGTGCCACTCCCCCGGCACCACTTCATGCGGCTCGGTAAACTCGAAGGCCATGACGTCCTGGGCCGCTCCGGGCACCAGTTTCTGCACCACGACGAACTTGTCGTGGTGCGTACCTTGCGGGGTGACCACGCCTGGCGTGAGGTACAGCAGAGTCAGTGGCGAATCATCGGCCATCTTGCCGGCCAGGCTGTAACGCATGCCGAACTTGGTGCCGAGCTTGGCCGGGATCACCGCGCCGGGCTCGATCGGCTGATTGCTGCGGGTCAGTACCCGGTCGCCAGCCTGAAAATCCTCATAGTCGCTGGCGAAAACGCCGTACTCGACCGGTCCCTCGACCCGCACCTCGGCCCGGGCCAGACCGCTTGCCAGCAGGCAGGCCGCCAGTGCAGTGAAAACGCTGTAATGCATGGTTCGCTCCTCGTTATGGATGGCGCGAGCCTATGACGTCGCTGTGACAGGAACATGACAGACCTATTCGGCCAGCTGCTCCTGCACCCGACGGGGCAATACGGCGAGGAAGTTGTCCCGCGCGACCTGCTGCGCGACCGCGGCCGGCAAGGCATCGAGGAAGGGCCGATAGCCGTCCATATAGTCCTTCAGACTGTCAAAACGCCCCACCACATCGGAGCCGAGCATAAAGCGCTCGGGATAGCGCCTGACCAGCTTGAGCCAGTCGGCATCGGGCTTGCCCTGCTTGTCCAGCAGATAGGGCCTGAGCATGCTCCAGGACAGGTCGATATAGAGATTGGGGTATTGCTCGAGCATGCGTTCCAGGGTCGGCAGCAGAAAATCCAGGCGCTGCTGGTGACGATGGATTTCCATGCTGGTACCGGCATGAGCCCAGATAAAACGCACATGCGGATGGTTGCGCAACGGGGTCTCGATCTCCTGCAGGTAGAGCGGGTTGCGTTCGCGCTTGGAGGTGATATTGGAGTGCAGCATCACCGGCAGGTCGTATTCGGCGGCCAGGTGGAAGACCCTGGCCAGGGCCTCGTTATCGGCCCGCGGGGCGTCGCCGTGGATCAGCGCCGTGAGGTCGTCGTGGCGGGTGAAGATCTCGCCGATACCCTGCCAAAGCCCCGGGTCGAGCTCGAGCATGCGGCGGATATGCGCGTCGGCATTCTTGTCGTTGGGGTTGAAACCCGAGAGAAACGGATGGAAGCGCTTGCGCTGCGCCGCGGACAGCTGCTTGTAGGCATGGGCGATCAGCACATCGGTGGCGCTGTACCAGTAGGCTTTGGCATCATCGCCGGCGTAGTAACGCGGGCGCTTGGGCTCGTTTTCGCCCCACTTCTTCGCCACCGGAATGCCCGAGAGCATGACATGGTCGATATCGGCCTCGGTCATGTGCTCGAGCAGCTTTTCCATGCCTTCGCTTTCCTGGAAGAAATCGACATAGTGCAGGTGCGCATCGCTGTAGCGATAATCCCGCGCCTGCACCAGACCGCTGCACAGCACGGCAAACAGACAAAGACTCAATCCTTTCAAAGCCAAGACCCGCTCAAGACGTGAAGCCAATAGACTCACTACACTGGCTTCTAGTTCATCCACCTGCATGCTGGCAATGGCTCCAGCGCCGTACCCGCATTCAACCCGAGGAGTTCAAATGATCCGTATCAGCAACGAAAACGGCCTGCTGCAGCGCATCAGCATCGGTCCACATACCCTGCACAGCGACGTCTCGGTGGAACTGGGCGGCGCAGGTGCGGCCCCCGAACCCCACGATCTGTTCGACGCTGCGCTGGGCGCGTGCAAGGCGCTGACCCTGGCGCTGTATGCCAAGCAGCGTGGTTTGCCGCTGGAAGGCCTCGACGTGCAGCTCAGCCGCGATGACAGCCAGGAGCGCCAGGGCATCTACCGTCTGAATGTCGAACTGACCCTGCATGGCGCGCTGGATGACGCGCAACGCCAGCAACTGTTGCGCATCGCCGATAAATGTCCGATCCACAAGCTGATGACCAGCAGCGAGGTCCAGGTCAGCACTCAGCTAAGCGAGGGTGCGTAATGAACGACTTTCTGCTGATCCAGCCGCGCCAGGAAGACCTCGGCGGGCAAGCCATTCTGCGTCCCCTGCCCTCGGCCAAATGCCGTAGCGTCGGGCCCTTCGTGTTCTTCGACCATATTCTGGAAAACACCTACCCGGCCGGCAGCGGCATGAATATCAACCAGCACCCGCATATCGGCCTGTCCACCCTCACCTACCTGTTCGAGGGGCAGTTGCAGCACAAGGACAGCCTCGGTTCGGATCAGCTGGTCAGCCCCGGCGAAGTCAGCTGGATGACCGCAGGCAAAGCCGTGGCGCATGTCGAGCGCACCCCGCAGGCTTTGCAACAGAGTGGCTCGCGCATGCATGGCCTGCAGGTGTGGCTGGCCATGCCTGCCGCCGAGGAACAAGGCGAACCCAGCTACAGCCATCACCCCGCCAGCAGCCTGCCGCGCAGTGCCAGCATGGGCGTGGAAATCTGCCTGATTGCCGGCACAGGTTTCTGCCTGCAATCGCCGGTATCGGTGCTGTCGCCAACTATCTATGCCGAGATCAAGCTGGCCGCAGGTAGCGCATTGCAGATACCCGCCGAACATGCCGAGCGTGCGCTGTACCTGATCGACGGCGAGGCGACACTGGATGACCAGCAACTGCCGCTGCGCGGTCTGCTGGTACTGCCCGAAGGCGAAACCTACACCCTCAGCGCTTGCAGCGAGAGCCACCTGGTGTTGATCGGCGGTGCACCAATTGGCCCGCGACGGATCAACTGGAACTTCGTTGCCAGCGACCCGGTGCTGATCGACCAGGCGCGCCAACGATGGGCCTCGCAGGACTGGCCAACAGTGCCGGGCGAGACCGAGCGCATCGAGCTACCACGCTGACGGAGAAGATTTGTTGCACTCCCGAGACATCCAAACAGCAGGTGCTCGGGTATAACCCTTGGCACGCTCACACACTCAGGAACCCTGTGCATGGCGCAGCCGCCGTTCGATTACGAAAGCCGTCTGGAAGACTGCGCCCGGCAGGATGAGCGGGCATTCCAGGCGCTCTATCAACAGGAGGCCGCGCAGATGCTCGGGCTGGCCATCACCCTGCTCGGCCGCCGTGATCAGGCCGAAGACTGCGTGCACGATGCCTTTGTGCAGATCTGGCGCAATGCCCAGCGCTTTCAACGGGCGCTTGGCAGCGGCCGTGCGTGGATCTACAGCATCCTGCGCTACCGCGCCCTGAACCAGCTGCGCAGCCGGGGCCGCACGGTGGAAATGGATGACGACTTTATCGAACGCGCCGCTGACGACAGCCCGCAGGCCGCCGAGCTGCTGGAGCAACGGGGCGAACAGCAGCAACTGCGCCGCTGCCTGCAGGGTATCGAGCGCAACCGCCGCCACCCGATTCTGCTGGCTTTCTACCGTGGCCTGACCCATGAACAGATCGCCAACCGCCTGACCACCCCGCTGGGCACCATCAAGGGTCGTATCCGCGCCGGTCTGCGCGCACTGCAGGAGTGTTTGCAAGCATGATTACGCAGCAACCTGCCGAACGCCGCGCCTTGATCGGCGAATACGTCCTGGGCCTGCTCGACGAGGCCGAGGCCAAGGAAGTACGCGAGCTGATCGAGCAGGATGCCGAAGCCGCGCAAATGGCCCTGCAATGGCAGCAGCACTTTCTCGAGCTGAGCGATCAGCTGCCGCCGCAGACACCGTCCGCACAGTTGTGGCAACGCCTGCAGGATAGCCTCGGCCTGACCCCGGCCGCCAGCCGTGTGAATGCCTGGCTGGCCTGGTGGCAGAGCCTGACCACCTGGCGACTCACCAGCGCCGCCCTGGCGCTGGCCCTGATCGTCGCGCTAATGCCTAACCTCTGGCGCACGGACATGCCTGGCAATAGCTACACCGTGGTGCTGCAGGCCCCGGGTGAAGCGGCCAAACCGGGCTGGGTGGTGCATGTCGATGGCAGTGGTAGCCTGCGCCTGCAGCCGTTGCTGGAAGACCAAATCCCGGCCGACCGCTCGGTGCAGTTCTGGACATTGATCGATCCAGCCATCGGCCCGCGCTCCCTGGGCCTGGTCGAACCGGGGAAACCGCTGCAGCTGTCTGCTGAACAGATTGGCGCGGTACAACCTGGCCAGCTGTTCGAGCTGACCCTGGAACCAGCCGGCGGCTCGCCCAAGGACCGGCCAACCGGCAAGGTGCTGTATATCGGCCGTGCGGTTATGGCCTCGGCCAACTGAGGCCATTTGCAAAAAAAATGAATTTATTTTCAGGCGGCGACATCCAGGCGCTCACTCGTGGGTATAGCTATCAGGTGTTTCATCGAGGCACCTGCAAAGCCGGCCTTAGCCGGCCTTGCATCGATGCTGGATAACCACAGATGAGAGAACGCTTATGAACAGGCTCAATACCCTGCTGACCACTGCCGTTGCCACTGCCACCCTCAGCCTCGCTGCCGGTACCGTCAGCGCCGCTACACTGCTGGCGCTGGGGGCCGACGGCCAGCTGTTCAAGATCGACAGCGCCAGTCAGAAAGTCACTGCCACCATGGCCGCCAATAGCCCGAGTCCGCTGCGCGGCCTCGATGTGCGCCCGGCCAACGGCATGCTCTATGCGCTTGGCAGTGACAATCAGCTTTACACCCTGAACGCGGCCAGTGGCGCAGCCAGTAAAGTCGCCACCTTGAACAAACAGCTGCCGGGCAGCGGTCAGGCGGTTATCGACTTCAATCCGGTTGCCGACAAATTGCGCATGCTGGCAGCGGATGGCACCAACTTCCGGGTCAATGTCGAAACCGGTGAGGTGGTGGTCGACGGCTCTGTAGCCTATGACGCAGCTGGCCCGAATAAAGGTAAAAGCGCTCAAGTAGTGGCTGGCGCGTACACCAACTCGTATGCCGGCACCCAGGCCACTGCGCTGTACAACGTCGACCTGGCCAGCAGCAGCCTGATGTTGCAGAACCCGCCTAACGACGGCATCCAACAAGTGGTTGGCATGGTCGCAGATGGCCTGAAAGCCGCAGCCCTGGACATTGCCAGCGACGGCAAAGGCGGCAATACCGCTTACCTGCTGACCGGCACTACGCTACACACCGTCGATCTGGCCAGTGGCAAACCCACCACCCTGGGTGAAGTTGCCGGCCTAGCGGGCAATATTATTGATATCGCCGTACTGCCTGGCATGTAAATCCGCATACGGGAAGGCCGCCCGGCCTTCCCGCTCGCTACTTACTCCGCAAAGGTTTCCGCAAACAGATCATCCATGGCCTTGAAGGCGCGCGCAGCCACCACCGGGTGGTACTCATTGCGCCCCGGCACATTGGCCTGCGGGTTGGTAAAGGAATGCACCGCGCCACCATAGCTGACCAACTGCCAATCCACCTTGGTCGCCTTCATTTCGGCGATAAAGCCATCGACCTGCGCCTGCGGCACCGCCGGATCGTCCGCACCATGTAACACCAGGATCGGAGCCTTGATGTTCTGCGCATCAGTCGGGTTGGGCGTATCCAGGTTGCCATGGAACGACACAAAACCTTTCAGCTCGGCACCGGAGCGCGCCAGTTCCAGCACCGCACCGCCGCCGAAGCAGAAACCAATCGCCCCCAGCTTGCTGACATCCAGCGCCACCTGCGCAGTTTGCGCCTTGAGCACCGCCACGGCGGCCTGGGCACGTTTGCGCATCAGCGGCCGGTCACTGCGCACCAGAGTCGCAGCGGCCTTCGCCTCATCGGCATTGCTCGGACGCACGGCCTTGCCGTACATGTCCGCCATAAACACCACGTATTTATCACCGGCTGCGCGGGCGGCCTTCTTCGCAGAGTCCTCGGTGACGCCCAGCCAGTTGGGTACCATCAGCAGGCCTGGACGCGGCGTGGTTATCGCATCGTCGTAGATCAGCAGGCCTTCGAAGGCTTCACCGTCGATTTCATAAGGCACCGGTTTAACCACCACGGCAGCTTCGGCGACACCGACCAGACCGGCCAGCGCCAAGGGTATAAGTGATTTTTTCATCGGCCCGAGCTCCTCTTGTCTGCGTAGCTCTCAACACTAGCCTCTGTGCGCGCCGCGCCAAGAAAAAAGCCCGCTTTCGCGGGCTTTTTTCTTTACGGCAGGTGTCAGGCGGAAAGCTCGACCAGCAGCTTGTTCAGACGCTGTACATAGGCGGCCGGATCTTTCAGGTTATCCCCGGCAGCCAGTGCGGCCTGGTCGAAGAGGATATGGCTGAGATCGGCAAAGCGGTCTTCGTCGGCCTCGCCATCAAGCTTCTCGATCAGCGGATGAGCCGGGTTGAATTCGAAGATCGGTTTGGAGTCCGGCACCTTCTGCCCGCTGGCTTCGAGGATCTGGCGCATCTGCAAACCCAGGTCCTGCTCGCCGATGGCCAGGATGGCAGGCGAGTCGGTCAGGCGATGGGAAACCCGCACTTCGGCAACCTGCTCACCGAGCGCGCCCTTGAGCCGCTCGACCAGACCCTCTTTGGCCTTGGCGACTTCCTCCTGGGCCTTCTTGTCCTCTTCCGAGTCCAGCTTGCCCAGATCCAGGTCGCCACGGGCGACGTCGACAAACTGCTTGCCGTCGAACTCGGTCAGGTAGCTCATCAGCCACTCGTCGATACGGTCGGTGAGCAGCAGCACTTCGATGCCTTTCTTGCGGAACACTTCAAGGTGCGGGCTGTTCTTCACCTGGGCGTAGGATTCGCCGGTGAGGTAATAGACCTTGTCCTGACCTTCGGCCATACGCGCGAGGTACTCGCCCAGGCCGACGCTCTGCTCGCCGTCTTCGCTGCGGGTAGAGGCAAAGCGCAGCAGGCCGGCGATCTTCTCCTTGTTGGCGAAGTCTTCGGCCGGACCTTCCTTGAGCACCTGGCCGAAGTTCTTCCAGAAGCTCTTGTAGTGCTCGGGCTCGTTCTTCGCCAGTTTTTCCAGCATGTCCAGTACGCGCTTGGTCAGCGCCGACTTCATCGAGTCGATGATCGGATCTTTCTGCAGGATCTCGCGGGAGACGTTCAGCGACAGGTCGTTGGAGTCGACCACACCCTTGATAAAGCGCAGGTACAGCGGCAGGAACGACTCGGCCTGATCCATGACGAATACGCGCTGCACATAGAGTTTCAGGCCGCGCGGCGCTTCACGCTGATACAGGTCGAACGGCGCACGGGCCGGGGTGTAGAGCAGCGAGGTGTATTCCAGCTTGCCTTCGACCTTGTTGTGGCTCCAGCTCAGCGGGTTCTCGAAATCGTGACCGATGTGTTTGTAGAACTCCTGGTATTCCTCGTCCTTGATCTCGGTACGCGGACGGGTCCACAGGGCGCTGGCGCGGTTGACGGTTTCCCACTCGACCTCGGCCGGCTTGTCCTTCTCCTCGCCCTGGAACTCTTTCGGCAGCTCGATCGGCAAGGCGATATGGTCGGAGTACTTCTTGATGATATTGCGCAGACGCCAGCCATCGGCGAATTCGTCTTCACCGCTCTTCAGGTGCAGGACGATGCGGGTACCGCGCTCGGCCTTCTCAATGGTGGCAATTTCGAACTCGCCCTCGCCCTTGCTCGACCAGTGCACGCCTTCGCTGGCCGGGCTGCCGGCACGGCGGCTGAACACGTCGACCTTGTCGGCGACGATAAAGGCCGAGTAGAAACCCACGCCGAACTGACCGATCAGATGCGAGTCCTTCTTCTGGTCGCCGGTCAGGTGCTTCATGAAGTCGGCGGTACCGGATTTGGCGATGGTGCCCAGATGGGTGATCGCGTCCTCACGGCTCATGCCAACGCCGTTGTCTTCCAGGGTAACGGTCCTGGCTTCCTTGTCGAAGCTGACGCGGATCTTAAGCTCGGCACCGCCTTCGAGCAGTTCGGGCTTGGCCAGCGCCTCGAAACGCAGCTTGTCACTGGCATCCGAGGCATTGGAAATCAGCTCGCGCAGAAAGATTTCCTTGTTCGAATACAGCGAATGGATCATCAGGTGCAGCAGCTGCTTCACCTCGGTCTGGAAGCCCAGGGTTTCTTTTTGAGTTTCCACACTCATGCTCTCTAACTCCACGTGGTTGACATAAGCCGCAGTGCGACGGATGTCCTACAGGTGGGGGCATGCGCTGAGATTTCAAGGGCCGGGCTGGCGATCAGGGTTCGAGCAATTCAATGCGCACCACTTCTTCGGGGCGCAGGCTGTAACTGACCTCACCCTGCCCGCTCAAGCGTTGGCGCAGCATGATCCGACCGTCCTTATCGAGCCCCTGGAAGCGACCTGCGGCAGTATTGCCACGCTCGGTCGCCACCCGCATGCTCAGGTTGTGGTAACGGCTGGGGCTGCGCAGCAATGCGTCCAGGCTAAAGCGAATGCGCCGATCCAGCGGCCGGCTGACACGCTCGGGCGGCGCTGCGACGACTTGGACGCGCGCCGGCTTGGACGTAGACGCGGCCAACACCGGCTCCGGCAACTCCGGCAAACTGGCGAAACTATCGCCCTCCACCGCCCAGCCACGGTTGAGGGACTTTTTCAGCTGCATATCCACGGCCTGTTGCTGCCCATCGATCAAGACCTGCACCTGCAGCTCGAGGCGCTCGGCCGGGAAGCTCACCGCGGCCAAGGGTTGCAGCTGCACCTGGCGCGTGACGAAACGCCGTTGCAGGTAATCCTCGATCACATACCTCAGGGTATCGACCGAGTCGATCTGCCGGTTCACCTGGCCGCCCTTGTAGCGCAGCCCATCGCTGAACAGCTCGACCTTGCCGCTCAGGCTGGTCTTGAACTGCGGCGGCAGGACCAGATGAAAATTACCGGCCAGGCGGTTCGGGGCCTGCGGTTGCAGATCGAGGTGTAGGGTGTAGCCGCGACTCAAGCGCCGCGCCTCGGGCAGTTCCTGTTCGGGCAGCAGCCAGCTGATCTCGATCTCGGGCAGCACGCCTTCGTCGCCTGGCAACACATCCAGACGCAGCGGCCCCTTGACCGCCTGCGGCAAACGGATAAGCAGCTCGCTCTGGGCAAAGAAATCCTGACCTTCGCGCAAGCTCAGGACACCATCGATCAGCTCACCCTGCTGCGGGGCGAAGGGCCGCCCATAGAGCTCGCCATTCAGGGCGATGGCCAGCTCTGCGGGGGGCTGCTCGGCGGGTTTGAGCCATTGCAGGCTGAGGATGGCCTCCAGGCGCTGCGAGTCCTGGCTGGCGAGCAGGGTCATGCCGACGATCAGGGGAATAAAACCCAGGCCGGCGAGGGACAAGGGTGCGCGGGCAAAGCGCCAGTGGCGCAGCACATAGAGCAGCGTCAAGGGGGGCAGCAGACTGCCCCAGCCCCACAGCAGGCTGGTGGCAAACGCGCGCATCACCAGCCAGACCAGGCCGGCGAGGATCAGCAGCAAGCCACCCAGAATCAGCAGCGCATCCATCTAGTATTCCTTGTCTACGAGCCACACTTTATCCAGCGCCTGTCGCGGCTCAAGGCTCATCGACCTTGAAGTGGGCGCGGGCAGTCGCGATAGGCTCGGTTTGATTGGTTTGCCAGGCCGTGATCGCCACGTTGGCGACACGCCGACCCTGACGCCACACCTGGCACTGGGCGTAGGTGTCACGATAATGGCCGGCGCGCAGGTAATCTATCGAGAAGTCGATGATTTTCGGTAAATGTGGGATGCCCATAAACATCAGCAGATGAAGCATCGCCGAATGTTCCATAAAACCGGCGATCACCCCGCCGTGCAGCGCCGGCAAGGTCGGGTTGCCGATATTGTCCTGGCTGGCGGGTAGACGGAAGACCATGTCATCGCCCAGGCGCAGGCACTCGATACCCAGCAGCTTGGCATAGGGAATCAGGCTGATCAGCGAGTCGTAGTTGTTCTGCTCGTGGGCTTCGCGCACCAGCTGGTTGAGCTTGGGGCTGCTCATGCGCCACCCCCTTGAATCTCGCGTTTGACCTGCCTGTCGCCCTGCGCGCCCTTGCCCATGCGCATAAAGGCTCCCACCACGTGAGCGATGGGTTGCGCCGGATCATCCTGATAGGCATAGCCGCGGGTAAAGATGACATTAGGCGTAACCCGGTAGCATTCGGCGAAAGCGAATACATCCTTGTTCGGCTCGGCCGGGTGCATATAGTCGATACGCAGATCCAGGGTCGGGCAGATCTCGAACTCGGGCAGCACGCAGACCGTGGAGATACCGCAGGTGGTGTCCATCAAGGTGGTGATGGCACCGCCATGAATCACCCCGGTTTCCGGGTTGCCGATAATCTGCGTGCTGTAAGGCAGGCGCAGGACCAGGCCCTGCGCGTCGGCGCTGTGCACGCTTATGCCAAGCACCTGGCAATGGCGCAGAACCGAGAGAAAACGCTGCGCGCGCTCAAGCATGGGGGAGTCATTCATAACGTCAAACCTGGGACAAGCGTACAAAGGGCACGCATCATAGCGCCTCGCCGGCACCAGGGCACTTTCCGCTTATGCGATTTAGGGGAAATTGGCGGGAACTTCGTCGATCCATCGCGGCTCAAACGGCCATGACCGGGGCACCCCGGCAACGACGAACATTCACAAGGAGTACCAAACCGTGCAAAAACCATTTACCTATGCCCTGCTGCTCGCCGCTACCCTGGCCCTCGCGGCCTGCGAAAAGACCCCGGAAGAGAAAATGGAATCGGCCAAGGAGTCCGCAGCCGACGCCGCCGAATCCATGGGCGAAGCCATGGAGGACAAGGCCAATCAGGTTCTGGGTAACGAGCCGACCACTGGCGAGAAGATCGAAAACGCAGCCGAAGATACGGCTGAGGCCATCGAAGAGGCCGGCGAAGACGCCAAGAACGCAGTAGACGGCCAGTAAGCAGCATGCTCCAAGGACAGTGCGCAATGCGGTAACCCCGGGTTATCCGTATACAGGCACTCAGGACCTGCCCCAAACCAGCGCAG
>JBFJZW010000065.1:0-17868 GCA_041621875.1 Pseudomonas sp. | reverse complement strand
TCTTGGTTACGCTGCCGGGGCGGTAGAAGAAGGTGTCGATCGCCTCATACAAGGCATACCACTTCTCGTACTTGCCGCCTTTTTCGAAGTTGTGCTCGATTTTATCGAGGAATGCACGGATACCCATGACTCAACCCTCCTTCTCGATGCGGGCGAGGTTATCGCGCAGGATCGGGCCATATTCATATTTGCCGGCACATACATAGGTGCACAGCGCCAGGTCTTCTTCGTCGAGTTCCAGGCAGCCCAGCTTCTGGGCCATCTCGGTGTCACCGACGATCAGGTAGCGCAACAGTTGGGTCGGCAGGATATCCAGCGGCATCACTTCTTCGTAGTTGCCCACCGGCACCATGGCACGCGGACTGCCGTTGGTGGTGGTGGAGAAGGCGAACTTCTTCGCCGCCATCAGCTTGGAAACGAATACATTGAGCACCGAGTGCTTGTTCACCCCGGCACGCAGGTAATGCAGCATCTCGCGGTCATTGCCTTCAGCCAGACAGGACACCTGCTGGTGATAACGACCGAGGAAGGCGAAGGCACCCTGGGCGGTACGACCACCCAGCACCGAGCCGGAAATTACCCGGTTAAAACCCGGCTGCAGCTGACCCGCGGTCAGCTCGCTGAGGCTGGCACCCAGACGGGTACGCAGCAGCCGCGGCTGCTCGACCACGGGGCCGGCCAGCGCGACAACGCGCTCGGTCCACAGCTGCCCGGTGGTGAACAGCTTGCCGATGGCAATCACGTCCTGATAGCCGATCGTCCACACGCTCTTGCTGGCGTTGACCGGATCGAGGAAGTGGATATGGGTACCCGGCAACCCTGCTGGGTGCGGGCCGGCAAAGGCTTCGCTGTGCACGTGAGCCAACTGCTCGCCGGGCAACTTGGCCCCTTCTGCCTTGCACAGGAAGACCTTGCCCAGGTTGCCGAGGACCTGCAGACCGTGTTCGAAGTCTGCGGCGTACTCAACGATCACTACCGCCGGATCGGCTGCCAGCGGGTGGGTATCGATGGCGGTGACGAAGATCGAGCTGGGTTGCGCATCCACGGCCGGCACCTTGCTGAACGGGCGCGCCCGAAAAGCGGTCCACAGGCCCGATTGCTGCAGGGTCTCGCGCACGCCGGCATTGCCAACAGCGGCCAGCTGATCGGCCGAAAAACGAGCAAAGGTAACCTGCTCATCGCCCTCGACATCGATCACCACGGACTGCAGCACACGTTTCTCGCCGCGGTGAATAGCGCTGATCACACCGGCGGCGGGTGCCGTGTAATTCACACCCGGAGACTTCTTGTCAGAGAAGAGGATCTGGCCAAGTTTGACCCGATCACCGACCTGAACCTCCATCGTAGGCTTCATACCGTGATAATCGAAGCCTATGACGGCGACACTGCGTACCGGCCTTGCAGCCTCGATACGTTGCGCCGGCACGCCTGTTATGGGCAAATCGAGCCCATGTTTAATTTTGATCATAGGTTTGCCTAACCACTGATTTATAAGCTTTTTTTAGAATACGGGCGACATCGGCATATTGCGTCTGCAAAACAGCGCTGCTGAAATAATAGGCGCCGCTTATGATATCGACCGCGGGGAAAAAATCTGCTTGATTATAAAGACCGCCCCCGCCACTGACCACCCAAGCGCTTGCTTTTTTTGGCTTTCCGCAACAGCCGGCAACAGATACTCGCTTGACCGAAACAGCCCCCGGAGCGAAACAGGATTACCCCGTCCACAGGAGTCAAACCATGGGCCGAATACTGGTGCTTGCCACCCTGCTACTGCTCAGCGGCGAACTGCTGGCCAACACTGGCGAGCGCCTGCGAGAAGCCGACTTTGCCGCCCAGCATACGCTCAGCGAGGATCGCCTGGAGCGGAAAAACCAGAGCGTACTCACCTACCTGTGGGCCGATGTCTACGCCGCGGCCTTCTATGCCCCAGCCCAGGCCAGCGCCAGCCAGGCTTTCAGTCGCCCACTCAAGCAACGCCTGGAGCTCTACTACTTCCGCAAGATCGACCGCGAAGACGTGGTCAAGGCCGCCTGGGCAACCCTCGCCCGGCAGCACCCCGCCACCACCCTCGAGCGCTTGCGCGTCGATCTCGAGGCCCTGCATGACAAATTCGAGGACATCCGCCCCGGCGACCGCTACGCCCTGAACTTCACCCCGGAAAACGGCCTCAGCCTGGAACGCAATGGCGAAGTCGCCTTCACCAGCCGGGATCCAGAGCTGGCCAGGGCATACCTGGGCATCTGGCTGGCCCCCAACGGCCTGTCGGACACACTGCGTAGCCAACTGCTCGCACAGTAACCCCCAGGGCGGGCGGATCAGGCCAGAGCATTTTCTGCAAAAATAAAAAACGGGAGCCGAAGCTCCCGTTTTTTATTTACCGCTGATACTTAGCGTGGAAACGCCGGCGGGTTGACCCCAGCCATATCTTCCATCACGCGCACCACCTGGCAGCTGTAGCCGAACTCGTTGTCGTACCACACGTACAGCACGACACGGTTGTCGTTGGCAATGGTGGCTTCGGCATCGACCACACCGGCGTGGCGCGAGCCGACGAAATCGGTGGACACCACTTCCTGGGAGCTGACGAAGTCGATCTGCTTCTGCAGGTCCGAGTGCATGGCCATCTGGCGCAGGTACTCGTTGACCTCCTCACGGGTGGTGGCTTTCTCAAGGTTGAGATTGAGAATGGCCATGGACACGTTCGGCGTCGGCACACGAATGGCATTGCCGGTCAGCTTGCCCTTGAGCACCGGCAGGGCCTTGGCGGCCGCGGTGGCGGCACCGGTCTCGGTGATCACCATGTTCAGCGGCGCGCTGCGACCACGGCGATCACCCTTGTGGAAGTTGTCGATCAGGTTCTGGTCGTTGGTGTACGAGTGAACGGTTTCGACGTGACCGTTGACGATACCGTACTGGTCATTGATCGCCTTGAGCACCGGCACAATGGCGTTGGTGGTGCAGGACGCGGCCGAGATGATCTTGTCGTCGGCGGTGATTTCGCTGTGGTTGATGCCGTGCACGATGTTCTTCAGCGCGCCTTTGCCAGGAGCGGTGAGCACTACACGGTCGACACCCGGGCAGGCCAGGTGCTGGCCGAGGCCGTCGGCGTCACGCCATACACCGGTGTTGTCCACCAGCAACGCGTTCTTGATGCCGTATTGGGTGTAATCCACTTCGGTCGGCGACTTGGCGTAGATCACCTGAATCAGGTTGCCGTTGGCGGTGAGGGTATTGTTCTCCTCATCAATGGTGATGGTGCCATTGAACTTGCCATGTACCGAGTCGCGACGCAGCAGGCTGGCGCGCTTGACCAGGTCATTGCTCGCACCTTTGCGCACGACGATGGCACGCAGACGCAGGCCGTCGCCACCACCGGTCTTCTCGATCAGGATGCGCGCCAGCAGGCGGCCGATGCGGCCGAAACCATAAAGCACCACGTCGGTGCCCTCGCGGCCGGCACCGTTCTGCTTGCCGGACACTTCACTCAACTCGTCCTTGACGAACTGTTCGATGCTGCGGCCATTGCCTTCGGCCTTGAACTTGCCGGCCATCTTGCCCAGGTCCACGGAGGCCGCGCCCAGCTTGAGCTCGCTCATGGTCTTGAGAATGGGGAAGGTGTCGTGCACCGACAGCTCGCTGTCGCCGGCCAGGCGGTGACGGGCGAAGCGGTGGGCTTTGAGAATATCGATCACCGAACGGTTGATCAGACCACGTCCGTAGATCGAGGTGACCACGTTGTTGTTACGGTAGAGCTGGCCAATCATCGGAATCATCGCTTCCGCAAGGGCTTCTCGATCGATCCACTCACCGAGACACTGGTCGGGCTTCTGAGTCACGGGCAGTACCTTCCACATGTAGGGGCTGAAAAAAGGGGCTACATTATGACGGCGCATGCCTGCATGAGCAATGCACGACTGTCGCAACTGACACCGGACATAAACGCCCGCTACAATCGGCGACTTCGTTCCACGACTGTGAGCCGCCCGTGTCTGAACCGACCGTGCCCGTACTACGTCTGCCGTCCCTGCCGGCCACCGCCGGAAAACAACACTGGGGCAACCTGCCCGGTGCCGCACTGAGCCTGGCGATTGCCGAAGCCGCCAGCGCCGCCCGTCGCTTCACCCTGCTGCTGACCGCCGACAGCCAGAGCGCCGAACGCCTGCAGGAAGAGCTGAGTTTCTTTGCCCCGAGCCTGCCGGTGCTGCATTTTCCCGACTGGGAAACCCTGCCCTACGACCTGTTCTCGCCGCACCAGGACATCATTTCCCAGCGCATCGCCGCCCTCTACCGCCTGCCCGAGCTCAAGCACGGCATCCTGGTAGTGCCGATCACCACCGCCCTACACCGCCTGGCACCCAAGCGCTTTCTGCTCGGCAGCAGCCTGGTCATGCAGGTCGGGCAGCGCCTCGACGTCAAGCAGATGCGCGGCAATCTGGAAGCCGCCGGCTATCGCTGTGTGGATACCGTGTACGAGCATGGCGAGTTCGCCGTACGTGGAGCCCTGATCGACCTGTTCCCGATGGGCAGCAGCCAGCCCTACCGCATCGACCTGTTCGATGACGAAATCGAGACCCTGCGCACCTTCGACCCGGAAACCCAGCGCTCCATCGACAAGGTCGAGTCAATCAAGCTGCTGCCGGCGCGGGAGTTTCCGCTGGAAAAGAAAGCCGTCACCGACTTTCGCGGACGCTTTCGCGAGCGCTTCGACGTGGATTTCCGCCGCTGCCCGATCTATCAGGACCTCAGCACCGGCATCACCCCCGCCGGCATCGAGTACTACCTGCCGCTGTTCTTCGAGGAAACCGCCACCCTGTTCGACTACCTGCCCCAGGACACCCAGGTGTTCTCCCTGCCAGGGGTGGAAAAGGCCGCGGAACACTTCTGGAGCGACGCCCGCAACCGCTACGAAGACCGCCGCGTCGACCCCCAACGCCCGCTGTTGCCGCCGGCCGACATCTTCCTGCCGGTGGAAGACTGCTTCGCCCGCCTGAAGGACTGGCCACGGGTGGTGGTCAGCCAGGAGGATATAGAGGAAGGCGTCGGCCGCAGCCGCTTCAACGCCCAGCCGCTGCCGGACCTGGCGATCCAGGCCAAGGCCACTGAGCCCCTGGCCGCGCTACGGCGCTTTATCGAGGAGTATCCTGGCCGCGTGCTGTTCTGCGCCGAGTCCGCCGGGCGTCGCGAGGTGCTGCTTGAACTGCTGGCGCGGCTCAAGCTCAAGCCCAACGAATTCGACAGCTGGCCGGCCTTTACCGCCAGCACTGAGCGCCTGGGCATCTGCATCGCGCCACTGGATGACGGCCTGCTGCTCGAAGACCTGGCTCTGGTGGCGGAAAGCCCGTTGTTCGGCCAGCGGGTGATGCAACGCCGTCGCCGCGAAAAATCCCGCGATGGTGGCGACAACGTCATCAAGAACCTTACCGAGCTGCGCGAAGGCGCGCCGGTGGTGCATATCGACCACGGCGTGGGTCGCTACCTAGGGCTGGTAACCATGGAGTTCGACGGCCAGGCCGCCGAATTCCTCGCCCTGATGTACGCCGAAGAAGCCAAGCTCTATGTGCCGGTGGCCAGTCTGCACCTGATCGCCCGCTACACCGGCAGCGACGATGCCCTGGCCCCGCTACACCGACTCGGCTCGGAAATCTGGCAGAAGGCCAAGCGCAAGGCCGCCGAACAGGTACGCGATGTCGCCGCCGAACTGCTCGACATCTACGCCCGCCGCGCCGCCCGCGAAGGCTATGCCTTTGCCGACCCCAAGGCCGATTACGCCACCTTCAGTGCCGGCTTCCCCTTCGAGGAAACCCCCGACCAGCAAGCGGCCATCGAGGCGGTGCATGACGATATGCTTGCTGCCAAGCCGATGGACCGCCTGGTCTGCGGCGACGTCGGCTTCGGCAAGACCGAAGTGGCGATGCGCGCCGCCTTTATTGCCGTGCATGGTGGCAAGCAGGTGGCGGTGCTGGTACCGACCACCCTGCTCGCCCAGCAGCACTACAACAGCTTCCGCGACCGCTTCGCCGATTGGCCGGTCAAGGTCGAGGTGATGAGCCGCTTCAAGTCGGCCAAGGAAGTCGGCGAGGCCATGCAGCAGCTGAGCGAGGGCAAGGTGGATATCGTCATCGGCACCCACAAGCTGCTGCAGGGTGACGTCAAGTTCAGCAACCTGGGCCTGGTGATCATCGACGAGGAGCACCGTTTCGGCGTACGCCAGAAGGAACAGCTCAAGGCCCTGCGCAGCGAAGTCGACATCCTCACCCTGACCGCCACGCCGATTCCGCGCACCCTGAATATGGCCGTGGCCGGCATGCGCGACCTGTCGATCATCGCCACGCCGCCGGCACGCCGCCTGTCGGTGCGCACCTTTGTCATGGAGCAGAACAACCCTACGATCAAGGAGGCGCTGCTGCGCGAACTGCTGCGCGGCGGCCAGGTGTACTACCTGCACAACGATGTGAAAACCATCGAGAAATGTGCCGCCGACCTGGCCGAGCTGGTGCCCGAAGCGCGCATCGGCATCGGCCACGGGCAGATGCGCGAGCGCGAGCTGGAACAGGTGATGGGCGACTTCTACCACAAGCGCTTCAACGTGCTGATCGCCTCGACCATTATCGAAACCGGCATCGACGTGCCCAGCGCCAACACCATCATTATCGAGCGCGCCGACAAGTTCGGCCTGGCCCAGCTGCATCAGCTGCGCGGCCGCGTCGGCCGGAGTCACCACCAGGCCTACGCCTACCTGCTGACCCCGCCGCGCAAGCAGATGACCGACGACGCACAGATGCGCCTGGAAGCCATCTCCGGGGCCCAGGACCTCGGTGCCGGCTTCCTGCTGGCCACCCACGATCTGGAAATCCGCGGTGCCGGCGAGCTGCTCGGCGACGGCCAGAGCGGGCAGATCCAGGCGGTGGGCTTTACCCTCTATATGGAAATGCTCGAACGCGCGGTGAAATCCATCCGCAAGGGCGAGCAACCCAACCTCGATCAGCCGCTCGGCGGTGGCCCGGAAATCAACCTGCGGGTGCCGGCGCTGATCCCCGAAGACTACCTGCCGGATGTGCACACGCGCCTGATCCTCTACAAGCGCATCGCCAACGCCGCCGACGAGGACGGTCTGAAAGAGCTGCAGGTGGAGATGATCGACCGCTTCGGCCTGCTGCCCGAACCGACCAAGAACCTGGTGCGCATCACCCTGCTCAAGCTGCTGGCAGAAAAACTCGGGATCAAGAAGGTCGACGCCGGCCCGCAAGGTGGTCGCCTTGAGTTCGCCGCCGACACCTGCGTCGACCCGCTTACCCTGATCAAGCTGATCCAGGGCGCGCCGACCCGCTACAAGTTCGAAGGAGCCACCCTGTTCAAGTTCCAGGTACCCATGGAACGTGCACAAGAACGCTTCAATACACTCGAAGCGCTGTTCGAGCGCCTGACGCCCTCAACCTAAAGGATCGACCCATGCGCGCACTCCGCACCCTGGCCCTGCTGCCGCTTATCCTGCTGAGCCTACTGGGCAGCAGCGCGGCTCTGGCCGAGCGCCTCTATCAGGTGGAGGTGATCGTCTTCCGCCAGTCCGGCGAAATTGCCTCGGCCGGCCAACTGCCGCCGGACGACTGGGCCCGGAACGCCCTGCCGGTCGATGCCAGCAGCAGCCGCGCCCTGACACTGACCAGCGAGGCAAGCAAGCTCAACCCCGCCAACGGCTATCAGGTGCTGTTGCATCAGGCCTGGTCACAGGGCCTCGGCGACTCGATCAGCAGCGTCGCCATCAGCACTGGCAACGAGCAGTTCGGCCACTACCCGGTGCAAGGCCGTATCAGCCTTAGCGGAGATAGCCTGATCGAGCTCGACTGCGATATCTGGGTCAACCAGTTCGACCAGAGCGGCATCCTCAACGCCAGCGAGCGAATCAGGCAGAGCCGCCGCCTGAAAAGCGGCGAGCTGACCTTTGTCGATAATGGCAGTCTGGGGCTACTGATTCGCGTCAGCCCACTCTAAAAGCATAAAAAAGGGCCGCATCGCGCGGCCCTTTTTAATCCACCGTCACCGACTCAGCTGGTCAGCACGCGGGCCAGAACGGTCTTCACCTTGCCCATCCCCTCATCCAGGGCGCGCTCGATTTCCGCCATGGTAATCAGCGCCGCGGATTTGCCCGCCGCCGGATTCACCACCAAAGCCAGGCAGGCGTATGGCAGAGCCAGTTCACGGGCCAGCGCCGCTTCCGGCATGCCGGTCATGCCGACGATATCGCAGCCATCGCGCTCCATGCGGGCGATCTCGGCCACCGTTTCCAGGCGCGGCCCCTGAGTGCAACCGTACAGACCGTGACTGCTGAACCCACAGCGTTCGGCCGTCAGAGCCTCCGCCAATTTGCCGCGCAGGCCGGCATCGTAGGGGTGGCTGAAGTCCACATGGGTCACATGCTCCAGCTCGCCCTCATAGAAGGTGTGCTCGCGCCCACTGGTGTAATCGATGATCTGGTGCGGCAGGCAGAAGTGCCCGGTGACCATGGCAGGATGAATACCGCCCACCGAATTGACCGCGATAATCGCCTTGGCCCCGGCCTCACGCAACGCCCAGAGATTGGCACGGTAGTTCACCTGATGTGGCGGTATCCGGTGCGGGTGCCCGTGACGAGCGAGGAACAGCACCTCGCGCCCGGCATACTCGCCCTTGAGCACAGGTGCGGAAGGCGTCCCATAGGGCGTGTCCAGATGCAATGCCGCAGTAATGGTCAAGCCATCCAGGCGAGTCAGGCCTGTACCACCGATAATGGCGTAAACAGTCATCCAATCTTCCTCAATCGATTAATTGCGCGGCACGCAACGCGCCCACTGCTTCCAGCCAGCGCGGGTTCTGCCGATATTCAACACCCGGAAAGGCCTGGCGACGCATGCGCGCCAGGCCCTGTGGTACGCACACCTTGAGGCGCTGCAAGGCGCTCAGGGCCAGCTCCGCCGCCGCCCGGTCATTGCACACCAGGCCCATGTCACAACCGGCGCTGAGCGCCGCCTCGATACGGCACGCCGCATCGCCGACCACGTGAGCCCCGGCCATAGACAGATCGTCGCTGAAAATCACCCCGGTAAAGCCCAGCTCGCCGCGCAGAATATCCTGCAACCAGCGCCGCGAGAAACCCGCCGGTTGGCTGTCTACCTGAGGGTAGATCACATGGGCCGGCATCACCGCCGCCAGCTGCCGACTCAAACGGGCAAAGGGCAGCAGATCGACGGCCCGAATCTGCTCGAGAGTGCGCTCATCCAGCGGAATGGCCACATGGGAATCCGCCTCGGCCCAGCCATGGCCGGGAAAGTGTTTGCCGGTCGCCGCCATGCCCGCCGCGTTCATGCCGCGGATAAAGGCCGCGGCCAGGTCGCTGGCACGCAGCGCATCGCTCTCGAAGGCGCGGCTGCCAACCACCGCGCTACGCTGATGATCGAGGTCCAGCACCGGGGCGAAGCTCAGATCCAGGCCAACCGCCAGGACCTCGCTGGCCATGATCCAGCCGCAATGCTCGGCCAGGACTTCGGCATTGGCGTTATCGGCAATCGCGCGCATCGCCGGCAGGCGCACAAAGCCCTGACGCAGGCGCTGCACCCGGCCGCCTTCCTGGTCCACCGCCAGCAGCAGATCGGGGCGCACGGCACGAATGGCCGCAGCCAGCTCGCGCACCTGGCGCGGCTCTTCAATATTGCGTGCAAAAAGAATCAGACCGCCGACCTCGGGTTGACGAAGGATCTGTCGATCCTCGGCCGTCAGCCAGGTGCCGGCGATATCCAGCATCAGTGAACCTTGCATGGGTGAACTCACAAGCCATCCTTAAATAAGAGGCGCAGCCGCCCATTGCGGGCACGGGGCCTCGTCGATGCGCACAGCACAATGCACCGGCACCTGGGCAAACAATGTCAACAGATCGCTGTTGCGCAGGCGTACGCAACCATGGGAACGCGCAACGCCCATGGGCTCGGTGTCCGGCGTGCCGTGCAGATAAATATAACGGCGAAAGGTATCGACCTCGCCCAGCCGGTTGCGCCCAGGCTCGCAGCCACTGAGCCAGAGAATACGGCTGAGAATCCAGTCGCGCCCGGGAAACTGCTGGTGCAACTCGGGCGACCAGACCTCACCAGTCCAGCGCCGCCCGCGCAGCACGGCCCCCAGCGGCAAGCCCGCGCCGATTTTCGCCCGCACCTGATGCAGGCCGCGCGGGGTGCAACCGGAGCCATTACGCTCGCCGGGGCCATTGAGCGCGGTAGAAACCTTCAGGCGCAATAACAGCTGCCCGTCGGCAAAGCCGTACAGGCACTGATCGGCCAGGGAGATATGCAGAAAATCGAGAGTCGCCATGGGCGGCTAGCTTAGCGGATCACATCCACCAAGCCCACCCAGGCCCTTCAAACTTTGCCGGAAGCGGCTGCCGTTTTGCTGCGTGGCTTGAGCTGGGCGCTGGCCAGGGCTTCGTCGCTCAGCCCGGTTTCCGAACGCATGCCTGCCGCCAGGAAAGGCACCATCAGGCGCATGACCTGCTCGATCGAGGTATTGACCCCAAAATCGGTTTCCGCCATGGCCCGCAACGCCTTGATCCCGGACATGCTGAACGCCGCAGCCCCCAGCATGAAATGCACCCGCCAGAACAACTCAAGCGGCGGAATCCGTGGGGCGGCTTCGTGCACCAGGAGCATATAACGACGGAATACCTTGCCGTAGACCTCTTCCAGGTACTTGCGCAGATGGCCCTGGCTCTGGCTGAAAGCCAAGCCCAGCAGGCGCATAAATATCGACAGGTCGTTACCGCTACGCGGCTTAACCGCCAAGGCCAGTTCGACCAGCAGCTCAAGCAGCTCTTCCAGCGGAATCTTGCTTTCGGGCTTGGCCTGGCGGCGATCCAGCTCGCGCTCGAGGCTTAGGCAGAAGGGACCGAGAAAGCGTGAGAAGACCGCCTGGATCAGGGCCTTCTTCGAGCCGAAGTGGTAGTTCACCGCCGCCAGGTTGACCCCGGCCTTGCTGGTGATCAGACGCAGCGAGGTTTCGGCGAAACCTTTCTCCGCAAACAACTGCTCTGCTGCATCGAGAATGCGTTCAACGGTTTCCGACTGGGCCATGACTCTTTTCATCTGAACAAACACTTGTTTGAAACATACGTTTCAGCCGCCTGCCTTGTCAAGTCGGGCAAACCATCTTGTGGCTGAGCAGTCACGTGTGCCGAGCAAAACTGTACCGGCACTGGCTAGACGAACGCCAGATCGGCCAGGTAACAGCGCCTCACTATACAAGCTCGATGGCGCTTTACTCAGTAGAGATCGGCACAGAATGATTGCCAACGCCAGATCACTGTATATAATCCCAGTCACTGTACAAAAGAACAGAGACAGCCATGCTCAAACTGACGCCGCGCCAAGCTGAAATTCTCGCCTTTATCAAGCAATGCCTGGAAGACAATGGCTACCCGCCAACCCGTGCTGAAATCGCCTTGAAACTGGGTTTCAAATCGCCTAACGCGGCCGAAGAGCACCTCAAGGCCCTGGCCCGCAAAGGGGCCATCGAAATGACCCCCGGTGCTTCGCGGGGCATCCGCATTCCCGGCTTCGAACCCAACGCCGAGGAAGAAGAAGGCCTGCCGGTGATTGGCCGGGTTGCTGCGGGGGCCCCCATCCTCGCTCAACAGCATGTTGAAGAGTCCTGCCGAATCAACCCGGAGTTCTTTCACCCCAGGGCGGATTACCTGCTGCGCGTTAGGGGCATGAGCATGAAGGACATCGGTATCTTCGATGGCGACCTGCTGGCCGTGCACACCACCCGCGAAGCCCGCAACGGCCAGGTGGTGGTGGCCCGTCTCGACGACGAAGTCACGGTCAAGCGCTTCAAACGTGAAGGCAACAAGGTCTGGCTGATGGCCGAGAACCCCGAATTCGCCCCGATCGAAGTGAACCTGGAAGAACAGGATCTGATTATTGAAGGCTTGAGCGTCGGCGTTATCCGCCGCTAGCAGGCAGCTGAAAACGTAGGCGAGGCAGGCGAGACAAGGAAAAAATGGCCGAGGAAGCGGAGTTTACGACTGTAAATGAGCATTTCGAGGTCATTTTTAACGCAGTATCGACAACGCAGGTAGTTTTCAGCTCCCTGCTAGTGGAGGATCTATGCAGTTCCCACAATCCCTGGACCATACACAGCTGCCCCTGTTCGATGCGTTTCTGGCATCAACGGTGAACCCACTACTTGCCGATGGTGCCGAGCTGCCCTGGCAGGATGAGACAGAGGCGTTCAGTGAATTGTCGCTGCGCGGTGCAGCCGGGCACTGCCTGAACCTTCTCGCGCCGATCTTGCGTGAGCTCAGCGAAAACCACGACGAACGCTGGCTGACCCTGATCGCCCCGCCTTCGAGCCTCACCCAAACCTGGCTGCGCGAGGCGGGCCTAAACCGCGAACGTATCCTGCTGCTCCACCCAAGTGGCAGACAAAGCGCGCTGGAACTGGCGCAACAGGCCCTGAAGCTGGGCCGCAGCCACACCGTGGTCAGTTGGCTGCACCCGCTCGAACGCCAGGCGCGGCAACGGCTCGAGCAGGCCGCACGGCAAGGCAAGGCGCAAAGTCTGAATATCAGCCTGGGATAATTGGCCAGAGATAAGGCAAAGGGACTGTGCGTGTCAGCCAGTAGCAGCCGGAGCAGGAATCATCTAGCGCGAGTAAAGCGCTCTAGTTCGGGCCGGGAAGAATTCTGCACTCAATGCAGAACTCGCGGCCCGTCTTCCTGCTGAAAGTTGTTTTCCGCCAGGCGACCGGCCATCTGCACACCGACATTGAGCATGGCCTTGGCTACTTCGACATGCTGGCCTTGCAGGAAGGCCTTGGCACCATCGGAAAAATCCAGCACCACCAACGACTCTTCATCCTCTGCGCGACGCAGGGCAATGCGCCCGTCGGGCAGTTCGACAATTTCCAGGAATGATGTAGGCATTGGTTTGGTTCTCCACGAAAGGCCGGCATTGTAACAGCCGACCCGGGCTCGCCCTAGTCCGCCGGTCCAATCAGCCGGTTACCACTCACTCAGGGTTTGCCGAAAGCGCTGCGCCAAAACTTTCAGCTGCTGACGCCAGGCCTCGAGGGTTTCCCGTGCCAGAGGTGCCGCGTCCTCATCCAGGCTGACCGCCGTGATCAGCGGGGTGGCGGGATCGACCTTGGCCTTCTTGCCGGCTTGCGGTGGCTGAAACAGCTCCGCATAGGCCTTGAGCAACTGAGCGACCCAGCTGTCCGCTGCCCGCGCCAGCTCGACCAGTTCGCCCAACTCCTGACTCGGTGCCGCCTGCAGCACCTCTTCGGTGAGAAAGCGCTCGGCTTGCGGAGCCGCACTGTCCGGTAGCCGATAATAGCCGGCGATCTCATGGCACAGGCCCAGCAGGGCTCCATACAGATGAAACAGCGCAGCCTCGCGCTCGGCCTGGATCAAGGCCAGGGCATTCATGCTCTGACCCAGCTCGGCCTTGCGCCAGGACTCAAGCGCCAGGCCGGCGTAGAAGATTTTCTGATTGGTACGGGTATAGAGCTCATGGGCCATGGCGGCATCCTCCACAACGGATCGGATAAGCATACGCGCGCCGGCCAAGGGTAGGCGCGCACTTAGTCAGATCAGCTCTTGTCTTCAACTTTCCACTTGCCACCATCAAAGAACGCGCGCCAACCGGTCGGCTTGCCGTCGACTTCGGTCTGCACGTACTGCTCCTTGGTCTTGCGACTGTAGCGAATCACCGCGGCACGGCCTTGCGGGTCTTTCTTCGGCGCATCGCAGAGGAAGTGGTACTTGGGATCGATCTCATCCTTATGCGGAATCAATTCCAATACCAGCGGTGCACGGGTTTCGCGGTTTTTCGGGAACTGGCTGGCAGCCAGGAACAGCCCCGAGGCACCATCACGCAGGATGTAGGTGTCGTTGACCTTCTCGCACTTGAGCTCGGGCATCTTCACCGGGTCCATCTTCGGCGGCGCGGCCTCACCGCTTTTCAGCAACTTGCGGGTGTTCTTGCATTCGCTGTTGGTGCAACCGAAGAACTTGCCGAAGCGACCGGTCTTGAGCTGCATCTGGCTGCCGCACTTGTCGCAGTCCAGGCTCGGGCCTTCATAGCCCTTGATCCGGTACTGGCCCTGCTCCACCTCATAACCCGCGCAATCGGGGTTATTGCCGCAGATATGCAACTTGCGGGTTTCATCCAGCAGGTAGGCGTCCATCGCGGTCGAACAGATCGGGCAGCGGTGCTTGCCGAGCAACACCAGGGATTCGGACTCGCCCTCGTCGTCCGCGGCAATCTCGTCGCCCGGCACCAGGTTGACCGTGGCCTTGCAGCGCTCTTTAGGCGGCAGGGCATAACCGGAACAACCGAGGAAGACCCCGGTTGAGGCGGTACGGATGGTCATCGGCCGACCGCAATCCCGGCAAGGGATGTCGGTCAGGGTCGGCAGGTTGGCACGCATGCCGCCCTCGCCCGCCTCAGCCACTTCGAGTTTCTTCTTGAAGTCGCCGTAGAACTCGTCAAGCACATGCTTCCATTCGCGCTCGCCCTGGGCCACATCGTCCAGGTGCTCTTCCATGCCGGCGGTAAAGCCGTAGTCCATCAGGTTGGAGAAGCTCTCGGCCAGACGCTCGGTGACGATGTCGCCCATCTTCTCGGAGTAGAAACGGCGGTTGTGTAGCGCCACGTAACCGCGGTCCTGGATGGTGCCGATAATCGCCGCATAGGTCGACGGGCGACCGATGCCACGCTTTTCCATCTCCTTGACCAGGCTGGCTTCCGAGTAACGCGCCGGCGGCTTGGTAAAGTGCTGGCTGGGGTCAAGCTTGATCAGTTTGAGTACTTCGCCCTGGTTCATTTCCGGCAACACGTCGTCATCGCCCGGTTTGCTCAACTGCGGCAACGCCCGGGTGTAACCGTCGAACTTGAGGATGCGACCCTTGGCGCGCAGCTCGAACTGCGCCGCCGTCACGGTAACCGTGGTCGACAGGTACTCGGCCGGCGGCATCTGGCAGGCGACGAACTGACGCCAGATCAGCTCGTACAGACGCTCGGCGTCACGCTCCATACCGGACAACTGAGTCGGCTTGAGGTTGACGTCGGAAGGACGAATCGCTTCGTGCGCTTCCTGGGCCCCTTCCTTGCTGCTGTAGGCAATCGGGTTGGCCGGCAGGTACTTCTTGCCGAACTCGCCTTCGATAAAGCCACGCACCATGCTCACGGCATCGGCCGAGAGATTGGTCGAGTCGGTACGCATATAGGTGATGTAGCCGGCCTCATAGAGACGCTGGGCCATCATCATGGTCTTCTTCACCCCGAAGCCCAGGCGGTTACTGGCGGCCTGCTGCAGGGTGGAGGTGATAAAGGGTGCCGAAGGCTTGCTGCTGGTCGGTTTGTCTTCACGCTTGCTGATGCTGTAGCTGGAGGCTTTCAGCGTGGCCAGGGCCGCCATGGCCTGAGCTTCGTTCAGCGGCTTGAAGGCGGCACCGTTCTCGCGGGCCACCTCGAAACGCACGGTGGCGTCCTTGGCGGTGCCCAGATCGGCGTGCACTTCCCAGTATTCTTCCGGAACGAAGGCGCGGATCTCTTTCTCACGTTCGACCACCAGTTTCACCGCCACCGACTGCACACGACCGGCGGACAGGCCACGGGCGATCTTGGCCCACAGCAGCGGCGAAACCATATAGCCCACTACGCGGTCGAGAAAACGCCGCGCCTGCTGGGCGTTGACCCGGTTGATATCCAGCTCGCCGGGCTTGGAAAACGCTTCCTGGATCGCCTTCTTGGTGATTTCGTTGAACACCACGCGCTTGTAGCGGCTGTCGTCGCCACCGATGGATTCGCGCAGGTGCCAGGCAATGGCTTCCCCCTCGCGGTCCAAGTCGGTTGCGAGATAGATGGTGTCGGCATCCTTGGCCAGGCGGCGCAATTCTTCAACCACCTTCTCCTTGCCCGGGAGGATCTCGTACTTGGCCTTCCAGCCGTGCTCGGGATCGACCCCCATACGGGTAAACAGTTGGCGTTTGGCCTTTTCCTTGGGTGACAGCGCCGGCACTTCGCCTGCAGCGGCCTTGCCGCGTTTGGCCGGTTCCTTGGCCGTGCTCGCCGAACCACTGGTAGGCAGGTCACGGATATGGCCGATGCTCGACTTCACCACGTACTCGTTGCCCAAGTACTTGTTGATGGTCTTGGCCTTGGCCGGGGATTCCACGATGACCAGCGATTTGCCCATGGATTGGAAAATTCCTGAAATTCGGTAAATAAATGCGGGAGGCGTGTTGCTGCCTGCTAGCGCGGCACCGCTATATATAGTGGTGGTTAAGCCGAGGTCAAGCGCAGCAATGGCCCGGAGTCAGCTCAAGGCTTGTTAAACACAGCGCTTTCGGCCTGAATCAAAGCAAAGCGTGGAACCGTCTCGCCGTCCACCTCGACACTTTCGCAGAACATCTCCAGCGGTCGCACCCACAGGCCAAACTCGCCGTACAGCGCCTGATAGACCACCATCGACTGCTCCGTTTCGGAATGTTTGGCTACGCCAAACACCCGGTACTCGGGGCCTTTGTAGTGACGGTAAAGACCGGGCTGTAGTTGCATCGGTGAATTCCTTGAAGATTTTCTGCTGATAAACAAAAACCGGGGCACTTGGCCCCGGTTTTTCCATCTCTTACACCCGTGAAGCTTAGAGGCGTTCGAAGACGGTGGTGATGCCTTGGCCGAGACCTACGCACATGGTGGACACACCGAAGGTGCCACCATTCTGCTTCATCACGTTGAGCAGGGTACCGGAGATACGTGCGCCGGAACAACCGAACGGATGGCCCAGGGCGATCGCGCCGCCGTGCAGGTTGACCTTCTCTTCCATCTTGTCGAGCACTTTCAGGTCCTTCAGCACAGGCAGGGCCTGGGCGGCGAAGGCTTCGTTGAGCTCGAAGAAGTCGATGTCGTTGATGGTCAGACCAGCACGCTTGAGGGCTTTCTGAGTCGAGGGTACCGGACCGTAACCCATGATCGCCGGATCGACACCGGCCACAGCCATGGCGCGAACCACCGCCATTGGCTGGATGCCCAGATCCTGGGCGCGCTGGGCGCTCATGACGATCATGCAGGAAGCGCCATCGGTGATCTGCGAGGACGTACCCGCAGTCACGGTGCCGCCTTTCGGGTTGAACGCAGGCTTCAGGGCCGCCAGGCTTTCCAGGGTGGTCTCCGGACGAATGGTTTCGTCGTAGTCGAAGACTTTCAGGAAGCCGTTCTCGTCGTAGCCTTGCATCGGGATGATTTCATCCTTGAACTTGCCTTCGACGGTGGCCTTGTGGGCCAGACGGTGCGAACGCTCACCGAAGGCATCCTGCTGCTCGCGGCTGATGCCGTGCATCTTGCCCAGCATTTCGGCGGTCAGACCCATCATGCCCGAGGCCTTGGCCGCGTACAGCGACAGGTGTGGGTTTGGATCGACGCCGTGCATCATGCCAACGTGGCCCATGTGCTCCACACCGCCGATGACGAATACGTCACCGTTGCCGGTCTGGATCGCCTGCACGGCAGTGTGCAGAGCGCTCATGGACGAACCGCACAGGCGGCTCACGGTCTGGCCGGCACTGGTATGCGGGATCTGGGTCATCAGCGACGCCATGCGCGCGATGTTCCAGCCCTGCTCCAGGGTCTGGTTGACGCAACCCCAGATCACGTCTTCCACTTCGGCCGGATCGACCTTGGTGTTACGTGCCAGTACGCCGCTGATCAGGTTGGCCGACATGGTTTCGGCACGGGTGTTGCGATGCATGCCGCCCTTGGAACGACCCATCGGGGTACGACCGAAGTCGACGATGACTGCATCTCTAGGATTCAGGCTCATAAATTCACTCTCGCTCTAGTC
>JBFJZW010000064.1:0-17897 GCA_041621875.1 Pseudomonas sp. | reverse complement strand
GTTCGGTGAGGATCTCCAGGGCCACCCGCTCGCACTCGGCGTCTTCGTTCTTGCAGCGGATCACGCGGATCTCGTCGCCCATGCCCATCTCGCTCCACAGCTGTTTCTCGAAGGCATGCGGGTTGTTGGCGATAAGGATGTTGGCGCACTTGAGGATGCGGCTGGTGGAGCGGTAGTTCTGCTCCAGCATCACCACCTTCAGCGAGGGGTAATCCTCTTTCAGCAGCATCAGGTTTTCCGGGCGCGCACCGCGCCAGGAGTAGATCGACTGGTCGTCGTCGCCGACCACGGTGAACTGGTTGCGCATGCCCACCAAGAGCTTCACCAGCAGGTACTGGCTGGCGTTGGTGTCCTGGTATTCGTCGACCAGCAGGTAGCGGATGCGGTTCTGCCATTTTTCCAGGATGTCGGCGTGTTCCTGGAACAGCATGACCGGCAGCAGGATCAGGTCGTTGAAGTCCACTGCGTTGTACGCGCGCAGGGTGCGCTGGTAGTGCAGGTAGACGATGGCGGCGGTCTGCTCCTTGGGGTTGCGCGCGTCTGCCAGTGCCTGCTCAGGCAGGATCAGGTCATTCTTCCAGCTGTCGATGTAGTTCTTGATCTCGTCCGCACCGTCATCACCGGCATATTCCTTCTGCATGATG
Source organism: Pseudomonas sp. (assembly GCA_041621875.1). GTDB lineage: Bacteria > Pseudomonadota > Gammaproteobacteria > Pseudomonadales > Pseudomonadaceae > Aquipseudomonas. The sequence goes on along the minus strand of JBFJZW010000064.1, from coordinate 17,253 downwards.
TCGGTGAGCAGCGCCTTGATATCGCCGTCATCGAAGATCGAGAAACCCGGCTTGTAGCCCAGGCGCGCGTATTCCTTGCGGATGATGTTCATCCCCAGGTTATGGAAGGTCGATACCGTCAGGCCGCGGGCCTCGGGGCCCTTGAGCAGGCTGCTAACGCGTTCCTTCATCTCGCGCGCGGCCTTGTTGGTAAAGGTCATGGCGACGATATGGCGGGCCTGGATACCGCAGTTCTGCACCAGGTGGGCGATCTTGCGGGTAATCACGCTGGTCTTGCCGGAACCTGCGCCGGCGAGCACCAAAAGAGGGCCGCCGACGTAGTTCACGGCTTCTTGTTGCCGGGGGTTGAGTCGGGACATGGCGAAATGAACTGGAGAAAAGGTTGGCGATTCTATCAGGGTTGCGCAGGGCTGCTGAGCGGTCACCGACGAGTGCTCGATAAAACAGGCTGTACAAAAAAATTATTGCAAGGTATTAGGTAAGTGCGTCTATAACTTAAAGTAGTTTATTAAATAGCGAGCGCTGGAGGCCGTGTGTCCTGCCAAACCGATTTCTCGCGACTGCTGATCCTGACGACCGAAGCCCATTGGGTGGTGTTGCTGGACAGGCTGCTGGCCGAACAGGACGAACCTGTCTGGCTGTTTGCCGCCAGCAGTTGGAGTGATGCGCAGAGCCTTTACCAGGGCCGCTTGCCCGATCTGGTGTTCGCCACCCCGGAATGCCTGCCCACCGCCAGCCAATGCCCGCTGCCACCTATCCTGCTGCTCGACAGTGCGCCGAGCCAGTTGCCCGCCGATATCTGTGACTGGCTGGCGCGCGACAGCCTGAATGGCGAGGTCTTGCGCCGCTGCCTGCATTACAGCCAGCAATTGCTGACCTTGCAGCGCCTGGCCAAGCAGGACCCGCTGACCGGTATCCCCAATCGCCAGGGCTTCCAGGCGCTGTTGCACAAACGCCTGCAGGCCAACCGTGGTCGTGGCCTGCTGCTCGGTTATCTGGATCTGGACAATTTCAACCATGCCAATGACAGCCTCGGCCATCGGGCCGGCGACGAGCTGATCCAGCAGGTGGTGCAGCGTCTGCAAGAGGTGCTGGGGGCGCGTGATGTGCTGGGCCGTATCGGCGGTGACGAGTTCGCCTTGCTGCTGGATATCAGCGAAGCGCCGACGCGGGTCGATGCCGTGGTGCGGGCGCTGATGGAGTCGCTGGGCGAGCCCTACTGGTTGCAGGGCGAGAGCCTGTCGCTGGGGTGCAGCCTGGGCCTGGCGTATAGCCGCGCCGGCGAGGATGCCGATCCGCTGCTGTGGCATGCCCACATTGCCATGCAGCAGGCCAAGAGCCGCCAGGGCTGTACCCACCACCTCTACGACGAGCGCATGTCCAGCGACATCCGCAGCCTGGCCGACATCGAGGCCGAGTTGCGCCGCGCCCTGCGCCGCGACGAACTCGAACTGTTCTACCAGCCGCGTCTGGACCTGACCAGCGGCGAGGTGGTCGGACTCGAGGGGCTGGTGCGTTGGCGTCATCCCCAGCGGGGGCTGCTCTACCCCCAGGACTTTATTCCCCTGGCCGAGCAGAGCGGCCTGATCGTGCCGCTCGGCTACTGGGTCATCGCCCGTGCCCTGCATGATGCGCGCTGGCTGAGCGAGCGCGGCCTGAGCCTGCATATGGCGATCAACCTGTCGTTCAGCCAGTTTCAGGACAGCCAGCTGCTGCCCACGGTGCAGCGTCTGATTGCCGGCTCCGGGGTGGATGCCCGCTGGCTGGAGTTCGAACTCACGGAAACCGCGGTGATGCAGCGCAGCGACTATGTGCTCAATACCATGCAGACCCTGGGCGAGCTGGGGGTGCGCTTCTCTCTGGATGACTTCGGCACGGGTTTTTCTTCCTTCGTGCACCTGGCCAGCCTGCCGATCGCCCTGCTCAAGCTGGACAAGAGTTTTGTCAGCGGCATGCACCTGCGCCCCGAGCAGTGTCGGTTGGTCAACGCCATGATCAATCTGGCGCGCAACCTGGGTCTGGAAGTGGTGGCCGAGGGGGTGGAGAGCGAAGAAGACCTCGAGCTGTTGCAGCAGTTCGGCTGCGACCAGGTGCAAGGCTATCTGATCAGCAAAGCGCTGCCATTGCGCGAGCTAGAGGGCTTCCTTGCCCAGCGCGGGGCGCAGACTCCGGCGCGAATGGTGGCGCTGCACTAGGCCATCACGCAATTCCCGCCTGTTTTTCCCCACGGCCATGGCCGATATCTCGCCCTACTTATGATGCCGCTCACAGGATGCGCCGAAGGTGCTGGCCGGCAGACTGGGCTCCTGGTTAATTTGACCGCTGCGCTGGAGCTGTTGCGCTGCCATCATGGCTGGCCTGCGCGCCCATGCGGCTTGCGCCGTCAATTTCACCGCGCCGCAGTGGCTCGCGCCGGCCCTTGGGGCCTGGCATTTACCATTTGATCCCGGGGAGGTTGCTTGTCCGCACCGTCAGAACCGTTGCGCTTGCTGTTGCTGGCGGATGACGTCGACTGGGCCGCCCAGCTGGACGCCTGTCTGGCGCAGCTGGGGCCGGGCGTATCGGTGATCACCGCGCCTTCCTGGGCGGTGGCCAGCAGCCTGTTCGAGGACCCGCGGCAGGCCTTCCTGCTGAGTACACCCGCGTGTCTGCCGGCGGCGGCTGGCAGCCCATTGCCGCTGATCCTGCTGCTCGATGCCGAGCCGGCCGAGGTCCCTTCGGGCGTCTGCGACTGGCTGGTGCGGGGCCACCTGACGCCTGACGGGTTGCGTCGTTGTCTGCGCTACGCCGGCGAGCGCCAGCAGCTGCAGGACGCCCTGCAGAGCCTGGCCGAGCAGGACGCCCTGACCGGGATTGCCAACCGCCAGGGTTTCCAGACCCTGCTGGCGGCGCGCCTGGCCGAGTGCGAGGGGCGCGGCGTGACGCTCGGCCACCTGGACCTGGACAACTTCCGGCATGCCAACGACGCCCTCGGTTACCAGGGCGGCGACAGCCTGATTCTGCAAGTGGTGGCGCGGATCAAGGCCGAACTGCAGGGCGGCGACCAGTTGGCGCGCCTGGGTGGCGACGAGTTCGCCTTGCTGCTGGACACCCGGCGCGATCCGCAGCGCGCCGAGCGCCTGGCCGCACGGGTCACCGAGGTCCTGGCCGAACCCTACTGGGTAGACGGCGAGAGCCTGCTGATCGGTTGCAGCCTGGGCCTGGCCCACGCCCGGGCGGGCAGTGCCGCCGACCCACTGATGTGGCATGCGCATATCGCCATGCAGCAGGCCAAGAGCCAGCAGGGCTGCACCTTCCATTTCTATGACGAGCGGATCAACCGCAGCGCGCGCAATCGGGCGGACCAGGAAAGCGAGTTGCGCCGCGCCCTGCGCCGCGACGAACTGGAGCTGCACTACCAGCCGCGGCTGTGCCTGGAGAGTGGGCGGATCGTTGGCCTGGAGGCGCTGGTGCGCTGGCGGCACAGTGAACATGGCCTGCTCTATCCCAACGAATTCGTGCCCCTGGCCGAGGAGAGCGGGCTGATCGTACCGCTCGGTTACTGGGTTATTTCCCGTGCCCTGCGCGATATGCAATGGCTGCGCGGGCGCGGCCTGCCGGCGCTGCATATGGCGATCAACCTGTCATTCCGCCAGTTTCAGGACAGCCAGCTGTTGCCGACCCTGCGTCGCCTGATCGACGAGCGTGGGGTCGATGCGCAGTGGCTGGAGTTCGAGCTGACCGAGACCGCGGTGATGCGCCGCAGCGACCAGGTGCAGCAGACCATGCTGGCCCTCGCACGTCTGGGCGTGCGCTTTTCCCTGGATGATTTCGGCACCGGCTTCTCGTCGTTCGTGCACCTCAACAACCTGCCGATCACCCTGCTGAAGATCGACAAGAGCTTTGTCGGCGGCATGGGTGAGCGCGCGGAAAATCGCCAGCTGGTGCGGGCGATGATCAACCTGGCGCACAACCTCAATCTGCAGGTGGTCGGCGAGGGCGTGGAAAACGCCGAGCAGCTGTCGCTGTTGCGCCAGTTCGGCTGCGATCAGGTGCAGGGCTACTTGATCAGCAAAGCCCTGCCGCTGAGCGAGCTGGCGCGTTTCCTGGTATTCGGTCTGCGCCAGCCATTGTTGGGTCTCAAGCTCTGAGACCCGGCGGTTATTGCGCGGCCTGTCGGCGCTGCGCCAGTTTCTGCTCGCGGTAGCTGATGGCCGCAGGCGGCACGGCGGTGACCTTGCCGGTCTCCAGCCAGCGCTTGAGGCGGTTGGCGTCGGCCATATGGGTGTATTTGCCGAAGGCATCGAGCACCACGAACGCCACCGGGCGCTGCTTCATGACCGTATTCATCACCAGGCAGCGGCCGGCCTCGCCGGTATAGCCGGTCTTGCTCAGCTGAATGCTCCAGCCGGGCTTGCGCACCAGGTTGTTGGTGTTGCGAAAGCCCAGGCTGTAGTTGGGTTTGCGAAACGCCTGGGTCTTTTCCGAGGTGGTGCTGAACTGGCCGATCAGCGGGTACTGCCGTGCGGCCTTGAGCAGTATCACCAGGTCGCGGGCGCTGGAGACGTTGTGTTCCGACAGCCCGGTCGGTTCGGCAAAGCGTGAGTGCTGCATGCCCAGGGCCTGGGCCTTGGCGTTCATGGCCGCGACAAAGGCCGTATGACCGCCCGGATAGTGGTGCGCCAGGCTCGCCGCGGCGCGGTTTTCCGAGGCCATCAGGGCCAGCAGCAACATGTCGCGGCGGCTCAGCTCGCTGCCCACCCGCACGCGGGAGAACACCCCGCGCATGTCCGGGTTGTCGCGAATCATGATCGGCAACTGCTGATCCAGCGGCAGTTTGGCGTCCAGGGTGACCATGGCGGTCATCAGCTTGGTGACCGAGGCGATGGGAACCACCACATCGGCATTGCGCTCATAGAGCACTTGATTGGTCTGCAGGTCGACCACCAGGGCGCTGCCGGCGGCGAGTTCCTGGGGTTTGTCGGCGGCAAGGCTGTTCGATGCAACGACAACGCAGCTGCAGATCAGCAGCAGGTTTGCTAACGAATGACGGATATTCACGGAAGGCTTCACGGGCAGGTTGAGGGAGTGGAACCGGACTCTGGATCAAGGATATACGCAAATCGGCGCGCCGGCTTCAACGGTGCCGGGGCGCGTGTCATACGTGCGGCGTTATAGTGTCGCCGCCGTTTCCATCTCGATGAGCCCGCACCCATGTCCGACCCGCAATCCGCCGATAAAATCCCGCCAGCGGTCAGCCTGTTCGAGGCCTTCTGCTTCTGGCTCAAGCTCGGCCTGATCAGCTTCGGCGGCCCGGCTGGACAGATCGCCATCATGCATCAGGAGCTGGTGGAGAAGCGCCGCTGGCTGTCCGAACGGCGTTTTCTGCATGCCCTGAATTACTGCATGTTGCTGCCGGGGCCGGAAGCGCAGCAACTGGCCACCTATATCGGCTGGCTGATGCACCGCACCTGGGGCGGGGTGATCGCCGGGGTGCTGTTCGTGCTGCCGTCGCTGTTTATCCTGATCGGCCTGTCCTGGGTCTATATCGCCTTCGGCGATGTGCCTCTGGTGGCGGGCATCTTCTACGGGATCAAGCCGGCGGTGACCGCCATCGTGATACAGGCGGCCTGGCGCATCGGTTCGCGGGCCTTGAAGAACAACTGGCTGTGGGGCATTGCCGGGGCGTCCTTTGTCGCCATTTTTGCCCTCAATCTGCCCTTTCCGCTGATCGTCCTCGCCGCGGCGCTGCTGGGTTATCTCGGCGGGCGGCTGCTGCCGGAGCAATTCAGCCTGGGCGGTGGCCATGGCGGGGCCCGGCAATCCTACGGCCCGGCGCTGCTCGACGACGACAGCCCGGCCGCCGCCCATACGCGTTTTCGCGCCGGCCGACTGGTCTGGCTGCTGCTGATTGGCGCGCTGCTATGGTTGCTGCCCATGGGCCTGCTGACCGCGCTGTACGGCTGGGACGGCACCCTGACGCAGATGGCCTGGTTCTTCACCAAGGCGGCGTTGCTGACCTTCGGCGGGGCCTATGCGGTGCTGCCCTACGTCTACCAGGGGGTCATCGGTCACTATGGCTGGCTGACCCCGACGCAGATGATCGACGGCCTGGCCCTGGGCGAAACCACGCCGGGGCCGCTGATCATGGTGGTGGCCTTTGTCGCCTTTGTCGGGGCTTATCTGCAGCCGATATTCGGTGGCGATTCGGGCTTTGTCAGCGGCGCAGTGGCAGCGGCGCTGGTCACCTGGTTCACCTTTCTGCCGTCCTTCCTGTTTATCCTCGCCGGCGGCCCGCTGGTGGAGTCGACCCATGGCGAGCTGAAATTCACCGCGCCGCTGACCGCCATCACCGCGGCGGTGGTCGGGGTGATCTTCAACCTGGCCCTGTTCTTCGGCTACCACGTGCTCTGGCCCGAGGGTTTCGCCGGCCGCTTCGACTGGCCCTCGGCACTGCTGGCGCTGGCCGCGGCGCTGGCGTTGCTGCGCTTCAAGCGTGGGGTGATCGAAGTGCTTGTGGCCTGCGCCCTGGCTGGGCTGGGGTTGCGGCTATTGGGCTGATCCGGATGCCGTCCGGGCCATGGGCCGCCGAACCTGGCCGCGTTGCAGCCGTTATTCGGCCAGGCGCACCTGATTGCGGCCGCTGTGCTTGGCCAGGTACAGGGCGCGGTCGGCCTGCTCCATCAGCTGGTCCGGGCTTTGCCCCTGGGCGCAGGCGATGCCGGCGCTGAGGGTCACGCTGAACTCGTCGTGTTCGCCAGCGAAGCGGATGGCGGAGAACTGCTGGCGGATTTCATCGACGATGCGCACGGCCTGCTCGCCGCTGCAGTCCGGCAGCACCGCGAGGAATTCCTCGCCGCCGTAGCGGCCGAGGCTGTCGATGCGCCGCAGGCGCTGGCGCAAGAGGTTGGCCAGGGCGCGGATGACGCTGTCGCCGACCGCATGGCCATGGCTGTCGTTGACCTGCTTGAAGTGGTCGATATCGAGCATGACCACGCTGGCGGCCTTGCCGCTGCGCAGGGCGCGCTCCTGTTCGATGGCCACCTGCTCCTTGATGTCGGCGTGCTTGAGCAGACCGGTCAGGCTGTCGCGCGACAGCGCATTACTCAGCAGGCGGGCGCGCTGGGCGCGGGCGAATACCGTGGTGATCAGGCTGTTGTCGGAGATCGGTTTGGTGATGAAGTCGTCGCCGGCCTTGATCAGGGCGCTCATCTGCCGGGCGATATCGGTTTCCGCCGAGAGGTAGATAATCGGCACGCGCAGCCAGTCATCGTTGAAACGCACCATCTGCGCCAGTTCCGGGCCGGAACAGCCGGGCATATTGACGTCCAGCAGCAGCACCTCCGGGTTGAAGCGGGTCATGGCCTCGAACAGCTGCTGCGGGTCGTTGACCACCTCCACCAGCATGTCGGCACCACGCAGCACCAGGCTGTAGCGGCTGGACAGGTCATGGTCGTCGTCAACGATCAGCACCCGGTAGGGTTCGCCGTTCTGTTGGGCAAAGCAACGCTCCAGGCGGCTTTCCAGCTTGGCCACGTCCACCGGCTTGCTGAAAAAGCCCATGGCCCCGATCTGCGCGGCCTGCAGCTGGGTGTGAAAGTCATTCTGGGTGGTGATCACCAGCAGCGGCAGGGGCTCCTCCAGGCGCTTTTGCAGGGCAGCGGCGTAGTCCAGGCCACTCTGCTGGCTGCGGCCCAGGTTGACGTCGACGATCAGGGCGTCGGGTCGGCGCTCGGCCAGGGCCGTATCCAGTTCCGCTGGCGTGAGAAAGTGCCGGGCCTCATAGCCGAAGGTATTGAGGGTCAGGCGGATGGTCTCGCCGACCTTGGCCTGGTCTTCGAGGATATAGATGCGGTAGGCGCTTTCATTACGCGGCCCCTTGCTCAGTGTGTTGCTGACCGGGGTCGCCGGGTTGGCCGTGGCCGGCTGCGGAGGGGCGCTGGCCAGTTGCTGCAGTTCCTGGACAAAGGCCTGTAGGCCCTGCCGCTGTAACTGCAGGCTGCTCAGCCACTGCTGGGTTTGCAGCTCCAACTCGCGGGCGCGTTGGCCCAGCTCGTCGAAGCCGAAGGTGCCGGCGCTGCCGGCCAGCTTGTGCAACTGGTCGCGCAGGCTGCCGAGGAGGTGCTGCTGACCCTCGGCATCGTCGGCCTGCAGCAGTTGCCGTGCCTTGTCGGCCAGTTCGGGCAGTTCCTGTTGCAGGCGTTGGGCGAATTGCTCGCCGAGCTGCTGCAGGTGGGCCTGCAGCTGTTGCAGTTGCTGTTGGCGTTTATCCATTGACCCTGTCCCAGATGGCGCGGATCTGTGTCGACAGCTGCATGGGATCGAAGGGTTTGACGATCACATCGCGGGCTCCCAGGCTGCGGTAGTGCTCGATTTCGCTGGGCTGGACCTTGGCGGTCATAAACACCACCGGGATCTGTCCGATGTCCACCAGCTGGCGGATTTTGTCCAGGGTCTGCGGCCCATCCATCCCCGGCATCATCACATCCAGCAGGATAAAGTCGGGGGCGAAGCCCTGCACCTGATCGAGGGCATCCTGACCGCTGCAGCAGCTCAGTACTTGAAACCCGCCTACGGCTTCCAGGGCGACGCGGGCCACTGCCTGGATCGAGGGGTCATCCTCGACATGCAGGATGCGCTTGAGTTCAGGCATGGTGATTCTCCTTGGCAGGCAGCAAGCGAGCTAGAACATTCAGAAAGTGCTGTGTGTCGGTACGTGACTTGGCCAGTGTCGCTGCCACCAGGCTGAGCTGCTTGCTGGACAGTTCCGAGGAGGACAGTACCACCACCGGCAGGCCGGGATGCAAGCGCTGGATATCCTCGAGCAACTCCAGGCCGTTGCCATCAGGCAGGCTCAAGTCCAGCAGAATCAAGTCTAGCCCACCTTTTTCGAGGAGTTCGCGAGCCTGGGCAAGGTTGTTGGCGGGAATAAAGTCGGCCAGGTTGCGAGCCTGTTCGGCGATCACCTGACGCAGGTCGGCGTCGTCCTCGATATGCAGGACTCGCGGCTTGTCGGGGAGGCCCTTGAGCGCCTGTTGCAGGCTGGCCAGCAAGCGCTGCGGATCGATCGGCTTGTCCAGCCAGGCGATCGCCTGGAGTCCGCCGAGCAGGCTGAGCCGTCCCTGGTGGCTGCTGGTGGCAATCACCAGGACCGGCAGTTGATGGCGCGCCGGATCATCGCGCAACTCCTGGATCAGTTGCAGGCCGTCACCGTCGGGTAGGTACGGGTCGAGGGTTATTGCCGCGATGCGCTCGCTGAGCAGCAGCGCACGGGCTTGTGCGAGGCTGCCGGCCAGTAGCACGCGATAACCTGCACGCTGCAGCAGCGATTGCAGCAGGTGCGAGCTCTCCGGGTCGCTTTCCACGACCAGAATGGCAGGCTGCTGGCGTTCGGGATGTAGATCGGCTGGGGGGGCGTCGAGTAGCGGCAGTTCGAACCAGAAGGTGCTGCCGCAGCCCTCGGCAGAGTCGAAGCCAATCTGCCCACCCATGTGCTCGATCAGCTCTTTACTGATCGCCAAACCCAGGCCGGTCCCGCCTTTCTGACGCTGGTCGCCGCTGTCAGCCTGGGAAAACTTCTCGAAGATATGGGCGCGAAATGCTTCGGCGATTCCCGGGCCTTGGTCGCTGACGCCGATCCGCACGCGGCCATGATGCAGGGTGCCGTGCAGGCGGACCTGGCTGCCGGGGGCGGAGAACTTGATGGCGTTGGAGAGGAAATTGGCCAGTACCTGCTGCAAGCGCAAGGCGTCGGCACGGATGCGCAGCGGTAGCGCACTATCGAGTTTCAGTTCGACCCGATGCTGCGCGGCATAGGCCTGGTTGCTGAGCAGGCACTCCTGCAGCTGCTCGACAAGTTCGAGCTCGGTGAGGTTGAAGGCCAGCTTGCCGGCCGCCAGTTTGTCCATGTCCAGCAGGTCGTTGATCAAGCGACTCAGGCGCAGGCTGTTCTGTTGGGCAATATCGAGCATGGGGCGCATGCCGTCCGGTACCTTGCCCATGGCCCCTCCGTTGATCAGGCCGAGGGCACCGGCAATCGAGGTCAGGGGGGTGCGCAGTTCATGGCTGACGGTGGAGACGAAGTCGCCTTTCAGTTGTTCGATACGCTTCTGTTCGCTCAGGTCCGTGGCTGTGCCGCTGACCCGCAGTGGCTCGCCTTGGGCCGAGCACTGCACCAGGGCTCGCAGCCGCACGGGCAAGGTCAGGCCGTTGCGGCGCAGCAGGCGACATTCATGGCTGATGTAGTGTTCCACAACCCCGGGCGGGGGCTGCAAATGCTCTTGCAAGGCCTTGAGATCGTCGGGGTGTACCAGCTCTTTCCAGCTTTTCGGCTGGTCTTCGCGGCTGTCCGCAGAGTAGCCCAGCAGTTGCCAGGCTTGCGCCGAGGCAAAGAAGCGCGAGGTGGTCAGGTCCTGATCCCACCAGCCGTCATAGCCGCCGCGGAGTACCAGGTGCAGGCGTTCCTCGCTGAGGCGTAACTCGGTCTCTTGCTCGCGCAGTTTGGCGGTCATGCCCTGGGCCAGGCTCAGGGCCTGCTGCTGGCCCAGGGCCAGGCTGCGGGTTAGGAAGTACAGCAGCAGGCTGATGGTCATGCCGAGTATGAGCAGGTTCATCTGGCCTTGCTGAAAGCCTTGATCAAAGCCCGGCTGAGGGTAGAAGCCGAGTGTCCAGGTCTGGCCGAGCAGCTGCAGTGGCAGTTGTAAGGTGGCGGGCTGTTCGAGGTTGACGCGCTCGTTGCTGAGGTACAGGCGTTGCTCTTCAAGGCTCTTCGGCCCGGCGAACAGGGCGAAGTCAATCTGCAGCCGATGGCCATCCAGTATGCCGCGCATCAAGTCGTTCACCCGGAACGGGCTGTAAACGAAGCCGCGCAATGCCTGCAGACGCTGTTCCGGGGTGGCCTGCGGCAGTTGTGGGTCATAGATGGGCAGGTACAGCAGCAGGCCGGCCTGGACGTCTCCGTGGGTTTCCTGCACCAGTGTGACCTTGCCGCTCAGGGTGCTCATGCCGCTACGCGCGGCCTCGAGCATGGCGGCCCGGCGCACGGGCTCCGAGTACATGTCGTAGCCAAAGGCCGCCAGATTGCGGCCGCTGAAGGGTTCCAGATAGAGAATGGCGCTATACAGTTCGCGCGCCCCCGGCGGGCGCACGACAAAATTCGGATAGCCGTTCAGGCGCACCTTGGCCTCGAAGGCGCTCAGTTCCTGGGGACGGATCACCTGGGCGAAGCCCACCCCCTGGATGCCGGGGTAGTTGGCATCCAGTTCCAGGCGTTTTACATAGCGCCGCCATTCGTCTCGGCTGACCTCTTGGCTGGCATCGAACAGGCCTGCGCCACCGAGGAGGATCTGCCGGTGGTTTTCCATGCGCTTTTCGATGGCCTCCAGCACCTCATGGCTCAGTTGCTGAAAATGCTGCTCGGCAGCTCTTTGCTGGGTTTGCCGCAGGCCATGCCAGGCCGCCAGGGTGGCCGTTAGGCTGCAGAGCAGAACCAGGAGCGGCAACATCCGGGTGTGGGTCAGCAATTGGCGCAGCAGCGGCAGTCTGCTCATGCTGTTTGACCTTCTATCACAGGTAATTCGACCCAGAATGTGCTGCCCAGGCCCGGGCTTGAGTCGACGCCGATCTGGCCGTGCATGCGTTCGATCAATGCCTTGCTGATGGCCAGGCCCAGACCGGTGCCGCCTTTGCGTCGGGTGTCGGTGGCGTCGGCCTGGGAAAACTTGCTGAACAGGCGCGGCCTGAACTCTTCCGCGATGCCCGGCCCTTGATCGCTTACGCTGATCTGCACCTTCCCGTCCCGCTGCTGGGCGGCCACCGTGACCGAGGCCCCGGCGGGGGAAAACTTGGCGGCATTCGATAGCAGGTTGGCTAACACCTGAGCCAGGCGCTGCTCGTCAACCTGAACCTGAATCCCGCAGGGCGCGCCGAGTAGCTGCAGCCGTACCTGGTGCTGCTCGGCATAGGGCTGGTTATGCGCGACGGCCTTTTCCAGCAAGGGCCAGAGGGGCTGTGGGCGAAGCTCGAAGCGCATCTTGCCGGCCAGTAGTTTGTCCATGTCGAGCAGGTCGTTGATCAGCTCTTGCAGACGCAGGCTGTTGTCCTGGGCGATGCGCAGCATCTGCTGCATGGCCGCCGGCACTTCGCCCACCGCGCCGCCATTGATCAGGCCCAGGGCCCCGCTGATGGCGGTGAGCGGGGTGCGCAGTTCGTGGCTGACGCTCGAGGTGAACTCGCGCTGCAGGCGTTCCAGGCGCTTGCTCTCGCGGATGTCCTGAATATGCAGGATGCGCACGGGCGTGGCGTCCCGGGCGCTGCCGAGTACGGCAGCGCTGAGCTGCACATCGATGGCCTGGCCGCTGGCGTCGAGCAGGGTCTGGGTCCAGCTGCGGTTCTGCCCCGGCACGGTTGCCAGCAGCTGCGCCTGCAGCAGCGGCTGTTGCGACTGCGCGCAGAACTGCTCCAGGGGCTGCAGCAGCAGGCTGTCCGCACGGCGCTGCAGCAGTTGGCAGAGCGCCTGGTTGCAGGCCAGCAGGCGGCCCTGGGCATCGAGCAGGGCGAGCCCCTGGGGCGTCATGTCGAACGCCTGGAGGAACTGCCGCTGGCTCTGGTTGAGCGCCAGCAGCAACACGGCCTGGCGGTGCTGGGTGTGCAGGGCCAGGCCGATCAGCGCCGCGCAGCCGCTCGCCAGGCTCCAGCCGAGCAGGCGCAGCCAGGCGGGCAAGGGGCGGGACGGGTGGAGGTCGCGGGCCTCGAGCTGCCAGTTGGCTCCGGCCAGGGTCACTGGCAGGCGCACCAGGGTGCTGTCGCGCGCCGCCGTTGACTGCGCCGCGCCGGCCGTCGGGTCGGCCGGCCGCAGGTTGATGGCGATGCCGCGCTGCAGGGCGACTTCGGCGGCTTCGGAGTACAGGCGGTCATAGTCGATCACGGTGCTGATCAGGCCCCAGTAATGCGTCTCGTCGAGATACACCGGGATGCGGTAGATCAGCCCGCGGCCCCCCTGTACCAGGGGCAGCGGGCCATCGAGCATGGGCCGGCGGCTGTCGATGATGCGCCGTACCGTGGGCCACTGCTTGGGGTGATCGGGGTAGTAGAGGCCGAGGGCCGCCTCGTTGCCGAGTAGCGGGTAGATAAAGCTGATGCGGTTGTCCGGTGCCAGGCCGATATTGCGAATATGCCGGCCCTGGCGGAACAGGCCTTCGAGCCAGGGTTGCAGTTCCTGTGGGTCGATCTGCCCGCGTTTGGCCGGGATATAGGATGCCAGGCCGGTGGCCAGGTGCAGGGTGGCATTGAGTTCGGCCAGCAGCACCGCCCGAATCTCCCCGGCATGGGCGCTGAGGCGCTGCTGATCGGCTTGTTCCTGGCGCAGGTTGTACTGCAGCAGCAAGAGTTCGACCCCCAGACCGAGGAGCAGCAGCAAGCCCAGGCTGATGGTCCAGTTGAGCAGGTTGCGCCGCCGCGAGTGCCCGCGCGGGCTGTGACCTGCGCTCATTGCGGCGGCACCCGGGGCAGCTCGAACCAGAAGGTCGCGCCCTGGCCGGGCACCGAGTCGAAGCCGATCCGCCCGTTCATGTGTTCGATCAGTTGCTTGCTGATGGCCAGACCCAGGCCGGTGCCGCCCTTGCGTCGGGTGTCGCTGGCGTCGGCCTGGGAGAACTTGCCGAAGATCTGCGCCTTGAAGGCCTCGGCGATGCCGGGGCCGTGGTCGCAGACGCTCACGCGCAGGCAGTCGCCGCGGCGTTGTACGGCGATTTCCACACTCTGCCCGGCGGGGGAAAACTTGGCGGCATTCGACAGCAGGTTGGCCAGCACCTGGGCCAGGCGTTGGCCGTCGACCCGGACCCAGTCGGCGGCGTCCGCTTCGTGTAGCTGCAGGTGCACCTGGTACTGGCTGGCATAGGGCTGATTCTGCGCCACGGCCTGTTCCAGCAGGGGTTGCAGGGGCTGTTCGAGCAGCTCGAAGCTCATCTTGCCGGCGACCAGCTTGTCCATGTCGAGCAGGTCGTTGATCAGCTCGCTGAGGCGCTGGCTGTTGTCCTGGGCGATGTGCAGCATCTGCTGCATGGTCGCCGGTACTTCGCCCAGTACGCCGCCGTTGATCAGCCCGAGGGAGCCGGCGATGGCGGTGAGCGGGGTGCGCAGTTCGTGGCTGACGGTGGAGATAAATTCGTTCTTCATCTGTTCGATGCGCTTGCGCTCGCTGATATCGCGGATCACCGCGATAAAGCGGCGCTGGCCCTGGTGGCTGATCTGCGAGACGGCCAGCTCGATGTCGAACAGTTCGCCGCTGCGGCGCCGGCCGGTAAGCTCGCGCACCGTACCGATCAGGCGGGCCTCATTGGTCTGGCGGTAGCGGGCCAGGTAGCCATCGTGGGCCGAGCGCTCCGGCTCGGGCATCAGCAGCTTGACGTTGCGCCCGCTGACTTCGGCCAGGCGGTAGCCGAAAATCCGTTCGGCGGCGTGGTTGAAGGTTTCGATCGTGCCCTGCTGGTCGATGGTGACGATGGCGTCGAGCACGTTGTCGAGCAGGGTGCGCAGGTAGTCCTCGCGTTCGCGAATCGCCCGTTCGGCCTCGACCCGCTCGCTGAAGTCCTGGATCTGCACGACGAAATGCACCGGCTGGCCCTGGCTGTCGCGCACCAGGGCGACACTCAGCAGCACCCAGAGGGCGCGGCCCTGGCGGTCCAGGTAACGCTTTTCCAGCTGGTAGGCGCTGATCCGCCCGGCCAGCAGTTCTTCTAGGCTGTGCAGATCGTTTTGCAGGTCGTCGGGGTGGGTGAGGCTCTGGAAGTCGAGTTGCAGCAGTTCGTCGCGGCTGTAGCCGAGCATCCGGCACAGTTCGTCGTTGACCTCCAGCCACTGCCCTTGCGGGGACACCAGGGCCATGCCCTGGGGCGCGGTACTGAAGGCGCTGCTGAAGCGCTGCTGGCTGACGCTGAGGGCATCCTCCACGGCCTTGCGGTCGCTGATGTCCCAGATAAACCCGGAAATCCACAGCGGCCTGCCGTCGGGGGTGTATTCGGCCCGGCCCTTTTCCCGCACCCAGACGCTGTGGCCAGCGGCATGCTGCAGGCGATAGGTCAGCTCGAAGCTCCGCTGGCTGGCAATGGCCTCGTGGGCCTGGTAGGTGATGGGCAGGTCGTCCGGGTGAATCACGCTGGCAAAGCTGCGCCGGCGGTTGTCGATAAAGTCGCTGGCCGGATAGCCGGTCAGGTTCAGCACCTCGTCGCTCATATAGCGCATGGTCCAGTCGGCATCGTTGTCGCAGCGATAGACCGCGCCCGGCAGGTTGGCCACCAGGCCGCGAAAGCGGCTTTCGCTCTTCTGCAGGGCGCGGGTGGTCTGTTGCAGCTCGGTGATGTCGCTGGCAATGCCGAGGAAGCCGCTGATGCTGCGGTCGTTATCGAAGATGGCGCTGACCGTCAGGTTGACCCGCCGCTGGCTGCCGTCCTTGCACACATAGGTCCACTGGCGGGTTTCCGGCTCGCCGCTGCGGGCATTGTGGACAAAGACCTCGAAGCCTTCGACGGGCGTGTCGCTGTGTTGGCTCAGGGCGACGCCGCGCGCCTCGATTTCGCTGGTCAGGTGGAAGGTCGCCGGGCTGCTGCGCCCGACCATCTCCGCGGCGCTATAACCCAGCAGGCGCTCGGCCCCGCTATTGAACAGGCTGATCTGGCCGGCGGTGTCGGTGGCGATAATGCTCACCCCGGTGGCCGAGTCGAGTATCGCCTGGAGGAAGGTGCGGGCCTGGCGGATCTCTTCTTCGCGCTGCTTGGTCTGGCTGATATCGGCATGGGTGCCGTACATCAGCAAGGGCTGGCCGGCCTCGCCGCGGCGCTCGACCCGGCCGCGGTCCTGGACCCAGACCCAATGACCGTGCTTGTGGCGGATACGGTACTGGCAGTCGTAGTAGGGCGTTTCGCCGCGGAAATGCGCCTGCAGCCGTTCGCTGGACAGCGCCAGGTCATCGGGGTGGATCAGTTGCTGCCAGTGCTGGAAATCGCCGGGCAGCAGTTCATCCAGGCGGTAGCCGATGATCTGCGCCCAGCGCTCGTTGAACACCGTGGCCCCGCTTTGCACGTCCCATTCCCAGGTGCCGATATGGGTGCCTTCGATAATGCTCGCCAGGCGTTCGCTCTGGGCCTTCATCGCCGCCTCGGCGCTGGCCTGTTCGGTGACATCCTGCACGGTGCCGACCAGACGCAGCATGCGGCCCTGCTCGTCGGGCCGCAGGTGCGCCCGTTCATGGACCCAGCGCACCTCGCCATCGGGGCGGATGATGCGGTGCACCACGTCGTGCACGCCACCCGCCGCCACCCGCTGTTCGCTGGCATCGACCAGGGCGACATCCTCGGGGTGCAGCGCGCGTCTGAAGTTCTCCACGCTGGGCCGGTAGTGCTGCGGGTCGTAGCCGAAGATGCTGTAGATGGTGGCCGACCAGTACAGCTCGCCGCTTTGCAGGTTGGCCTCCCAGTGGCCGAGGCGGGCGATGCGCTGGGCGTCGTCGAGGCGTTCGAGCAGGACCTGGCGCGCCTGCTCCTGTTGCTGTCGTTCCAGGGTGGCCCCGACCCAGCGGCCGAACAGGCGCAGAAATTCGCGATCGGCCTCGTCGAAGGGACTCTGCCGCGCTTCGTGGGAGCAGAACGCCAGGGTGCCGAAGCGTTGCCCGGCCACGCTGATGGCGATACCGATATAGGTTTCCAGGGCGAACAGGGGGTAGCAGGGGTGGCTGGCATGGGCCGACTTGCCCATCTGTTCGATGGCCAGCACGTCGTCGCCGCGCAGGGCGATGCTGCAGTAGGTGTCGCCGAGGGCGAAACGCTGGCCATCTTCCAGGCCGCCCGGCGGTGAGACCTGGGCCATGACCCGGTAATCCTCGCCGTCGATCTGGCTGATGATCGCCAGGGGCACGGCGTAGAAGTCGGCACCCAGCTGCAGGGCCTGGCGCAGCTGCTGCTGGCTGCTCAGGGTCGGCAGGGCGGCGATCTCGTTGAGCGCGCGCAGGGCGGCCTGCTGGCGTTGCAGGCTTTGCTGGGCCTGTTCGCGCTGGATATCGCGGCGCAGAGCCTCGATCAACTGGCCGAGGGTGGCCAGCAGCGGTTGCAGAAACTCGACAAAGGCCTGGTCGTAGCCGCCGGGCCGGTTGGCCAGGCCGAGCATGCCGACCCGTTGACCGTTGGCATGGATGGGCAGGCCGGCAAAGGCCTGCAGCGTCGGCTTGCGCTCAGGCGAGTCGGCCTGCTGCGGGTCGGCGGCCGGCATGTTGCACAGCAGCGG
>JBFJZW010000063.1:0-17961 GCA_041621875.1 Pseudomonas sp. | reverse complement strand
CTTGCGATAATCCTCAACCTGCTTCTTCACCAGGTCGTTCAGCGCCTGGCCAGTGACATTCAGCGGGAGCACATCGCGATCTTGCAGGTACTGCTGGAACTCCTCGGAGTTCTGCAGCTTGGCGAAGGCCGCTTTCCACCAGTCGAGGTCTTCTTGCTTCACGTCCGGCCCCATGTAATAGCCACGGATCAACGGCCATTGAATGTCATAGCCTTGCTCCTTGGCGGTGGGAACCGATGCCAGTTCACCCGGCAGGCGCTCCTCGCTGTAGACCACCAGGGCGCGGATCTTGTTGCCGCGCTGCGCACGGATTTCGCTGGCACTGCCGGTCACCAGATCGACGTGCTTGCCCATCAATGCCATGTAATGCTCGGAGCCACCTTCGAAGGCTGCATAGCGCAGTTCGCGGGGATCGACCCCAGCGGCCTTGGCCAGCAGGGCAATCTTCGCCCAACCTTGGCCACCGATGCTGCCACCGCCGCCGACGGTAATGCTCTTGGGGTCTTTCTTCAGCGCCTGGATCACATCGTCGAGGGTCTTGAACGGCGAATCTTCGCGCACGGCCAGGGTGCCGTAGTCGGTGCCGATAGTGGTCAGCCACTGCACTGAGTTTTCGTCGTAGCGACCGTACTTGCCCAAGGCCAGATTGAGCAGCGAGGCACCGGAGAAGGCGATCAGGGTACCCGGCTCGTTGCGGCGATTGGCCGCGATGGCGTTATAGGCCACCGCACCGATGCCGCCTGGCATGTAGGTGACGCGCATCGGTGACTTGAGCAAGTCGTGATCCTTGAGGCCGGCCTGGGCCAGCTTACAGGTCATGTCGAAGCCACCGCCGGGCTTGCTCGGGGCGATGCACTCGGGGCGCGGCGGTTCGCTGGCCTGAGCGTTAAGGCTGCCCAGCATCAGGGCGCAGGCGAGGGGCAGGAGTTTGCTGAGGGTGATTGGTTTCATGGTTGCGTTCCTGTTTTTGGATTTGTTTGCAGGAGTTGGGCGCAGTGTTACCAGCACGCCACGATTGGGCTGGGAGTCAAGTGACGTTTGTCGGCTCCCAGCCAGGAGCCTGGTTTCAGACGGTCTCGATCAGAAGAAGCGATAGGTGTAATCGACATAGAAACGGTGGTCGGTATCGTCTTCCTTCACGCCATCCAGGCGGCCGGTTTTGTCTGAGTGGTAGTCGAG
This sequence comes from Pseudomonas sp., assembly GCA_041621875.1. Taxonomy (GTDB): domain Bacteria; phylum Pseudomonadota; class Gammaproteobacteria; order Pseudomonadales; family Pseudomonadaceae; genus Aquipseudomonas. Next base: position 16,782 of record JBFJZW010000063.1, on the reverse strand, counting down.
GTAGGTGTAACGAACCGCCAGGCCCTTGATCGCGGGCACCTGATAGGTCAGGTCGAAGGCCAGTTCGTTCTCGTCGGCTTCGCCGAGGGCGGCGTTGGCGCTGTTCTTGGCGTCGCTGCCGTCCTTGTAGCTGACAACGGTCTTCAGACCGGTGACGTAGTCTTTCCAGTCGTAGCCCGCAGAGAGCATCCACACCTGCTCGTTGTCGTTGCTGAAGTCTGCCAGCACCCCGCCGGTCGGGAATGGGTTGGTGCCATGGTCGCCGGCGAAATTGTCCTCGATCCACGCGCCGTCAAATTTCGCCACTGCTGCGCCCAGCTCCACGTTGCCCAGCTTCCAGTTGGCGGCAAGATAAATGCCCTGGCCGTCGTTGTCGCTGTCGGTCACGCCATTGATTGCGCCCAGTACGTCCTCGTCGTCCAACTCGGCGCTTTCGGAGCCGGTGACGAAGAGCTTGCCGTCATCGCTCGAGGTGTGAATACCACCGGTCAGCTTGAGGCTGGACTGGTTGCCCAGGGTGAAATTGTAGGAGGCGACCAGACCGGTCTTTTTCAGGAAGTCCTGCGCACGTAGGTGCTCCAGGTTGATGCTGAATGGTCCAGTCGCATAGCTGACGCCTACGTTGTCGATGTAATCGATGGCACCATCGGCAGAGTTGTCGGTCTTGAATTCCTCGAAGGAGCTGTCTGAGCGCGACGACCATTCGCTATAGCGCGCTCCATACAGGCTCAGGCCTTTGATCGGGATGACCTGGAAGCTGCCGCCCGAGAAAGTGTTCGGCACAGCGCGGCTGCCCGAACTGGAAAGCAGCATGGACTTGTGCAACTGGCGGCCAAGTTTGGCAGTGGCCAGATCCTGGTACTTGAGCTTGACGAAGGCCTGGGCTATCTGGCCGAAGGAGTCATGTAGCTCGCCGTTATTGTCGACCGAAAGTACGTCGGAGGTATTCCTGCCGCTGTTATCCAGCTTGTTGACGCTGTAACCGGAGATGCCGACGCCGATCACATCGGAGAAATAGGGCGACTCGTAGTTGAGCTGCAAGCCCAGCGCCGACTGTGTGCGATCGCTGCTATCGGTTTCGAAATCGCGATCGAAGTGCACACCGCGCGCCTTCAGTTCCAGGGAGTGCCCGCTGGTGTCCAGAGCCAGTGCGCTGAGCGGCAGGGTCAGGCCAGCCGTTAGCGCGGCGGTCAATACGAGGGTGATCTTATTTTTATGGAAACGCATCGATATTCTCCGTTGCGGGTGGTGACCCTCGCCGGGGCGCGGATCGATTGTGGGGGCGGCCTGGGCTAGCGGCGCGGGCTGGCCACGTACACATCGCCGGCGAACAGGCGGCGGGCCGTACGAATCAGTGAGGCGCGAATCTTTTCCGGGTTCTCGGCGTCACCAGGCTCGAGGGAAACGGCAATCTGCCCGCCGGGATGCTCCAGGCTGACCAGGGCCGCGCCGCTGATCGGGGCCAGATCGTGGGCCACGCTGCCGGGTAACGCGCAGGCGCTGGCCAGGCCGATGGCACCAGTGGCGGCCAGCGAGCGGTGGCAGTTGTGCGGCATGAAATAGCGGGTACTGAGGGTGCCGCCCTGCCGGGCTGGCGCTAGCAATACAGGCTTGGGAATGACCATCTGCGAGACGTCGCCCAGGCCCATGGCGCGACCGGCCTGCAGACGGATGCTTTCCAGACGCTCAAGCAACGCCGTATCGGCATCCAGTTCGGCAGCGCTTTCGTAGCCGGTCTTGCCCAGCGCGTCGGCATGCATCAGCACCATCGGCATGGCCATGTCGATGCAGGTGACCTCAACGCCATCGAACTGGTCGCGCACCTGGCCGGTGGGCAGCAAGCGGCCGGTCTTGGCGCCAGCGGCATCGAGAAAGGTCAGCTTGATCGGTGCTGCCGTACCGGGCACCCCATCGATGCGGGTATCGCCTTCATAGCGCACGCGGCCGTTGGGGGTGAGCACCTCGGAGTCGATCAGGGTATTGGTGTTGACGTTGCGAATGCGCACCCGGGTGACCGGTGCTGCGGCATTGACCAGGCCATGCTCGATGGCGAAAGGCCCGATGGCGCAGAGCATATTGCCGCAATTGGGGGCCGTATCGACCCGGCGCTGCGCCACCATCACCTGTACGAACAGGTAATCGACGTCCGCATCCGGATGACTGGAAGCGCTGACAATCGCCACCTTGCTCGTCTGTGGGCTGCCGCCGCCGATGCCATCGATTTCCAGCTCATGCCCCGAGCCCATGAGCTTGAGCAGCAACTCGTCGCGCAGAGCCGGATCGCTGGGCAGGTGGTTGGCCAGGAAAACCGGGCCTCGGGACGTGCCGCCGCGCATAAGGACACAAGGTATTGCCTGCATGATGTCTCCGGTGCAATAAATATGTTTATTGTTGCGTTGAAGAATTATTGAGCAGCCTCGTTTGATCTGTAAAATGCATATATTTGCGCAATTAATGCTTTTCACGCATTAATGCAGGCAGCACAATCCACTCACAAAGGGTCGCGACAGCTGAGTCAGGGGATTGGCCGGCCAGACTCGATTTGTGAAAGGTAAGAATTACGCCAATTAATAGGTATAACGCATGAATTACGAGCTGCAGGACCTCAGGGCCTTCGTAAAAATTGCCGAATTCGGTAATTTTCACCAAGCCGCCGACGCGATCCACCTGTCACAGCCGGCACTGACCCGGCGCATGCAGAAGCTTGAGGAAGGGCTGGGCACCCAGTTGCTTGACCGAACCACGCGACGCGTCAGCCTGACCGCGGTGGGCCGGGACTTTCTGCCCAAGGCCAGGCGTTTGCTGGACGACTTCGAGCGCTCGATCCTCGGCATCCGCGAACTGGCCGAGCGTCAGTCCGGCCAGGTGACCCTGGCCTGCATCCCCACGGCGGCGTTCTACTTCCTGCCGACGGTGATCCGCGAATTCAACCTGCAGTATCCGAAGATCCGCATCCGCATCCTCGACCTCAGTGCCCATGAGGGGCTGGAGGCCGTGATACGCGGTGAGGCCGATTTCGGCATCAACATGCTCAGCGGCCAGAGCGCGGAAATCGACTTCACCCCACTGGTCGAGGAGCCTTTCGTGCTCGCTTGCCGCCGCGACCATCCTCTGGCCGAACAGCCTCAGGTGGCCTGGCGCGAACTCAGTGATTACCGCCTTATCGGTGTCGGTCGCTTGAGCGGCAACCGCGTGCTGCTCGACCACGGCCTGGCCCACCTGGATTGGCGGCCCAGCTGGTTCTACGAGGTGCAGCATCTGTCCACTTCGCTGGGTATGGTCGAAGCCGGGCTGGGAGTGGCGGCCCTGCCCAGCCTGGCGATGCCTGCCGAAGACCACCCGATACTGGTTCAGCGCCCCCTGGTGGACCCGGTGATCAGCCGCACCCTGGGTTTGGTGCGCCGTCATGGCTCGTCGCTGTCGCCTGCGGCCGAGCAGTTCGTCGATACCTTGCTGCGCCAGTGGCCGAGCTATCGCTCGCTGGGCAAGGACAAACAGTAAAGAGACAGAGCGCGAGGGGCTGCGGTGCACGCGACTAAAGAGGGGGCGGGAAGACACCCACGACTGTCGAGTGCAAGGTAACCTCGGCAACCACCGGGAATCGGCTAAGGAAACCCCATGTCATACCCCCGTCTTGTCAGCATGACGGCGCTCGCCTTGATCGCCTTCGCCGCCAACTCCCTGCTGTGCCGGGCAGCGCTGGCCGACGGCAGCATCGATGCCGCCAGCTTTACCAGCATTCGCCTGATCGCCGGAGCCGCGGTGCTCTGGCTGATCGTGCGCCTGCGCGCCGGCAACGCGGTTGGCAACGGCAACTGGCTATCGGCGCTGGCCCTGTTTGCCTACGCCGCCGGGTTTTCCTTCGCCTACACCGAGCTGTCGACGGCTACCGGAGCCCTGCTGCTGTTTGGCGCGGTGCAAAGCACCATGATCGGATACGGCCTGTACCGGGGCGAACGCCTGCGGCTGCCCCAGCTCGGCGGCTTGTTGCTGGCCATAGGCGGACTGGTCGGCCTGCTTCTGCCGGGGCTTTCCGCCCCGCCGCCACTGGCCTCGGCGCTGATGCTGGGCGCGGGAATGGCCTGGGGCATCTACTCGCTGCGCGGCAAAGGTGCCGGCGATCCGCTGCAGGTCACCGCCGGCAACTTCCTCCGGGCGGTGCCCATTGCGTTGATCCTCAGCACCGCGACACTCGGCGATATCGCCCTGCAGCACTGGGCCGGAATAGCCTACGCCATCGCCTCGGGCGCGCTGGCCTCAGGGCTGGGTTATGCCGTCTGGTACAGCGCCCTGCCGGCTTTGAAAGCCACTACAGCCGCCAGCGTGCAGCTCAGCGTGCCGGTGATCGCCGCCCTGGGCGGCGTGGTCCTGCTCGCCGAACCCCTCAGCCTGCGCCTGCTCCTGGCCTCCCTGGCCATACTCGGCGGCATCGCCCTGGTGATTCTGACGGGGCAAAGAGCCAAGCCAGCCAGCCGCTAGCGCGGCAGCCTGGCCTAGGCGCGGGCTCTGCGTCGTAATTAACGCTTGATGGTCTTAAGCAGCTCGTCCGGGGTGATATAGCCCACCGCGCCGCCCTTGCTCTGGGCGCTGCCCGGCTGTGGCTGATGGAGGATATGGCCCTTCATCTTGCCGATGATATGCATCTCGCAGGGTTTGCAGTCGAACTTCAGGGTCAGCACTTCGTCCTGATGGATCAGCTGCATGTCCGACACTTTGGTGCGCACGCCGGTAACACCCTTGGCCTGTTTCGGGCAGAGGTTGAAGGAGAAGCGCAGGCAGTGCTTGGTGATCATCACCGGCACTTCACCCGACTCTTCGTGGGCCTCGTAAGCGGCGTCGATCAGTTGCACGCCGTAACGCTTGTAGAAGGTGCGGGCCTTGTCGTTGTAGACGTTGGCGAGGAAGGTCAGGTGCGATTCCGGATACACCGGCGGCGGTACGCTGACGGGTTTGCGCCCGCCACGCGGGTGAGCGGCGACGCGGGCCTGGGTCAGGGCCTCAATGGCTTCGCGGCGCAGGGCCTTGAGTTGCGAGCCGGGGATAAAGGGCACGGCCTCGCAATCGATCTGCGCGCCGGCGCTGTAATAGATGGTGGTGCCCAGTTTGCTCAAGCCATCGGCCAGTTGCTCGCGGGCCTGCTCGGCATCCTTGGCGGCGGCAAAGGGGCCGGCCAGGCTGACGCTGGCGCTGATGCCGTCAGCGCTGGTGACGCGCAGATGCAGCTGCTCGCCGCGCAAGCTGAGCTGCCAGCTGACCGCGATACGCCGCTCGGATGAGGTCTTCTGCAACGCCTGCTGCCAGTTGTGATCGAGGTTGCGATTGAGCGGATGCAGCGGACGCACGCGGTGCATGGCCTCGGGCATCTCGTTGGGCTCGACGCGGTAGCGGTAGCGCTTCTCGCCCTCCTCCTCGAATTCACCTTTCAGCTCGGCGATATTGGCGCGAAAGCCCACCACTTCCCGTTTGATCAGCACGTTCAGGCCATCGCCGTTGGACAGCGGCGTGTCGGTGACGGCGATCAGGTCGCGCTTGTTGACCTTCTCCACCACGCCCACGGTCAGCCCGGTAAAGGTCGGCGAGTCGAACGCGCCGATGTCCACCTTGCGGTCGGTGACGAAATAGTCGGTGCTGCCGCGGTGAAAGGTCTTGTCGGTGTCCGGGGTGAAGAAGTGTTCGGTGCGCCCACTGGAGGCGCGTTCCAGGTGCGGGCGTTGTTCGAGAATGGCATCCAGCTCGCGGCGGTAGTGCGCGGTGATGTTCTTCACGTAGCTCATGTCCTTGTAGCGCCCTTCGATCTTGAACGAGCGCACGCCGGCATCCACCAGATGGATCAGGTTGTCGGTCTGGTTGTTGTCCTTCATCGACAGCAGGTGCTTATCAAAGGCCACCACGCGGCCCTGATCGTCCTTCAAGGTGTACGGCAGGCGGCAGGCCTGGGAGCAGTCGCCGCGGTTGGCGCTGCGCCCGGTCTGCGCATGGGAGATATTGCACTGCCCGGAGAACGCCACACACAGCGCACCGTGGATAAAGAACTCGACCGCCGAATCGACATTGCGGCAGATATTGTTGATTTCCTGCAGGTTCAGCTCGCGGGCCAACACCAGCTGGGAGAAGCCGGCGTTGTCGAGAAAGCGGGCTTTTTCCAGGGTGCGGATATCGCACTGGGTACTGGCGTGGATCTCGATGGGCGGCAGGTCCATCTCCATCACGCCCATGTCCTGCACGATCAGCGCATCGATCCCAGCCTCGTACAACTGCCAGATCATCTGCCGCGCCGGCTCCAGTTCATCCTCATGGAGGATGGTGTTGAGGGTGACAAACACCCGCGCATGGAACAGGTGGGCAAACTCCACCAGCCCGGCAATCTCCGCCACGCTGTTACTGGCGTTGTGCCGCGCCCCAAAGCCTGGCCCGCCGATATACACGGCATCGGCACCGTGCAGGATGGCTTCCTTGGCAATCGCGGTATCGCGCGCCGGGCTCAGGAGTTCGAGGTGGTGCTTAGGCAGGGACATGGCGTGGGCATCAGGCAGTCAATCAGGGCGGGCATTTTACCCGGAAAGCCGGATTTGTCTGTGCCCGCTTGGCAGCCGCCTAAACACTGTATAGGCATACAGACAAAAGCCCGCGTAGAATTGGTCGATCAAAAATGACGTGAGAGCAGCGCGGTGGACTTACAACAGGGCTTTCTGCTGACCCGACACTGGCGTGATACGCCGGCAGGGACGCAGGTGGAGTTCTGGCTGGCCACCGACAGCGGCCCGCGCCTGCTGCGCCTGCCGCTGCAAACCTCGGTGGCCTTTATTCCGGCACAGCAGCGCGAGCAGGCCGAAGCGCTGCTGAACAACGAGCGCGGCGTCGAGTTGCGGCCGCTGGGCCTCAAGGACTTTCACCTGCGCCCGGTGCTCGGCCTGTATTGTCAACAGCACCGCACCTTGATGGACCTCGACAAACAGCTGCGCCGCGCCGGCCTGGACGTGTACGAGGCCGACGTACGTCCGCCCGAGCGCTATCTGATGGAGCGCTTTATCACCGCACCCGTGCTGTTTACCGGCACGCCCGATGCGACGAATCCAGTCCTGCTGCTGGATGCGCAGATCAAGCCCTGCACGGATTACCGGCCGCCCCTCAAGCTGGCCTCGCTGGATATCGAAACCAACGCCTTTGGTGAGTTGTATTCCATCGCCATTGAAGGATGCGGCCAGCGCAACGTGTATATGCTCGGCCGCACGCCGGAACAGCCGCCGGCGGTGGATTTCCAGCTGGAATACTGTGCCAGCCGTGGCCAGTTGCTCGAACGCCTGAATGAGTGGATGGCGCAGCATGACCCCGACGCCATCATCGGCTGGAACCTGGTGCAGTTCGACCTGCGCGTGCTGCACGAACACGCGCGCAGCCTGGCCATCCCCCTGCGTTTGGGCCGCGATGGCAGCGAAATGCAGTGGCGCGAACATGGCAGCCGCAACGGTCACTTTTTTGCCGATGCCGCCGGCCGCTTGATTATCGACGGCATCGAGGCGCTGCGTTCGGCGACCTGGAGCTTCCCCTCCTTCAGCCTGGAAAATGTCGCGCAAAGCCTGCTCGGCGAAGGCAAGGATATCTCCACGCCCTACCAGCGCATGGACGAAATCGACCGCATGTTCCGCGAGGACAAACCGGCCCTGGCGCGCTACAACCTGCGCGACTGCGAGCTGGTCACGCGGATCTTCGGCAAAACCGCGATCCTCGACTTCCTGCTGGAGCGCGCCACAGTTACCGGCCTGCCTGCCGACCGCAACGGCGGCTCGGTGGCGGCCTTCGAGCACCTGTATATGCCGCTGATGCATCGCCGCGGTTTTGTCGCACCGAACCTGGGCGACAACCCGCCGCAAGCCAGCCCCGGCGGCTTCGTCATGGAGTCGCAACCGGGGCTGTATGAGTCGGTGCTGGTGCTCGACTACAAGAGCCTGTATCCATCAATTATCCGCAGCTTTCTGATCGACCCGGTGGGGCTGATCGAGGGCCTGCGCCAGCCCGACGAGGCGCATTCGGTGCCGGGCTTTCGTGGTGCGCGCTTCTCGCGCAGCGCGCACTGCCTGCCGAGCATCGTCGAACGGGTGTGGCAGGGCCGCGAGGCGGCCAAACGCGAGCACAACGCACCGCTGTCGCAGGCGCTGAAGATCATCATGAACGCCTTCTACGGCGTGCTCGGCTCCAGTGGTTGCCGCTTCTTCGATACGCGCCTGGCCTCCTCCATCACCCTGCGCGGCCACGAGATCATGGCCCGCACCCGCGCGCTGATCGAAGCCGAAGGCTATGCGGTGATCTACGGCGATACCGACTCCACCTTCGTCTGGCTCAAGCGCCCGCACGGGGAAGACGAAGCGGCGCAGATCGGCCGCGCCCTGGTGGCCAAGGTCAATGCCTGGTGGCGCGAGCATCTGCGTGACGAGTACGGCCTGGAAAGTGCCCTGGAGCTGCAATTCGAAACCCATTACAAGCGCTTTCTGATGCCAACCATCAGAGGCACCGAGGAAGGCAGCAAGAAGCGCTACGCGGGGATGGTGACGCACGCCGACGGCAGCCACGAGATGGTCTACAAGGGCCTGGAAACCGTACGCAGCGACTGGTCGCCACTGGCCCAGAAGTTCCAGCGCGAACTGTATGAACGCATCTTCCTCAACCAGCCCTATCAGACTTATGTGCGCGGCTATATCGAGCGCACCCTGAATGGCGAGCTGGACGAGCTGCTGGTCTACCGCAAACGCCTGCGCCGCAAGCTGACCGACTATGAGCGCAACGTGCCACCGCATGTGCGCGCCGCGCGCCTGGCCGATGAATACAACGCCCTGCACGGCCGCCCGTTGCAGTACCAGAATGGCGGCTGGATCAGCTATGTGATCACCACAGCCGGCCCGCAACCCCTGGAAGCACGCAGCACCGCCATCGACTACGACCACTACCTGACCCGCCAACTGCAGCCGGTGGCAGATGCCATATTGCCCTTTGTCGATGACGACTTTGCCACCCTGATCGGCGGGCAGTTGGGGCTGTTCTAAAGTCGTTTGCGCGATACGGGCCAAATGGCGAATGGGAAAACGCCACCCACCCTCCGCGCTTTTGTAGGGTGGATGACGCTTCACCCATCCACCAGCTGCGGTCTCAATGGTGGATGAAAAGAGCGTCATCCACCCTACGGCTCTACGCCTCGCGGGGCTCTGCCTCCCCGGCAAGCGCAGCGCAACCGGGATGACGCGCCCCAGGCGTAGCCCGGCAATGCCTGCTTGCGCTCATATTTGGCCGCTATAACCCTGTGCTTAATAGATCTATCCAGGGGGCCACCCTCGACTAACGTCATCTATATGACCTGATCTCACAGAGTTCCCTGTGGCGGCTGCCTGTTTCCCTCTGTCGCGATAAGCCCTGACCTCAGGTTGTTCCAGCCGGACAAGAGGAAAACGTGATGAACACTTTTAAACCCGTCGCTGTCGCCCTGGCATTGCTCGGCGGCGTATGCCTGGCCTCCACCATCCTGGCGGAGGACTCAGGATTTATTGCGGCTACCGCGTCAGACCTGCAATGGAGCCCCGCGCCGTCAGTAGGGCCCGGCGCGATGATCGCCGTGATCGAAGGCGACCTGAAAGCCGCCGAGCCCTTTACCTTCCGCCTGAAGGTGCCGGCAAACTCGACTATCGGCGTGCATACCCATCCGGTCGCCGAGCGCGTGACCGTTATCTCGGGCACCTTCTATTTCGCCATCGGCGACAAGTCCGACCCGGCCATGGCCAAGGCTTACCAGCCGGGCGATACCCTGATCATCCCCGCGGGGATGCCGATGTTCGCCACCACCCGGGATCAGGAAGTCATCGTTCAGCTGCACGGAGTCGGCCCCTGGGGCCTCAGCTACCTCAACCCAGCGGACGACCCGAGAAACCAATAGCCCGGGCTATACCAGCTGAATAGCCTTACGCAGCACTGCGGCGCTGCGGGCCGGCAGAGACAGGCGCGGCTAACCGTGCGCGCGAGCCACGGTTGCCGGTAGCGCCTTGGGCTTACGAAACACCAGCACGTTACCCAGCATCACCAGCAGCAGGCCGAACAGCGCCGGGGCGGTCCATTGATAGCCCTCGGCAAATACCGAGATATTCAGCGCCACCACCGGGAACAGCACGGTGCAGTAGGCCGCGCGCTCCGGGCCCATGCGCCCGACCAGGGTCAGGTAGGCGGTAAAGCCGATCACCGAGCCGGGAATCGCCAGGTACAGCAAGGTGCCGATATAGCGGACATTCCACTCGAAGCCGAACGGCGTGCCCGTGACCAGGCAGATCGCCACCAGCATCAGCGCGCCATACAGCATGCCCCAGGCATTGGTGGTCAGCGGCTTGAGCCCGGCCTTCTGCTGCAGGCTGGAGAGCAGATTGCCGGCGGAGAAACACAGGGTGCCGAGCAGCGCCAGGCCGATGCCCAGCAGGGTTTCATGACTGGCCCCCTGCCCAGCCAGCTCCGGCCAGAACAGCAAGGCCAGGCCGCCCAGCCCCAGCGCACCACCGGCCAGCACATTGGCGGCGATCTTCTGTTTGAAGAACAGCCGCGCATTGACCGCATTCCATAGCGTTGCCGTGGAAAAAATCACCGCCACCAAGCCGCTGGAGATCCATTGGCTGGCGGTGTAGAAGCACAGGAAGTTGATGCAGAACAGACACAGCCCCTGCACCAGGCAGATCAGCTGGCCGCGCTTGTCGAGTTTCTGCAGGCGGCCGCTGAGCAGCAGCACGGCGAACAGCACGGCGGCGGCCAGGGCAAAGCGATAGGCGATGGAGGCGGCAATCGCCACCTCGCCCAGTTGCAGCTTGAGGGCGATCCAGGTGGTGCCCCAGATCAGTACGGTCAACAGATAGAGCGACAGGTTCATCGACAGGCTCCCGATAACAAGCCTGAAGTCTGCGCGCCTTGGGCCGCCACCACTTGCACAAAGTTGCGCTTTTTCTGGCCGCGAGCTGCAGTGGCGGACGTATTGGCTGGGCGCTATGGCCAACGTGAGCAACGACTGCTACAACCCTAGGCAATCCACTCCAGAATCACACGGAAAACCACCATGACCCAGCCGCTGCTCCCCCTGAGCGAACAGGACGCTGGCTATCTCTCTTCGGCCAGCGTCGGTGCAGCCCTGGCCGAGGTGTCGATCAAAACGCTCAACAGCCGTTGCTTCTGCATCAGCCTGGATCAGGCGGCGCTGCGCGATGCCCTGGAGTCGAGCCTGGGCCAGCCCGGCCTGTTCGAACTGGTGCGCGAGCGCTGCCCCTACCTGTTCGCCGCCCACCCGGTATTTGTCGCCAGGGCCCAGCTCGAACGCATGGCCGAGGTGATTCGCGCCATCGACTCGGTGGTGGCCCTGCCGGCCTATCGCGAGCTGGTATTGGCCCGTTCGCCGGCCATTGCCCGGTTTGAGCCCAGGGCCAAGGGGGTGTTTTTCGGTTATGACTTCCATATCGCCGAAGACGGCTTCGGCCTGATCGAGATCAACAGCAACGCCGGCGGTGCCATGCTCAACGCCGTTTTGGCGCGGGCGCAGCGGGCCTGCTGCCCGGCCATCGAGCAACTGCTGCCGCCGGCGCTGCGGGCCGAAAGCCTGGAGGCCGGTGTTATCGCCATGTTCCACGAAGAGTGGAGCCTGGCCGGGCACCGGCGGCCGCTGCGCAGCATCGCCATAGTCGACGAGCGGCCCGAGCAGCAGTACCTGTATCCGGAGTTTCTGCTGTTCCAACAGCTGTTCCAACGCCACGGTCTGCAGTCGGTAATCGTCGACCCCAGCGAGCTGAGCCTGCGTGATGGTCAGCTCTGGCATGGCGAGCTGGCCATCGATCTGGTCTACAACCGCCTGACCGATTTCGCCCTGGATAACCCGGCCAACGCCACCCTGCGCCAGGCTTACCTTGAACGCGCCACCCTGCTCACCCCGCACCCGCAGGCCCATGCCCTGTATGCCGACAAGCGCAACCTGGCGCTGCTCAGCGATGCCGGGCAATTACAGGCCCTCGGCGTGCCCGAGGCGACCCAGGCGCTGCTGCTGGCGGCCATTCCCCGTACCGAAGTGGTCGCCCCGGCCAATGCCGAACGCCTGTGGCGCACGCGCAAGCAGCTGTTCTTCAAACCCTGCGCCGGCTACGGCAGCCGCGCCGCCTACCGTGGCGACAAGCTGACTCAGCGCGTGTGGCAGGAGATTCTCGCCGGCGACTACGTGGCCCAGGCCCTGGTGCTGCCGGGGCAACGCGCCATGTCGCCGGAAACCCCGGCACTGAAGTTCGACCTGCGCGCCTATGCCTACGACAGCCAGGTGCAGTGGCTGGCCGCGCGCTTGTATCAGGGTCAGACCACCAATTTTCGTACCCCAGGCGGCGGCTTTGCCCCGGTCTATCCGGGACCTGAGGGTGGTTGTGGGACCGGCTGCGACTGATCAGCGCGCGGGCGTCTGCACGGCATGCCTGGGCAGGCCGATGGAAATCAACGCGGCCAGCAGGACAAAGGCCGACGACACCCACAGGCAGGCCTCCAGGCCATAGGCCTGATAGACCCAGCCCGACAGCAGCGTGCCGATCAGCCGACCGAGGGCGTTGGACATATAGTAGAAACCCACATCCAGGGATACGCCGTCTTCCTTGGCGTAGCTGACGATCAGGTAGCTGTGCAGCGAGGAGTTCACCGCAAACAGCGCGCCAAACAGCAGCAGCCCGCCGAGCAGCACCCAGTGCGCCGATAGATCAGTGCCGAGCCCCAGGGCGATGGCTGCCGGCAAGCCGGCCAGCACGGCAGCCCAGGCGAATGCCGCGCGACCATCCGGCAAATTACCGCTGGCCTTGCCTGTAATAGCCGGGGCGAAGGACTGCACCATGCCGTAGCCGATCACCCAGGCGGCGAGAAAGCCGCCGACCAGCCAGAAATCCCAGCCAAACACACTGGACAGATAGACCGGCAGCGCCACCACAAACCACACATCGCGGGCACCGAATAAGAACAAGCGGGCGGCCGAGAGAATATTGATCGCCCGGCTCTTGGACAGGATGTCGCGAAACTTTGGCTTGGCGCGGGCCTTGCCTAGGTCCTTCTTCAGCAGCACCAGGCTGGCCAGCCAGATCAGCGCCAGCACAACCGCCATGGCCAGTACCGCGCCGGTGAAACCGAGCAACGCCAGCAGCGCGCCGCCCATAAAGAAGCCCACACCCTTGAGCGCGTTTTTCGAGCCGGTAAGAATCGCCACCCACTTGTACAAGGTGCCCTGCTGACTGTCCGGCACCAGCAACTTGATCGAGCTCTTGGCGCTCATCTTGTTCAGGTCTTTGGCGATCCCCGACAGCGCCTGCGCCCCCATCACCCAGGGGATGGTCAGCCAGGCCGTCGGCACGGTGAGCATCAGCAAGGCCGCCACCTGCAAGCCCAGGCCGATATTCATGGTGCGATTCAGCCCCAGCCGTGCGCCCAGGTAGCCGCCGAGCAGATTGGTCACCACGCCGAAAATCTCGTAGAACAGAAACAGCGCAGCGATCTGCAGCGGCGTGTAACCCAGGCTGTGAAAATGCAGCACCACCAGCATGCGCAGCGCGCCGTCGGTGAGGGTAAAGGCCCAGTAGTTACCGGTCACCAGCAGGTATTGGCGCACTGCGGGAGTCAGGCGGGATAAGGCGTGCATCGGAGAAATCCTGTGCCGATTGGGCAAAAGCCGATGGGTAGCGCTGCGCTTAACCCATCCTACAAACCAGACCGTAGGGTGGATGGCGCTTTATCCATCCACCAGATAACCAAGGTGGATGAAAAAGGCGTCATCCACCCTACGGGTCAATCGGCTGCGCCGACCATCCGCGCCAACTCCACCGTGCGGTTGGCGTAGCCCCATTCGTTGTCGTACCAGGCGTAGAGCTTCACCTGGGTGCCGTTGACCACCATGGTCGACAGCGCATCGATGATCGAGGAGCGCGGGTCGGTGCGGTAGTCGATGGACACCAGCGGCCGTTCCTCGTAGCCGAGGATGCCCTTGAGCGGGCCCGCGGCGGCGGCCTTGAGCAGGGCGTTGACCTCCTCCACCGTGGTCGCGCGCTCCACCTCGAACACGCAGTCGGTCAGCGAGGCGTTGGCCAGGGGTACGCGCACCGCATGGCCGTTGAGCTTGCCGCGCAGCTCGGGGAAGATCTCGGCAATCGCCGTGGCCGAGCCGGTGCTGGTGGGGATCAGGCTCATGCCGCTGGCCCGCGCGCGGCGCAGGTCCTTGTGCGGCGTATCGAGGATGCTCTGGGTGTTGGTCAGGTCGTGGATGGTGGTGATCGAGCCGTGGCGGATACCGAGGTTCTCGTGGATCACCTTGACCACCGGGGCCAGGCAGTTGGTGGTGCAGGAGGCGGCGGTGACGATGCGGTGCTGCGCCGGGTCGAACAGCTGCTGGTTGACGCCCATGACGATATTCAGCGCGCCCGGCTCTTTCACCGGCGCGCAGACCACCACACGCTTCACGCCTTGATCGAGATAGCCTTGCAAAAGAGCCACGGTCTTTATCTTGCCGCTGGCCTCGATCACCAGATCGCAGCCGCTCCAGTCGGTATCGGCGACGGCCTTGTTGGCCGTGACCTGGATGCGCTTGCCGTCAATCAGCACGCACTCGCCCTCACTGCTGGCCTCATGCTGCCAGCGGCCGTGCACCGAGTCGAAATTGAGCAGATGGGCGTGGGTCGGCGCGTCGCCGGCCGGGTCGTTGATCTGCACGAATTCCAGCTCCGGCCAGCCCCAGGCCGCACGCAGCGCCAGACGACCGATACGACCAAAACCGTTGATACCTACCTTGATAGCCATGCACAGACTCTCTCGTTGAAGGAATTAGATATTGCGCGGCGCAAACATAATGATCGCCATGCCGAGCACGGCCACTGCCGCCCCCAGCAGGTCCCAATGGGTCGGGCGAATGCCGTCCACCAGCCACAGCCAGATAATTGCCGTGGCCACATAGACCCCGCCATAGGCGGCATACACCCGCCCGGCGGCGGTCGGGTGCAGGGTCAGCAGCCAGGCGAACAGCGCCAGCGACACGGCGGCCGGCAGCAGCAGCCAGATGCTCTTGCCCTGTTTGAGCCACAGGTACGGCAGGTAACAGCCGATGATCTCGGCCAGCGCCGTCAGGGCGAACAGGCCCAGAGTGTTGAGCATGCTCACCTCAGTTGCCGAACTGGGTGAGCCAGCCCGCATGGGCCGGGTACTGAATAAAGGGATGGGACATGCGCAGTGATCCTGACAATTAAATGGAGGCCTGGTTGACCCGTTTGGACAGCTGCTCGGCGGACTCCTTGCGCTCGGAGTAGCGGTCCACCAGGTAGTCCGCCTGGCCGCGCAGCAGCAGGGTGAACTTGACCAGCTCCTCCATCACGTCGACCACCCGGTCGTAATAGGCCGAAGGTTTCATCCGTCCGGCGTCGTCAAATTCGAGGAAAGCCTTGGCCACCGAGGACTGGTTGGGGATGGTGAACATGCGCATCCAGCGCCCCAGCACGCGCATCTGGTTCAGCGCATTGAAGGATTGCGAGCCGCCGCTGACCTGCATCAACGCCAGGGTCTTGCCCTGGGTCGGGCGCACCGCGCCCATGCTCAGGGGAATCCAGTCGATCTGCGCCTTGAACACCCCGGTCATCGCGCCATGGCGCTCCGGCGAGCACCAGACCATGCCCTCGCTCCACTGCGCCAGCTCGCGCAACTCCTGCACCTTGGGGTGATCCTCGGGGGCGTCGTCCGGCAGCGGCAGGCCGCTGGGGTTGAAGATTCGCGTTTCGGCACCGAACCGCTCGAGCAGGCGCGCGGCCTCCTCGGTCAGCAGGCGGCTGTAGGAGCGCGCCCGGTTGGAGCCGTACAGCAACAGGATGCGCGGCTTGTGCGCCGCAACCGGCTTGGTCAACGGCTCCTGGCTGGGCAGGTCGAGCAGGTCAGGATCGACATTGGGCAACTCAAAGGTCATGGTCTGGCTCCGGGAATCAGTGGCTCAACCGCACAGTGAGGCGCGATCGGGGCGGTCACGCATGCCGTGCAGACGCAGGCGGTCCTCGGCCAGTTGCGGGTCACCGGCCTCAAGCACCAGGGCCAGGGTCTGGCCGACCCAGGCCGGCAGTTGCGGGTGCAAGCGGTAATACACCCACTGCCCGGCGCGGCGATCCTGCAACAGGCCGCTGCTGCGCAACTGGGCCAGGTGGCGGGAGATCTTCGGTTGGCTTTCCTCCAGGGCGGCGGTCAGCTCGCAGACGCACAGCTCGCCCTCCTGGGCGATCAGCTGGGTCATGCGCGCGCGGGTGTCGTCGGCCAGGGCCTTGAACAGGGTGACCGGGGCGAGCATCTGTAGCGCTGCCTTGGTCTTGTTCTTGACCAGCACGAACATCTTGATGCGCTCGTGGATCTGCTGCAGGCAGTGTTTGTAGGCATTCGGCTGCTGGCTGGTAGCGGGATCTGCGAAGTCCCAGGCGATATATTCGCCGGCTCCGGGCAGGGTGCTGCACTCGAAGGCGGACTTGTCGCACAGGGTGATCACGTAGTCGAACTGCTGGCCGTCGAAGCTTTCCAGGGCTTTGCTCTGCAGCCCCTCGGTGCTTACCCCCAGCTGCTCCAGGGCCAGGCGCGCGCGGGGGTCCACCTCGCCGGGCTGGGTGCCGGCACTGAAGGCCTCGTAACCGTCGGGGTCGGCATGGCGCAGCAGGGCTTCGGCCATCTGCGAGCGGGCGGCGTTGGCCACACAGAGAAACAGCACGCGAGTCTTTTGGCTCATGGCGGTGGTGCCCGATAAAT
>JBFJZW010000062.1:0-18046 GCA_041621875.1 Pseudomonas sp. | reverse complement strand
GTGCGCCGCGAAAGCAAAGGCCGTGGCGGCAAGACGGTGACCACCATCAGCGGCGTGCCCCTGGCCGTCGATGCGCTGCAGGAGCTGACCAGCGCGCTGAAGAAGCGCTGCGGTTGCGGCGGCTCGCTCAAGGACGGGGTGATCGAGATTCAGGGCGATCACGTCGAGCTGCTGATCGCCGAGCTGATCAAGCGTGGCTTTAAAGCCAAGAAGTCCGGCGGCTGAGCCAGTCTTTTCTAAACTTCCTCGGCGGGCCTTTGGTCACAGCTGAGTAATCGTCATTTCCAGACTTTAATCTGTACGCGTCTTGGCTGTGCCAAGGCCACTATCGCCAGTAAGGGAGACTTCGATGTCTGCACGACGCACACGCAAAGATGACGGCAGCCAATGGACAGTGGCAGACAGTCGCAGCGTCTATGGCATTCGCCACTGGGGCGCGGGTTATTTCGCGATCAATGACCAGGGCCGCGTCGAGGTGCGTCCGAACGGGCCCGAGAGCACGCCCATCGACCTGTTCAAGCAGGTCGATGAGCTGCGCTCCAGTGGTCTCAGCCTGCCGTTGCTGGTGCGCTTTCCGGACATCCTGCAGGACCGCGTGCGCCAGCTGACCGGGGCCTTCGATGCCAATATCGCCCGTCTGGAATACCAGAGCCCCTACACCGCGCTGTACCCGATCAAGGTCAACCAGCAGGAAGCGGTGGTGGAGAACATCATCGCCACGCAGAACGTCTCCATCGGCCTGGAAGCCGGCTCCAAGCCGGAGCTGATGGCCGTGCTGGCGCTCGCGCCGAAGGGCGGCACCATCGTCTGCAACGGCTACAAGGACCGCGAATTTATCAAGCTGGCCCTGATGGGGCAGAAGCTCGGTCACAACGTGTTTATCGTGATCGAGAAGGAATCCGAGGTGCAGCTGGTGATCGAGGAGGCGGCCGAACTCAAGGTCGCCCCGCAGATCGGTCTGCGCGTGCGTCTGTCGTCCCTGGCGTCGAGCAAATGGGCCGACACCGGCGGCGAGAAGTCCAAGTTCGGTCTGTCGGCGGCGCAGCTGCTGTCGGTGGTCGAGCGCTTCCGCGCGGCCAAGCTGGACCAGGGCATCCGCCTGCTGCACTTCCATATGGGCTCGCAGATCGCCAACCTGGCCGACTACCAGCACGGCTTCAAGGAAGCCATCCGCTATTACGGCGAGCTGCGTGGTCTGGGCCTGCCGGTCGACCACATCGACGTCGGCGGCGGCCTGGGGGTGGATTACGATGGCACCCACTCGCGCAACGCCAGCTCGATCAACTACGACATGGACGACTACGCCGGTGTCGTCGTCGGCATGCTCAAGGAGTTCTGTGACGCCCAGGAGCTGCCGCATCCGCATATCTTCTCGGAAAGCGGCCGCTCGCTGACCGCGCATCACGCCATGCTGGTGGTGCAGGTCACCGATGTGGAAAAACACAACGACGAGATCCCCAGGATCGAGGACGTCACCAGCCTGCCGGAAACCGTGCGTTACCTGGTCGAGCTGCTCGGCCCGACCGATATCGAGATGGTCACCGAGACCTACTGGCGCGCCACCCACTATATGAGCGACGTGGCCAGTCAGTACGCCGACGGCAAGCTCAGCCTGACCGAAAAGGCCCTGGCCGAGCAGTGCTACTTCGCCGTATGCCGGCGTTTGCACAATTCGCTCAAAGCCCGTCAGCGCTCCCATCGTCAGGTGCTCGACGAACTCAACGACAAGCTGGCGGACAAATACATCTGCAACTTCTCGGTGTTCCAGAGCCTGCCGGACACCTGGGCCATCGGCCAGGTGCTGCCGATTCTGCCGCTCAATCGTCTTGACGAAGAGCCCATGCGCCGCGCCGTGCTGCAGGACCTGACCTGCGACTCCGATGGCAAGATCCGCCAGTACGTCGACGAGCAGAGCATCGAGACCAGCCTGCCGGTGCACGAGGTGCGCGAGGGTGAGGACTACCTGCTGGGGATCTTCCTGGTCGGTGCCTATCAGGAGATTCTCGGCGATATGCACAACCTGTTCGGCGATACCGACTCGGTGAATATCTACCAGAACAATGATGGCAGCGTGTACCACGCCGGGATCGAGACCCACGACACCATCGAGGACATGCTGCGCTACGTGCACCTGTCGCCCGAGGAGCTGATGACCCATTACCGTGACAAGGTGGCCAGCGCCAAGATCACGGCCCGCGAACGCACCCAGTTCCTCGACGCTTTGCGGCTGGGGCTGACCCGTTCGTCTTACCTCTCCTCATAAGTTCACGCTGAATGCAAAAGGCCCCGCACTGCGGGGCCTTTTGTTTTCTGCTGGCACTGATCAAGAACCGTAGCCCGGATGCAATCCGGGGGGCGATTAAGCGCCCAGAGCTGTAGGGTGGATAACGCTCTTTTTATCCACCTTCGAGGTGCAATTGGTGGATGGGTGAAGCGTCATCCACCCTACGCCAAGTCAGTAGCCCGGGTGCAATCCGGGAAGAGTTTCTGCGTTGATTAGGCTCCGAGCAGGCTTTGTCCGCATACGCGTAAAACTTGTGCCGTGGCGGCACCCGAGCCCGGCTGGGCGAACCAGGCCACGGCTTCGGCGACGTCTTGCGGCAGGCCACCCTGGCCCATGGAGTTCATCCGCCGACCGGCCTCGCGAATGGTCAGCGGGATGGCGGCGGTCATCTGGGTTTCGATAAAGCCGGGGGCAACGGCGTTGATGCTGATGCCGCGCTTGGCCAGCATCGGTGCCCAGGCCTGGGCCAGGCCGATCACCCCGGCCTTGCTCACCGCATAGTTGGTCTGGCCCATATTGCCGGCGATGCCACTGATCGAGGCAATCAGCACCACGCGGCCGTTGTCGTGCAGCTTGCCGGCATCCAGCAGAGCCTGGGTCAGCACCTGGGGGGCATTCAGATTGACGTTGATCACCGAGTTCCAGAATTCGTCGCTCATCTTCGCCAGGGTCTTGTCGCGGGTGATACCGGCGTTGTGCACGACGATATCGATACCGTCCGGCAGTGCCTCGACCAGCTGCGCGGCGGCATCGGCAGCGCAGATATCCAGGGCCAAACCGCGCCCGCCGAGGCGCGCGGCCAGGGCATCCAGTGCCTGTTTGGCCGGCGGCACATCCAGCAGCACTACTTCGGCACCGTCGCGGGCCAGGGTTTCGGCGATGGCCGCACCGATGCCGCGGGAGGCCCCGGTGACCAGGGCCTTCTTGCCAGCCAGCGGGCGGGTCCAGTCCTTGACCTGCTCGCTGCAGGCATTCAGGCGCAGTACCTGGCCGGAGACATAGGCGCTTTTCGGCGAGAGGAAGAAGCGCAGCGCGCCTTCCAGTTGCGTCTCGCCGCCTTTGCCGACGTAGAGCAGCTGCACATTGCCGCCGCGACGGATTTCCTTGCCCAGGGAGCGGGTAAAGCCTTCCAGCGAGCGCTGCACACTGGCGGCAATCGGGTCTTTCAGCGATTCCGGGGCGCGCCCCAGGACCACCACCCGCGGGCACTTGCCCAGGCCCTTGAAGGCTGGCTGGAAGAAGTCGCGCAGCTCGATCAGCTGCTCGAAGCGGGTCAGCCCGCTTGCGTCAAACACCAGCGCCTTGAGTTTTGGGCCGTGTTCGGCGGTCCAGCGCGGCAGCTCGAACTGGCCTTCGCGAGGGGCGAACAGGGCGTCGGTCAGCTTGTTGGCAAATGGCAGCACGGCGCTGGCCAGGCTGCCGTCGCCGCCGATCAGCAGGGCACCGTCCACCGGCCGGCTGCGGCCCGCCATCCAGCGCTCCAGCAGCAGCGGAGCGGGCAGGCCGAGCGCGCCAACCAGGCGGCGACCGGCGTTGGAGTTGGCGAAGGCGAGATAACGGTCGGACATGGAGTGGCTCCTGCGCATGGATCGAAAGTACCCCCACTTTACGCAGGCCACGGCAATGCGCAATTGACCGCACCGCCTGCCGCGCCGGCAAGGCGGCCAATGCGAGTGGCCGGGTATAGGCTAGCCTTGGCCTCATCCATCTGCCTCACTAGCCAAGGACCTCCCCATGACCCAGCCGCGTCGCGTCGCCATTGTCGGTGGTAACCGCATTCCGTTCGCCCGTTCCAACACCGTCTATGCCACCACGAGCAATCAGGAAATGCTGATCAGCGCGCTGGACGGCCTGGTGGAGCGCTTCAATCTGCACGGCGAGCGCCTCGGCGAGGTGGTGGCCGGTGCGGTGCTCAAGCATTCTCGCGACTTCAACCTGACCCGCGAATGCGTGCTGGGCTCGCGCCTGGCCCCGGAAACCCCGGCCTATGACCTGCAGCAGGCCTGCGGCACGGGCCTGGAAGCGGCGCTGCTGGTGGCCAACAAGATCGCCCTCGGGCAGATCGAATGCGGCATCGCCGGCGGCGTCGACACCACCTCGGATGCGCCGATCGGGGTCAACGAGGGGCTGCGCAAGATTCTCCTGCAGGCCAATCGTGGCAAGAGCACCGGCGACAAGATCAAGAGCCTGCTGCAGATTCGCCCGCGCCATCTGGCCCCTGCCGTTCCGCGCAACGGCGAGCCGCGCACCGGGCTGTCCATGGGCGAGCATTGCGAGCTGATGGCGCAAACCTGGGCCATCCCCCGTGACGAGCAGGACCAACTGGCCGTGGCCAGCCACCAGAAGCTCGCCGCGTCCTATGCCGAAGGCTGGCATGACGACCTGCTGACGCCGTTCCGTGGCCTGACCCGCGACCAGAACCTGCGCGCCGATATCAGCCTGGAAAAACTCGCCACCCTCAAGCCCTGCTTCGAGCGCAGCCCGCGCGGCACCATGACTGCCGCCAACTCGACACCGCTGACCGATGGCGCGTCCCTGGTGCTGTTGGCCAGCGAAGACTGGGCCAAGGCTCGCGGCCTGCCGATCCTGGCTTACTGGAAGGACGGCGAGGCGGCGGCGGTGGACTTTGTCGGCGGCAAGGAAGGCCTGCTGATGGCCCCGGCCTACGCGGTGCCGCGCCTGCTGGCGCGCAACAAACTGACGCTGCAGGACTTCGACTACTACGAAATCCACGAAGCCTTCGCCGCCCAGGTGCTGTGCACCCTCAAGGCCTGGGAAGACGCCGACTACTGCAAGACCCGCCTGGGCCTGGACGCGCCGCTGGGCTCCATCGACCGCAGCAAGATGAACGTCAAGGGCAGCTCCCTGGCCGCCGGTCACCCCTTCGCCGCCACCGGCGGGCGTATCGTCGCCAACCTGGCCAAGCTGCTGTCGGTGGCGCAGGAAGGCCGCGGGCTGATCTCGATCTGCGCCGCTGGCGGTCAAGGTGTGACCGCGATCCTGGAAAAGTAATCAAACAGGCGCTGCTGGCGCTTTGCGTCGCAGCGCGATGTCTGCAACTCCGTGATTTGGAGCGGCCCACGCAGGTGGTGCCGCTCTTTTTTTAGGCTCTACCGCGTCATCTGTGCCAGGCCGTTTTTGTAGGGTGGGTTAGTGGCGCGGGCCCGGTGGGCGAAGCAATGGCGGGATCCGTGCGCCACGTAACCCACCAAGCAGTGATCGGCCTGGCTCCGCTGCTGGGTTACGGCGCAACTGACTTGGGTTTCGACAGATAGTCCGTGACCGTGCGCCTAACCCAGCCTACGAACTACCGCAGTCACCCCTATTCCCTCTCGGCATCCAGCAGCGCCGCCTTGCGTACCAGGCCCCAGCGGTAGCCACTGAGGCTGCCGTTGCTGGCGATCACCCGGTGGCAGGGCACCAGCAGGCCCAGGGGGTTGCTGGCGCAGGCGCGGGCTACGGCGCGTGGGTGGCTGCCCAGTTGTGCGGCCAGTTCGGCGTAGTTGCGCGTCTGCCCGACCGGGATCTGTTGCAGGGCGCGCCAGACCTGCTGCTGAAACGCCGTACCGCGAATATCCAGCGGCAGCTGGGCGGCGCGCTGCGGTTCGCTGATCTGCGCCAATACCTGGCGCAGGCTGTCACCCAGGCCCGCGTCATCTGCCTGCAATTCGGCGGCGACAAAGCGTTGCTGCAGTTCAGTCAGTAGCGCTGCCGGATCGTCGCCAAACAGCAGGGCGCAGATGCCCTTGGCGCTGCTGGCCAGCAGCAGGTGGCCGAGCGGGCAGGGCGCGATGCTGTAGCGCAGCCGCTCGCCCGCGCCCTGCTTACGCCGCTGCGCCGGGCTTAGTGCGGCCGCCCCTTGATAGAGCGCGCGGGTGCCGGAGTAACCGGCGCTTAGGGCGGCGTCCAGCACGCTGTCTGCCGCGGGCAGCTGCTGCTCCAGTCGTGCACGGCGTTGCGCCTCGCTCCAGGCCCTGGGCGTCAGCCCGGTGCGGGCCTTGAAGGCGCGCGCCAGGTGCGAGGCGGACAGGCCGATACGGGCGGCCAGTTGGGCCAGGGTCGGTGGCTTGTCGCCGTTGTCGAGCAGGCGGCAGGCGGCGCTAACCAGTTGGTCGAGCTGTTCGGCGGGGCTCAGGCCCTGGGGGGAGCAGCGCCGGCAGGGGCGAAAGCCGGCCTGCTCGGCCTCGGCCGGGCTGCGCTGGAAACTGACATTGCGCCGCAGCGGCCGGCGCGCCGGGCAACTCGGCCGGCAGTAGATGCCGGTGGAGTGCACGGCGAAGACGAACTGGCCGTCGTACTGAGCATCGCGGTTGCAGACGGCTTGCCAGCAGCTATCAGGGTCGAGCATCGCTTGGCTCCCGTGGAGGTATGGGTCGATTGTCGACCTTTGCCGGCGCTGCGCCAATCCGAATCCGACTTTCAAACGCCGCTCGTCCTTACTGCCAGTCGAGGCTCAGTTCGGCCTGCCAGGCGAAACGCTCGAAATGGCGGGTCACCACCTCCTTCAGGCTTTCCAGGCCTTCGCTGCTGGCGCTTTGCACGCTCAGGCGCAGGCCATCCGCCTCGGCCTGCAGCAGGGCGAGGCCGCTGTCGAACTCGATACGTCCCTGTTGCTCATCGAAACTCACCGGGATCTTGTGGGCGAAGTGTTTGCACAACCGGCTGATATAGCGGGCCGGTGTATCTGTGGCGACATAGGCGCTGGCGCTCAGTTGCATGGGTTTCTCCTGAGTAGGGGGCGGCTTAGTAGCCGACGGTAAAGCGTCGGCGCAGATGTTGCGGGCGCTCCAGCTCATCGATGATGGCCACCGCCAGGTCGGCCACCGAGATTTGCGCCGGGGCATCGCCATTCATCAGCAACTGGTCGCCGCCGAGGCGGAACTGGCCGCTGCGCGCGCCGGGCTGCAACAGCGCCGGAGGCGAGATAAAACTCCAATCCAGCGCGGTTTCAGTCTGGAGCAGGTTGAGGGTCTGCCGCGCGCCTTCGGCACCTTCCTTGTATTCGGCGGGGAAGTCCGGGGTGTCGATCAGCTGCAGACCTGGGGCGACATACAGGCTGCCCGCGCCGCCGACCACCAGCAGGCGCTGCACGCCAGCCTGTTTGCTGGCGGCGATGATCGCCTGGCTGCCCTGGATAAAGCGTTCGCGAATATCCGCCGTGCCCCAGCCCGGGTTGAAGGCGTGGATTACCGCGTCGTGGTCCTTGAGCTGCGCGGCCAGTGCGTTGGCGTTGTAGGCATCGCCGGCTACTGCGCTCAACGCCGGGTGCTGCGGCAGTTTCGCCGGATCCCGGACGATGCCGGTGACCTGATGGCCGCGGTCCAGGGCTTCTTGCAGAACAGCTGCGCCAACAAAGCCGCTGGCACCGATCAGAGCGAGTTTCATGGGTATCTCCAGGTGGGGTTAAGTGAGACAGATAATCGCAGCTGGATAACGCTCGGAAAAATAGGCTAAAAAGGCTTTAACTATTAAGCAGGGCTTATGAATGGAGCAGCTAAAGCGCATGGCGGTGTTTGCCACGGTGGTCGACCGCGGTTCCATGGTGGCGGCGGCCGAGGTGCTGGGCATGACGGCCTCGGCGGTCAGCCAGCAGATTCGCAAGCTCGAAGAGAGCACCCAGGTCAGCCTGCTGCACCGCACCACGCGCAAGCTGACCCTGACCGAGGCGGGCGCGACCTTCTACCAGAGCTGCGCCCAGGTGCTGGCGCTGGCCCAGCAGGCCGAACAGCGCCTGGCCGAGTTGCGCGATGCACCGGTGGGCGAGCTGCGGATTGCCGCGCCGGTGGGGTTGCCCGGCAAGTTGCTTAGCGCGGCGCTGGCACCGCTGCTGAGCGCCCACCCGGGGCTGAGCCTGCGGCTGTTTTTCCACGACGAGAAGATCGACCTGATCGAGCAGCGCATCGATCTGGCCATCCGCGTCGGCCGTCAGGAGGACTCCAGCCTGGTGGCCCGGCATGTGGTCGACTGGCCCATGCTGCTGTGCGTGGCACCGGCCTACCTGGCGCGTTGCGGCTGGATCGCGACGCCGCAGCAACTGCTCGGTCTTGACTGGATCGGCCTCAACACCGACCGCGCGCAGTATTTACAGCTGCGCGGGCCGTCCGCCAGCGAGGAGCGCCTGCGTCTGGAGAGTCGGATCGCTTGCAACAATATTCTGGCGACCCGGCAGTTCACCCTGGCCGGCATGGGCGTGTCGCTGCAGCCGGAACCGGAAATTCGCGAGTTGCTGGCCCGCGGCGAACTGCTCAATCTGCTACCGGAGTGGCGGCCCGAGCCCATCGGTCTGCATATCGTCACGCCGCGCCGCGATGCGCAGCCGGCCAAGGTGCGCTATGCCATCGAGGCGCTGCGCCAGCATCTGCAGGTGTTCTGATAGGCGGTAGAGTGTGGCGCTATTGCCAGTCGAGGCTTAGCTCGGCCTGCCAGGCAAAGCGCTCGAAGAGGGTCGCGATCAGGTGCTTGAGCTTTTCCAGGTCCTGTGGGTTATGGCTCAGTGCGGTGATGTGCAGGCCTGTGCTGTCCGCATGCAGATGGGAGAGGCCAAAGGCGAACTCGATGCGGCCCTGCTGCTCATCGAAACTGACCGGCAGCTTGTGGGCGAATTGCGCGCACAGACGGCTGATATAGCGCGCCGGCGTAGCGGTGGCGACATGGCTGGAGGCGATGCAGGGTGCGCTGATACCGTTGCAGCGGCTGGAGTGGGCATGGCGCTGGGCGGTCAGGGTGTCGCGTACGGGCAGCATGGCGTGCGGGTAGAGGGCAGGCCTCCGAGTCAGGGTGCGGCTGCCGGATTGGGCATATTTCATGGTTGTTCCCCCCAATCAATGCAGGCCAAGGCCAAGATGCCTTTGCGCGGTCAAGATAACGTCCAGCGCGTGTTGCATGCTCGCGGGGCACTACTCGCTGGTTTGTAGCCCATCGGACTGTACTTAATCCCTTTTGGTTGCATCGATGGCTTGCTTGTAGCGATTGGTTTGCTTTGCCTGGCCGGTGTTGGCGTGCAGCCAGCAGGCGTGGTTGAGCGCTTCTCGCCTGGCCGGAGGCGGCTGGGGCAGCCTGCCGGGAAGCGGGTCTTGCCGACAGGAGGGTGGGCGCTGCACAAAGATTGCCGTATAACGGGCGGCAGATGCGCATTGGGCAACACAGGACCCCTGATTAAAGCTGATGAAGACGCCAAAACGTATTGAAGCCCTGGTCGAAGCGGGTCTGGTCGACGAAGTGATACGCCCGCTGATGAGCGGTAAAGAGGCCGCGGTTTATGTGGTGCGCTGTGGTGAAGAGCTGCGTTGCGCCAAGGTCTACAAGGAAGCCAACAAACGTAGCTTCCGCCAGGCCGCGCAGTATCAGGAAGGCCGCAAGGTGCGCAATAGCCGCGACACCCGGGCCATGGCCAAAGGCTCCAAGTACGGCCGCAAGGGCCAGGAAGATGCCTGGCAGAATGCCGAGGTCGCGGCCCTGTTCCACCTGGCCGGTGCCGGGGTGCGGGTGCCCAAACCCTATGACTTCCTCGAAGGCGTGTTGCTGATGGAGCTGGTTACCGACGAGGAGGGCGTAGTGGCTCCGCGTCTCAACGATGTCGACCTGCACCCGGACGATGCCCGCGAGTTCCACGCCTTTATGATCCACGAGGTGGTGAAGATGCTCTGCGCCGGCCTGGTGCATGGCGATCTGTCGGAATTCAACGTGCTGCTCGGCCCCGAAGGCCCGGTGATTATCGACCTGCCGCAGGCGGTGGATGCGGCGGCCAACAACCATGCCTTCAGCATGCTGGCGCGCGATGTCGGCAATATGGCCGATTATTTCGGCCAGTTCGCCCCGGAGTTGAAATTCACCAAGTACGCCAAGGAAATGTGGGCGCTCTACGAAGAGGGCAAGCTGACCCCGGAGACGCCGCTGACCGGCGAATTCGACGATCCGGAGGAGTCGGCCGATATCGATGCGGTGATGCGCGAAATCAAGGCGGCTCTGGCCGATGAGGAGCGTCGCCAGGCGCTGCTTAATGCCGACGACGAGCCCCAGGGCGTAGAACCGCCGCCGCCCTGGGCGCAGTAGGGGCTGAGACGCTGACAAAAATGCCGCTCACCTGATCAGGTGAGCGGCATTTTTTTATGTCAGCCATTTATGGCTGCCACCGTTGATTCTGTAGGGTGGATGGCGCTTTTTTCATCCACCATCCGGATGCGAGGTGGTGGATGGGGGGAGCGACATCCACCCTACGGGGACCGCGCCATGAGCCTAGGACTTAAGGCTATAGCCGCGCTGCCTTGAAAGTATCGCAACGGCCGACATTGCCGCTCTCGAAACCGGTCTTGAACCAGCGCACGCGTTGCTCCGAGGTGCCATGGGTGAAGGAGTCCGGCACCACCTGGCCGCGGGCCTGTTTTTGCAAGCGGTCATCGCCGATGGCATTGGCGGCGTTCAGCGCTTCTTCGATATCTCCGGGTTCCAGCCAGTCATGCCGGCGCTGGCCGTGGTAGGCCCACACGCCCGCCAGGCAATCGGCCTGCAGCTCCTGGCGCACCAGAAGGCCGCTGGCCCCCTCCACGCGCTCGCCGCGTTGGCGGGCGGCGTTGACCTTGGCCGAGACGCCGAGCAGGGTTTGCACGTGGTGGCCGACTTCATGGGCAATCACATAGGCCTGGGCGAAGTCGCCCGCCGCACCAAAGCGCTGTTCCAGCTCGCGGAAGAACGCCAGATCGATATACACCCGCTGATCGCCCGGGCAATAGAAGGGCCCGACCGCCGAGTTGGCGAAGCCGCAGGCGGAGTTGACCCCGCCACGGAACAGCACCAGGGTCGGGTCGCGGTATTGTCGGTCGGCCCCCTGGAAGATTTCCCGCCAGGTGTCTTCGGTGTCGCCGAGGATGGCGCGGACGAACTCCGACTGCTGGTCATTGGCCGCCGGCGTGGCGCTTTGCGGCGCGCCGACCGAACTGCCCTGCATGGCCTGGCCGGCCAGTTGGCCGAGAATCTGCATCGGGTCCTGGCCGCTGAGCAGGCCGATGATCACCACCACGGCAACGCCGCCCAGGGTCAGGCCCTTGCCGCCGCGCAGGCCACCGCCCTTGCCCCGTGCATCCACCACATTGTCGCTGCGTCGTCCGCGTTTCCAGCGCATCTGTTTATCCCTGGCCGTGTATCGAGAGTCGAGTGTTGAGCCGCCGCTGCGTGATCAGTTGCCCGGGTACTGGCTAAGCACCTGATCCTGGCCCTGCTTGTCCAGGCCGATGACCTCGTAGGCCTGGCGCACGTCGCCGTATTCCATGCCGGGCGAGCCGGTCGGCATGCCCGGTACGGCCGCCCCGAGCAGGTCCGGGCGCTGACGCAGCTTGAGGATGTCCGCGGCGGGTACATGGCCCTCGATAAACTGGCCGTCGATCACCCCGGTGTGGCAGGAGGCCAGGCGCGGCGGCACGCCCAGGCGTTGCTTGAGCGCGCTCATGTCGCTTTCGACATGGTCGTTGACCTGAAAGCCATGGTCTTCCAGGTGGCTGATCCAGGCCTTGCAGCAGCCGCAGTTGGGGTCGCGGTGCACGTCGATGCTGAGCACCTCGGCGGCCTGGGCCAGGCCGGCGAAGCAACAGAGAAACAGGGCTGAAAGACGCATGGAAGGATCCTCTTGATGACGGGGTGAGCATAGCGCGCTTGCCGGGTGCGTCGTAACTGCTGGCTGTCGCTGCAGATGGCGTATGCTGCGCTGACCATCGATGGCAAAGGAAACTGGCAATGCTGTTTGCGCGCGTGGTTCTGCTGCTTCAACTGCTGGCCCTGGCGGGTTTGGGCCTGGCGTATTTTATCCTGCCCCACGAAATGGCCAACCTCAGCGGTATGCTGCTGATGGCACCGGCGGCGGCGACCGATGTGCGGGCCTATTACGGCGGTCTGCAGCTGGGCCTGGCGGCCTTTATCGGCCTGGCCCTGGTGCGCCTCGACCTGATGCGCGCTACCTTGACCCTGCTGGTGCTGATTTACAGCGCCCTGGCCCTGGCGCGCATCGGCGGCCTGTGGCTGGATGGCGGCGCACAGCAGACCTTCAACCTCTCCGCGCTACTGCTGGAAGTGGTGTCGGTGGTGCTGTGCTTCTGGGCGCTGCGCGGCTTGTCGGCCGCCAGGGTCAGTTCAGGCGCGCCTTGAGCAGGGGCCTGAGCAAGTAGTTGAGCACCGTTCGCTTGCCACTCTGAATGTCCACCTCGGCGACCATCCCCGGCTTGATCGGCAGGACTTCGCCGTTGCGCTCCAGGTAGCTGGTGTCGGTGCGTACCAGAATCTTGTAGAAGGCCTCCTTGCCGCGCGGGGTGTCCTCTTCCAGGGTGTCGGCGCTGATCTGCTCCAGGCTGCCGGAGAGATCGCCGAAGACGGTGTAGTCGTAGGCGGTGATCTTCACCCGCGCGGGCATGCCGGGCACCAGAAAGGCCACATCACGTGGTTTGACCTTGGCCTCTACCAGCAACTGCCCCTCGATCGGGATGATGTCCATGATCGGTTCGCCGGGCTGGATCACGCCACCGCGGGTGGTGATCAGGATGTCGTTGACCCGGCCCTTGACCGGCGACAGCACCTGGGTGCGACGCAACTGATCCTGGCGTTGCCGAAGGGTCTGTTCGAGGGCGTTGAGCTCGCCCTTCTTCGCCGAGAGTTCGGTGTAGGCGTCCTGGAAATAGCTATTGCCGATCTCGCCCCGCTTGCCGTCTAGCGCGGCGATTTCCTTGCTCAGGCGCAGGGCTTCCATTTCGCTGACGGCGCGTGTGCGCACCAGCGGCTCGATCAGCCGCAGCTGCCGGCGCGCCAGCGTCAGTTCGTTCTGCAGCGTGCGCATGGCCTCCTGAAATTTGTCGCGGCGGGCCTTGAACAGCGCCCGCTCGCTGTCGGCCAGGCGGCTGTCGATATCGGCGGGGAATTCGATCTGCTCCTGGCCGAGGGTTTCGGCTTCCAGGCGGGCAATGGTGGCAGCCAGCGCTTCGGCCTGGCTGCGGGTCTCCATATAGGCCGATTGGAAGCGCGTATTGTCCAGCTTGACCAGCAGTTGACCGGCCTCGACCAGATCGCCTTCGCTCACCATCAGTTGTTCGAGAATGCCGCCTTCCAGGCTCTGGATGGTCTGGTTGCGGCTGTAGGGCACGATGCGCCCCTCGCCGCGGGTGATCAGGTCGAGTTCGGCCCAGGCGGCCCAGGCGACGAAAGCGACGATGCCGAACAGACTGACCCAGAGGATCGGCCGGGTGGCCGGGTGCTCCAGCGCCGCCTGCGGGTCGCCGAGGCTGTGCAGCAGGGCGTAGGACGAGGGGTTGTGTTGGCTCATGCGATATCCTCCGCGACCTTGACCTGATTGCCGCTGACGATGCCGTGCAGCGGGCCGTCCATGACCAGTCGGCCCTGGCGCAGCACCAGGGCGCGCTCGGTCAGCGTCAGCAGGGCGCGCTTGTGGGTGGAGAGGATCAGGGTGCGCCCCTCCAGCCAGTCCTGCAGGTAGCGGATGACCCGCGCTTCGTTCTCCTGGTCGAAGGCCGCGGTGGGCTCGTCGAGCAGAACGATGCGCGGATCCTGCAGCAGCAGGCGGGCCAGACCGATGGCCTGACGCTGGCCGCCGGAGACGCTGGCGTTGCCGTCCAGTTGCATATCCAGGCCCAGCGGGTTGGCGCGCACGAAGGGGCCGAGGCCGACGCCGTCGAGCGCCACATAGAGCTCCTCGTCGCTCTGTCCGGCGTCATCGAGCAGCAGATTGTCGCGCAGGGTGCCGTGGAACACCACGCTGTCCTGCGGCAGATAGCCGATGGCCTGGCGCAGGCTGGCCGGGTCGACCTGGGCGATGCTCAGGTCGTCCAGCAGCAGGCGGCCGCGCTCGGCGCTGGTGAGGCCGGCGAGCAGGCGCAGCAGGCTGGATTTGCCGGCACCGTTGCCGCCGAGCAGGGCGATGTGCTCGCCGGGCCTGATCTCCAGCTGGGCGATATCCAGCGCCGGCGGCGCGTCGGCCTGGTAGCGCAGTTGCAGCTCCTCCAGGCGGTAGTGGCCGCGCAGGCGCTGCGGCTTGGCGAAGCGGCGGCCCCGAGGCCGTTCGATCGGGGCCTGCATCAGGCCGTCGAGCCCTTCCATGGCGACCTTGACGTGTTGCCAGCGGGCGAGCAGGGTCGCGACCTGGGCCATGGGGGCGATGGTACGGGCGGCGAGGATCGAGCAGGCGATCAGGGCACCTATGGTCATCTCGCCGACGCTGATCTGGTGGACACCGACGATGATCACGGCGACGTAGCAGAGCTGCTGGACGAGCCCGGCACCGTAACTGAGCAGGGCGGTGATGCTGTGGGCGCTGACCGCGTTGCTGGACAGCTCGGCGGTGAGGCTGTCCCACTGCTTGAGCAGGCGTCCCTCGGCGCGGCTGGCCTTGACCGTCTCCAGGTTCTCGATGGCTTCCAGCAGCAGGCCATTCTTTACCGCGCCCTCGCGCAGGTGCTGGCGCGACAGCCGGGCGAGGCGACCCTGGACCAGCAGTCCGGGCAGCAGCATCAGCAGGATCGCCGCCAACGGCACCCAGGCGACCGGACCTCCGATCAGCAGGATCACGCCCATAAACAGGAAGACGAAGGGCAGGTCGCTGATGGCCGCGACGGTGGAGGAGGTGAAGAATTCGCGCACCGACTCGAATTCGCGGATCTGGCTGCTAAATGCCCCCATAGAGGCCGGCTTGGCCTGCAGGCGGATTTGCAGGGCCTGGGCGAACAGGCGTGAGGACAGCTGCAGATCCAGGCGCTTGCCGGTGACTTCGAGGATATGGGCGCGCAGGCTGCGCAGGACGAACTCCAGGACGACCGCCAGGAGTACCCCGCTGGCGAGAACCCAGAGGGTATCGAAGGCGTTGTTGGGCACTACCCGGTCGTAGACCTGCATGGCGAACAGGGCCGAGGAAATGGCCAGCAGATTGCTCATCAGGGCGGCCACGCCGGTTGCCGCGTAGGCCCGCCAGCAGGCCTTGAGCGAGTCCTTCAGCCAGTGTTCGGGCTGGTCCTGGGCAAAGTCGCCGGCGCGACCGTCCGAGCGGTAGCGCGGTCGGGCGAACAGGGCGGAGCCGGCATACAGGGCCTCCAGCTCACCTGCGCTCAGGTGTTGCTGGCCGCCAGCACTGTGCGGGTCAAGCAGCAGCGCCTGGCCATCCTGCCATTCGACCAGTAGCAGGTAGTGCCCATCGCGCAGTTGCAGCAGGGCGGGCAGCAGGGCGCTGCCGATCTCATCCAGTGGGCATTCCAGCACCCGGGCGCTGATATCGACGCGGCGCAGGGCTCGGGGAGCGAGCGCCAACGGCAGCCGCCCCTGTTCCAGCGGCATGCCTTCGCCCAGTTCGGCGCTGCTGGCGCTGCGGCCGAACTGTTGGCACAGCAGCACCAGGCCCTCGCGTAGCGGGTCCAGACTGCGGGCGGCCTGTGGCCTGTCCAGGTGTATCGCGTGATCGTTCATGGTGCGATTCCTTACGCTAGACGGTTTCCGAGCAGGGGGGCCGGCAGGCCCAGTTGCGCCGCTCTGCGGGATTCACCCGGCCCCTGCGTAGAGCCTCTGCGAGGCGTTGAGGTTGGTAGCCGGGCACGCCGTAGAGGGTATTTTTCGGGCCGGCCGCGCCCCCGAGCCACGGCTGGGAACCGGCGTTGCTGATATTCCGTCGGGTGTTGGCCTGTTCCACCTCGGCCATGCTCGAGCGCGCTGCGGGGGGCCGAGCCAGGCCCCGCCCGAGCAGCGAGCGCAGGTGGATCGACCTGCGCTGTGCGCCGCTGGGCAGGCTGGCATTGCCGGTCCTGGTCGCGCCGGTCAGACCACCACCTGCACGTCGGTTTCCACCAGCAGTTCGTTGATGCCGAAGCTGTAGGTGTTGTAGGTGACGTCCCCCACCGTGGTCTGGCCGGTGGCGCTGGCCCCGCTGATGTTCAGGGTGTCGAAGCTGTCACCGCTGATCTGCAGCTGGTTGTCGGCGTCGGTCAGGCTGGTCACCGCATCGGCGGTCAGGGTCAGGGTACTGCCGGGGTCGCCGCTCCCCATGTCGATACGCTCGATATTGCTGACGGTGCCGGTCAGGATGCTGAAATCGAGGTCGAAGCCGCCATCGAGCTTCAGCGTATCGAAGCCCTCACCGCCGTCCACTGCGGCGAAGCCCGCGTGGGAGACGACGATCAGATCGTCGCCACTGCCGCCGTTAAGTGTGTCGGAGCCGCTGCCGCCGAATAGCACGTCGTTGCCGCCGTCGCCGTTGAGGGTGTTGTCGCCGCTACCGGCGCGCAGCAGGTCGTTGCCGTCGCCGCCGTTGAGGGTGTCGTTGCCGCCGTAGCCGTAGAGGCGGTCACTCTCCGCGGTGCCGTTGAGGGTGTCGTCGCCCGCGCTACCCTCTTGGACGTTGGAGGCGTTGGTGTGCAGCAGCGACAGGTCGGCCAGTTCGCCCAGCGTCGTACTGGCATCGAGACCCAGGTCGTCGGTGGCGGTGATGCTGGTGGAGTTGAGCAGGTCCAGCGCCAGCGCATCGTCGAGCAAGGCGAGGTTCTGCTGGTAGAGCACCGTGGCCAGCAGCTCGTTGATCACCTGATTGTCGATGGTGCCGCCGCCGATTGCGGTGATGGTCAGGGTCGAGGACGGGGCGAGGACACCCAGGAGACCGGGGTCGTTGACGATGTTGATGCTCAGTCCCAGTTCGGCGGCCAGGGCGCTGGAGGCGGTCAGGGTCGGCGAGCCGCCCAGCAGCAGGCTTATCGCGCCGCTCAGGCTCAGGAGTGGTGCGTAGCGCACCACCACGCTCTGCAGATTGCCGTCGCGGTCGATCGCCGTCATCGCCTGGCCGCTCAGGTCGACCAGGCTGAGGGCTTCAGCCCCCAGCACGCCCAGCAGGGCGGAGCCGTCCAGCTGGACTTCCGGTGCCAGGTTCACCGCCTCGACGCGGAACGGCACGCTATTGGACGGTGCCGAGCTGTTGCCGGCGGCGTCGCTGATCACCGCGGTGGCAGCGTAGATGCCGTCGGGGTAGCTGCCGTCGAGGGTGAGGTTGACATTGCCGGCGTCGATGTCGTCCTGGGTGATCAGGTAGGTGGTGACGATGCTGGTGGTACCGTCATGGGCGGTGATGGTCAGGGTATCGCCTACCTGTGTGCCGGCGGTGAGGCCGACCTGAGCCTGGATGCCATCGCCGAGCTCGGTGGCATCGATCAGGCCGTCGACCGCTTCGGCAATGAGCAGGGTCGGCGCATCAGTGCCATCGACCCCACCGGGGCTGGTGGTGTCGACGGCAAAGACCAGCGGTGTGGACGGCGACGAGCTGTTGCCGGCGGCATCGCTGATGACCGCGACGGCGCTGTAGTCACCGTCTGGGTAGCTACCGTCGAGGGTGACTTCGACGTTGCCGGCGTCGACATCGTCCTGGGTGATCAGATAGGTGGTGACGATATCGCCGCTGCCGTCGTTGGTGGTGATGGTCAGGGTGTCGCCGGCCTGGGTACCGGCGGTGAGGCCGACCTGGACCTGGATGCCATCGGCCAGTTCGGCGGCGTTGATGCCGTCGGCGGCCTCGGCGCTGGCCAAGGTCGGTGCATCGGTGCCATCACCCCCGCCGGGGCTGGTGGCGTCGACTGCAAATACCAGTGGCGTGGACGGCGACGAGCTGTTGCCGGCCGCATCGCTGATGACCGCGACGGCGCTGTAGTCACCGTCGGGGTAGCTGCCGTCGAGGGTGACCTCGACGTTGCCGGCGTCGACATCGTCCTGGGTGATCAGGTAGGTGGTGACGATATCGCCGCTGCC
>JBFJZW010000061.1:0-18317 GCA_041621875.1 Pseudomonas sp. | reverse complement strand
GTCAGCTTGAAGCCGATCACCTCGGGGATCAGCATCGACACCGGCTGGCCGAGCATGGCCGCCTCCGCCTCGATGCCGCCGACGCCCCAGCCGAGGATGCCGAGGCCGTTTATCATGGTGGTGTGCGAGTCGGTACCGACCAGGGTGTCGGGGAAGGCGAAGGTCTGGCCGTCTTCCTCCTTGGTCCACACGGTGCGACCGAGGTACTCCAGATTGACCTGGTGGCAGATGCCGGTGCCCGGCGGTACCACCCTGAAGTTGTCGAAGGCGTGTTGGCCCCAGCGCAGAAAGGCGTAGCGCTCGCCGTTGCGCTGCATTTCGATGGCGACGTTTTCGCCGAAGGCGGCGGCGCTGGCAAATTTATCCACCATTACCGAATGGTCGATCACCAGGTCCACCGGAGACAACGGGTTGATCTTCTGCGGGTCGCCGCCGGCCTTGGCCATGGCGGCGCGCATGGCGGCCAGGTCGACCACCGCCGGCACCCCGGTGAAGTCCTGCATCAATACCCGGGCCGGGCGGTACTGGATCTCCCGTTCCGAGCTGCGGCTGCGCAGCCAGTCGGCCATGGCCTGCAGATCGCTGCCGGTGACGGTCTTGCCGTCCTCCCAGCGCAACAGATTTTCCAGCAACACTTTCAGCGACATCGGCAACTTGTCGATATTGCCGAGGGTCTTGGCCGCCTCCGGCAGGCTGAAGTAGTGGTAGGTCTGGCCGTCCACGTCGAGGCTGCGGCGGCTGTTCAGGCTATCTAAGGAAGGCATTGCGCATCTCCTGAGGCTTGTCACGGTGCAAGCCGGATTTAATTGCTGCAGAGCCTTCACCCTAGCTCCGCTCGATGAGACGCGCCATTCGTTGGCGTGCGGCAGGTCGGCTTGCAGTAATGGTTCGAAGCGGCGTAGCGCCGTGGAAGGGCTGCGGTCGACAAACCATCGGGTCTTCTAGCAGGCCGTTGAAAAACTACCTGCGTTGGCAATACCGCGTTAAAAACGGCCTCGGAATGCTCATTTACAGCTAGTAAACTCCGCTTCCTCGGCCGTTTTTGCCTTGTCTTGCCTACCTCGCCTACGTTTTCAACGGCCTACTAACTGGACAGGTTGCAAGCGCTTCGGGTTCCCGAGTCCGCTATGATGCGCGCCTTGAGGAGAGTCCCGATGAATATCCCGCCGATCACTACCTTGCTACTGCACTGCCGCCCCGGTTTCGAGAACGAGGTCTGTGCGGAAATCGCCGAGCACGCCGCCCGCCTGGACGTGGCCGGCTATGCCAAGGCCAAGCCGAGCACCGCCTGCGCCGAATTTATCTGCACCGAGGCGAACGGTGCCGAGCGCCTGATGCACGGGGTGCGCTTCAATCAGCTGATTTTTCCAAGGCAGTGGGCTCGCGGGGTGTTTATCGACCTGCCGGAGCTGGACCGCATCAGCGTGCTGCTGGCCCATCTGGCGGGCTCGCCGGTGTTCGGCAGCCTGTGGCTGGAGGTGCTGGATACCAACGACGGCAAGGAGCTGTCGAATTTCTGCAAGAAGTTCGAAGCGCCGCTGCGTAACGCCCTGAGCAAGGCCGGCAAGCTGGTGGAGGATGCACAGAAGCCGCGCCTGCTGCTGACCTTCAATAGCGGCCGCGAGGTCTTCGTCGGCATGGCCGAGCCGGATAACTCGGCGATCTGGCCCATGGGCATCCCACGGCTGAAGTTCCCCCGTGAAGCGCCGAGCCGCTCGACCCTCAAGCTGGAGGAGGCCTGGCACACCTTTATTCCCCGCGAGCAGTGGGACGAGCGCCTGTCCGACGAGATGACTGGCGTCGACCTCGGTGCCGCACCGGGTGGCTGGACTTACCAACTGGTCAGGCGCGGCATGCTGGTGACCGCCATCGACAACGGGCCCATGGCCGAGAGCCTGATGGACACCGGCCTGGTGACCCATCTGATGGTCGACGGCTTTACCTGGAAGCCCAAGCAGCCGGTGGACTGGATGGTCTGCGATATCGTTGAAAAGCCCGCACGCAGCGCCGCTTTGCTGGAAACCTGGATAGGCGAGGGCCACTGCCGCGAGGCGGTGGTCAACCTCAAGTTGCCGATGAAGCAGCGCTACGCCGAAGTACGCCGCCTGCTGCAACGCCTGGAAGACGGCTTTGCCGAGCGTAAGATCAAGGTCTCGATCGCCTGCAAACAGCTCTATCACGACCGCGAGGAAGTGACCTGCCATCTGCGCCGGCTGGGCAAGTAAGCCGGGGGATGTGGCTCAGGAAGTCATCGGGTTATCCCGTCTGGCAGCTTACACACGGGGCTGTAGGAGCGGACTTGTCCGCGATTAGCTCCCTTCAGGGCCAAGGCGGAGTGCCGCCCAGCCGCGCCTGCTGAATCGTAGGGTGGATGACGCTTTACCCATCCACCAACATCGAGGGTGGATGAAAAAGGCGTCATCCACCCTACACAGGCTCCCGTAGCCGGATAAGCCCTGGCGTAATCCAGGTGCGATTCGCCTGCGTCTTTCAGGCTTACCCGCCGAACTCTCGGTTGTCTAGTTTTCAACCAGCTGTTGCGCGAGTGGCAGCAACTGCGGCAGCTCGAGCGCCCCTTGCAGGCTGCTGCTGGAGAGCTGCCAGGAGCCGTTGAACAGGTACTGGCCGCTAAAGCCACTGATGCGCAAACCCAGGGTATCGCCCGCTTGCAGCTGGGTACTGATGGCGGCCAGTTCGGTGCTGGCCCGGCCCTTGAGCGGGGTGACCTGCTCGCTCAGCACCTCGTTGTGGCCATTGGCGCGCTGAACCACTAGGGCGGCAAACAGGGTTGGCAGCTGTTCGGGGTTTTCCAGGTGCAGGCGTGGCACGCCAATCAGGGCGCTGGGCTGCTGCACCTGCTGCAAGGGGATAAAGCGTGCCGGCTGCAGCAGGCCGCTGCTGAGTGGGCGAATCGCCGTGGCGGGCAGCTCGATGCGCTGGCTGGCCGGCAATTGTTGCAGGGCCAGGCCCTGGTCCAGATCGAGGCTGACACAGAGCGCGGGGATGCTCGCGGCAACCCCGCTGCGGCCGCGCAGCTTGTCTTCGTACCAGGCGACTATGGCCTGGTAGAGGTTGATCGCGCGGCCATCGCAGTGCAGCACCGCTTCGTTGTTGAACGGCGGCAGGCCGCTCCAGCGCTGCAGTGGCGGCGGCAGGATATGCCCACCCTGCATGCCCAGCAGGCGTACATCGCGCTGGCCCTGCCGCAGACAGTCGCGAATCGCCAGGCCTTGGTTGAGCGGGAACAGGGTGTCGCGCATGCCCTGAATCAGCAGGGCATCGGCCTGCGGGCGTTGGCCGCGTGCGCAGTAGCTGGCCAGACTGTGGGCCTTGAGCTCGGCGCGCACCGGCTCGCGCATGCGGCCATCGATGCTTTTCAGGTAGGGGGCCTGGACGAACTTGCCCAGGTCATAGCCGGTCGACAGGCCCAGGCCGAGCAGCACGCTGGTCCAGCCGACCTTCAGGTGGCTGTCCGGAGCCAGGGCCTCGCCCAGGTCGTACCAGGTGGCAATCGGCACGATGGCGTCGATGCGCGGGTCCTCGGCCGAGGCCAGCAGCTGCACCGCGCCGCCATAGCTTTCGCCGAGCATGCCGACCCTGGGGTCGTTCGGCCCGTCCATGCTTAGGCGCGGCAGGTGGGCGGCGGCCCAGTCGATCACCGCCAGGGCGTCCTGCACCTCGAACTCGGGGTTCATCATTTCGATGTCGCCTTCGCTGCCGCCCCAGCCGCGCTGGTCGTAGCTGATGACCCAGTAGCCGGCCCGCCAGGCCTTGAGAGCGGCGCGGCCGGACATCATCTGGGTGCCGTAGAAGCCGTTCGGCCGGGTTACCCGCCAGCCGCCCCAGCCGTGGGTATGGACGATCACCGGAGCCTGCTCGCCGGCCTTGAGCGCCGGCTGGAACACCGTGGCCGACAGGCGGGTACCGTCGCGGCCATGGATCACCGCGTCAAAGTGGCGGGCGGGCAGATCCTGCCCGGCGCTGGCGCTGAAGTCGGGCAGTTGGTCGCGGGCGGCGCAGCCACCGAGCAGCAGGGCGGCGAGGAGCAGGGCTAGGCGCATAAAGGGCTCTTATTGGAATAGTTGGCGCTGCGCAGCCTGCCCTAAGTGGCCGCTTGCGGCTGCCCATCCAAGGTTGTGTCGCTCTGCGGGATGACCTTTGGGTCAACTTTGCGCGAGAATAGCGGCCTGCAACTGGAGCCTGCCGATGTCTTTGCAAAACACTGCCATACCCGATGCCACCCTCGATGCCTCCGGGCTGAACTGCCCCGAGCCGGTGATGATGCTGCACAACAAGGTGCGCGACCTGCCGGCCGGCGGCCTGCTCAAGGTGATCGCCACCGACCCCTCGACCCGCCGCGACATTCCCAAGTTCTGCGTGTTTCTCGGTCATGAGCTGGTGGAGCAGGCCGAAGAGGGCGCGACTTATCTCTACCTGATCCGCAAGAAACTCGATTAATGAATTGGTACTTCGCCTACGGCTCGAATATGAATCCGGCGCGCATGCAGGCTCGCGGCCTGAGCGTGGTCGAGGCGCTGCCCGGGCGTTTGCCCGGCTACGGTCTGTGTTTCAACAAACGCGCCATGGACCGTGCGCCGGGGCGCGCCTACGCCAATATTCGCCATCAGCGCGACGCTGTGGTGGAGGGCGTGCTCTATCGCCTGCAGGACGCTGACGAGATCGCCAAGCTGGATCATTTCGAGGGCACGCCGATCTATTACAGCCGCGAGTGCATGCCGGTTCTGACCAGCCACGGCGTGCAGCCAGCCTGGGTGTATATCGCCAACCCGGTATTTCGCGCAGAAGGGCTGTTGCCCAGCGCCGATTACCTGGCCCATCTGCTGGCCGGCCGCGAGCTGTTGTCCGAGGCTTACTGGTCGGCGTTGGCCGAGTTGCCCTTCCATCCCGACTGACCGGGGGCCAGGCCGCAGCTGTTCAGCAGCTCTTGCCAGCTGCGCACATGGCGCGCGGTAGCCCGTTCGAAGTCGGCCCAGAGCGAGGCCTCCTCGGCGCTTAGTTGCAGCAGATAGTCGCGGGTGGCCGCCGGGATCTGCGCCGTGCTGCTTAGCCGGCACAGGCTGGCGCTCCAGCTCTGCCCGCGGCGATGGACCTGGGCCAGATAGGGCTGCAGGCTGCCGGCGTAATACTTGACGAAGATATTCTGCACGATGCGCGCGCGGGCCGTGGCTTGTCCGGTGGGGCACAGCGGCCGTCGCTGTTGCCGGCTTTCCAGCAGTTGGCTGCCCTGTTCGAGGCTGTGAGTCAGGCTGGCCAGGCTGGTGATCAACTGGCCGCCCTGGTCGCTGGCATGCAGAGCAAAGAACAGCGCGTCGAGTTGCGTCGCCGGCGGCGGCAGGCGCTGGGGCAGGGCGCTGCCGATCTCGGCCAGTTGCGCCAGGGCCTCCAGGGCGGCGTTGTCTTCACCGGCCTCGGCCGGCAGCGCGGTTTCGGCAAAGCGCAGGTAGCGCTCGACTTCGGCGCTGCCATTGAGGGCATTCCAGTACACCGCCGGCAGTTGCTGACGCTTGGCGGCGGCCAGGGCCTCGAGGGTCTGGCTCAGCGCCGGGTCGTCGCTGTCGCGCATATGCGCGGCGCAGGCGTCTATGGCGCGCAGCAGTTCGCCTTCATAGGCCAGGCGGCTGCTGGGCGTCAGTTGCTTGCCCAGGCTGCTGTTGCGCAGGCTGATTTGCTGTTGCAGGGTGGGGCAGCGACGCACATCGATCAGCAGGTCGAGCAGGCTGATGCGCACTTCGGCTATCGCGATAAGCCGCTCGCGCCGTGCCGGCATCCGATAACGCGGTAACTGGGTGCTGTCGAAGCCTTCGGGGCGGGGCTCGTCGAGGGCGTTGCTCAGGCGCTGCAGGTAGTCGTTCTGCAGCGCCAGCCCCGTGTCCCCTGGGCTGCAGGCGCAGAGGCTGGCGAGGGCGGCGAGAAGCAGCAGGCGGGCGATCATCAGGCCATCTTAGCGGCCCGGATGCGTTTGCGCGCGCTGCCGGCCAGGCGCACCGCAAGCATGCCGCCGGCGCAGGTCAGGCCCACCACCAGGCCTTGCCAGAGCCCGCTCGGGCCGCTGGGCTCGCCGAACCAATCGGTCAGGCCCAGGGCGTAACCCACCGGCAGGCCGATACCCCAGTAGGCGAACAGGGTCAGGATCATGGTCACGCGGGTGTCCTGATAGCCGCGCAGGGCTCCGGCGGCGGTGACCTGGATGGCATCGGAAAACTGGAACAGCGCCGAGTAGATCAGCAGGGTGGTGGCCACCACGATGACCGCCGGATCGGGGGTGTAGATCTGCGCGATCTGCTCGCGCAGCAGCAACATCAGGCTGGCCGACAGGCAGGCGTAGGCCAGGGCCGCCGCCATGCTCACCCCGGCGGCAAAGCGCGCTTCGCGGGGCTCGCCGCGGCCCAGGGCCTGGCCGACGCGTACGGTGGCGGCCATGCCCAGGGAGTAGGGGATCATAAACACCATGGAGCTGAAATTGAGAGCAATCTGGTGGCCGGCCACCACCGTGGCCCCCAGGCCGCCGATCAGCAGGGCGATCACGGCGAAGATACTCGACTCGGCGAATACCGCGATGCCGATCGGCAGGCCGACTGACAACAGACGCTTGAGCACCGGCCAT
This sequence comes from Pseudomonas sp., assembly GCA_041621875.1. Taxonomy (GTDB): domain Bacteria; phylum Pseudomonadota; class Gammaproteobacteria; order Pseudomonadales; family Pseudomonadaceae; genus Aquipseudomonas. Next base: position 11,692 of record JBFJZW010000061.1, on the reverse strand, counting down.
TGCGGCCATTCGAAGTGGCTGAAGATTTTGCTCGGTTGGTAGAACGGGGCCCACTTCACCCACCAGAGCATGCCCAGGAACATAAAGCCCATCACCAGCGCGGTGGCCCAGCCGCAGCCGACGCCACCCATGGCCGGCAGGCCAAGCTTGCCGTAGATAAAGATGTAATTGAGCGGGATATTCAGCGCCAGGCCGCAAAGCCCCAGGATCATGCTCGGCCGAGTGTGGCCGAGGCCGTCGCTGAAGCAGCGCAGCACATGGTACAGCGCCACCGCCGGGAAGCCGCAGGCCACGGCGCGCAGGTAGCCCATGGACGGCTCGATCAGGCCGGGGGCGACATCCATCAGAGTCAGGATGATTTCGGCATTCCATAGCAGGGCGGCGGCGGCTCCCCCCACCGCCAGCGCCAGCCACAGGGCCTGGCGCACCAGCGGGCCGATCTCGGTGTGGGTGCCTGCGCCGAAGCGCTGGGCGACCTTCGGCGTGGTGGCCAGCAGGATGCCGGTCATCAACAGAAATACCGGCACCCAGATCGAGTTGCCCAGTGCCACCGCGGCCAGGTCCTGCGGGCTGACGCGACCCGCCATCACGGTGTCGACGAAGCCCATGGCGGTGTGCGCCAGTTGGGCAATGATGATCGGCGTGGCCAGCTTCAGCAGGCTGCACATTTCGGTGCCGACGCGTTGCAGGCGGGTTTGGGCAAGCATGGGGGGGAGTATCCGGCAGGGTGTCCGAGGATGTTTACAAATGACTGCGCTCGATGATGCAGCGTTGAACTCAACTTCAAAATGCTCATGTACTACTCGTACACTCCGCTTTCTCGGCTGATTTCGCCTTGCCTGATCTTCGCTCGCTACATGTGTAAACACCCTCTCAGGAAACCGCGCAGTCTACGCCTTGACGGCTTGGTCAGGAAAGCGTGGCGCGGATTGTTTTAAGTGCGGCGCAGGTGCGTTGCATGCTGCGCGCCGAGCGCCAGGAGGGCCTGTTAGAATGCCGTCCTGATTTGCGGAGTCCTACATGCTCATAGTCGCTGACGAAAACATCCCCCTGCTTGACGAATTCTTCGCCGGTTTCGGCGAGATCCGCCGTTTGCCCGGCCGTGGCATCGATGCGGCCGCTGTCGCTGACGCCGATCTGCTGTTGGTGCGCTCGGTGACCCGAGTTGACCGCGCGCTGCTCGAAGGCTCGGCGGTGAAGTTTGTCGGCACCTGCACCATCGGCACCGATCATCTGGACCTCGACTACTTCCGGCAGGCCGGCATCGCCTGGGCCAGTGCGCCGGGCTGCAACGCTCGCGGGGTGGTCGACTATGTGCTGGGCAGCCTGCTGGTGCTGGCCGAGCAGCAGGGCGTCGACCTGGCTAGCCGCACTTATGGGGTGATCGGCGCAGGCCAGGTTGGCAGCCGACTGCTCAAGGTGCTGCGTGGCCTGGGCTGGCGGGTGCTGGTCTGCGACCCGCCGCGCCAGGCGGCCGAGGGGGGTGATTTCGTCAGCCTGCAGCAGGTGCTGGCCGAGTGTGACGTGATCAGCCTGCACACGCCGCTGGAGCGGCTGGGCGAGCATCCCACCCATCATCTGTTCGATGCCGCGCGCCTGACCGCACTCAAGCCGGGCAGCTGGCTGATCAACGCCAGCCGCGGCGCGGTGGTGGATAACCAGGCCTTGCGTGAGTTGCTGACGCAGCGCAGCGATCTGCAGGTGGTACTGGATGTCTGGGAAGGTGAGCCGCAGGCGGATGTCGAGCTGGCTGCGCTGTGCCGCATCGCCACCCCGCATATCGCCGGTTACAGCCTGGACGGCAAGCTGCGTGGCACGGCGCAGATCTATTCGGCGGTTTGCGCGCATCTCGGCTGCACGCCCAGCATCGAACTGGCGCAACTGATGCCCGCGCCTTGGTTGAGTGATCTGACTATTGATGCCAGCGCCGATCCGGCCTGGGCCCTGGCCAGTATTTGCCGCGCGGTATACGACCCGCGCCGTGACGATGCGGATTTTCGCCGTAGCCTGCAGGGCGATGCTGTAACGCGGCGTGCGGCTTTTGACGGGCTGCGCAAGCACTACCCGATGCGCCGGGAAATCGACGGGCTCAAGGTTTGCGTAAAGGGTGATGCCCCGGCCTTGGCCAGCCTGGTGCAGGCGTTGGGCGCAAAGCTGAAGGAGTAGGGTGGATGGCGCTTCACCCATCCACCCTACAACACTGCGCCGATAAGAAACTTACATACGCTTGGCAGCTGGCTGCTGAGCTTTTTCCAGCGCGTTGCAAGCCTGCTGAATCATGTCTTCGGTGATCGGGATTTCGCGGCCCTGAGCATCGATGACAAAGCCGCCAATCGGCATTGGCGCAGGTTTGTGCGAGGTCTGTTGCGAGCGGTGCATGGCTTGTCTCCTTGTCAGTTGGCGCGAGTTTGTGAGGGTTAAATGAAGACGCTATGACAACTGCGACGGCATCAACGCGGCGCAGGGCACAGGGCCTCTTCACCCAGCAGATGGGCTTAGCAGGCACTGTGCCAGACGCTCCCAGGTATTGAAATAGAGGATGTTATGGGGCTTTTTCATATTGGTCTGATCATTAATCCCGTGGCTGGGCTGGGTGGCCCGGCGGGGTTCAAGGGCAGTGACGGCATGGCGGAGCAGGCCTTGGCCCTGGGCGTCGAGGCCAAGTCGGCGCTGCGTACGCAAACCGCCCTTGAGGTGTTGTTGCCGCTGCGCGATCGCCTGGAATTCCTCACCTTTCCCGGTGCCATGGGGGCCGATCTGCTGAGCGAGATGGGCTTTACCCATCGCGTGGTCGGCGAGTTGGGCGCAGGCCCCAGCAGCGCCGCCGATACCCGCCAGGCCGTCGAACGGCTGCAGGATGCCGGGGTGGCCTTGATTCTGTTCGCCGGTGGCGACGGCACGGCGCGGGATATCTGCGCGGCGGTGCGCGAGGGCCAGCCGGTGCTGGGGATTCCGGCCGGGGTGAAGATCCAGTCCGGGGTCTACGCCATCAGCCCGCGCGCGGCGGGTGAGCTGACCGCGCGCCTGATTGAAGGCGGCCTGGTGCGCCTGAGCAGTGGCGAAGTGCGTGATATCGACGAAAGCGCCCTGCGTGAAGGCCGCGTAACCGCGCGCTGGTACGGCGAGCTGTGGGTGCCGCAGGAAGGCGGTTATGTGCAGCAGGTCAAGCAGGGCGGTGTGGAGTCCGAGGAACTGGTGCTGAATGATCTGGCCGACTGGCTGCAGGACAGCTGGGAAGCCGATGTGCGCTACGTGTTCGGCCCCGGTTCGACCCTGCACGGACTGGCGCAGAACCTGGGCTTGCAGACCACCTTGCTCGGCGTCGATGTCATCGAGAATGGCCAGTTGCTGGCCAGCGATGTCACCGAGGCGCAGCTGTTCGAACTGGTCGCTGACCACCCAGCGCGGCTGCTGGTCACCGCTATCGGCGGTCAGGGCCATATCATCGGCCGAGGCAACCAACAGATCAGCCCGCGAGTGTTGCGCGCCATCGGCCTGGAAAACCTGCGCGTGGTCGCCACCAAGCGCAAGCTCGGCACCCTGGAAGGCCGGCCGCTGCTGGTGGACAGCGGCGATACGGCGCTCGACGATGCCTTCCCCGATGTGGTGCGCGTGTGGGCCGGTTATAAGGAAGAGCTGCTGTATCCCGTAGGCAAGTAGGCAAAGGAGGGCGCTATGCGAGTGATTTGGGGGCTGCTAATCGGCCTGCTGCTGGTCTTTGACGCCTGGGCGCTGCAGGCCGATGTCTTGGTCACGGCCGCCCGTGAGCAGGTCGGCGTGACCCTGAGTTACGACCCGGCCTATCGCCGCCTGAGTTATCCCAATGGCGATGTGCCGCTCGATACCGGCGTTTGTACCGATGTGGTGATCCGTGCGCTGCGCCAGCAGGGGCTGGATTTGCAGCAGGCGGTGCACCGGGATATGCGCGCGAACTTTGCCCTGTATCCCAAGAACTGGGGGCTGAGCCGCCCCGACCGCAACATCGATCATCGCCGCGTGCCGAACCTGATGACCTGGTTTAAGCGCCAGGGTTGGGCGCTGCCGCTTGGCCAGGATGCCGAGCGCTATCGTCCTGGCGATATCGTCACCTGGGATTTGGGCGGCGGCCTGACCCATATCGGCATCGTCAGCGACCGCCAGGCGGGCAACGGTGTACCCCTGGTGCTGCACAATATCGGCCGCGGCACCCAGGAAGAGGACATTCTCTTCGGCTTCAAGATTATTGGCCATTACCGTATCCCGGCCGCCTAAGAACCTGTTTACGATCTGCTGCGCGTCGGCCATCCTGCGTTAAAAACAGCCTCGGAATGCTCATTTACAACCAGTAAACTCCGCTTCCTCGGCTGTTTTTGCCTTGTCTGGCTCTAGCTCGCGAGATCGTAGACAGGCTCTAAGGGCTGCACAGCAGGAGTTGGGCATGCAGGAGCAAACACAAACACCACCACCCCTTATCCAGCCCGGTGAGCGCGTGGTGCTGTTCGATGGGGTGTGCAAGCTGTGCAATGGCTGGGCGAAGTTTCTGATTCGTCACGATCCTGAGCTGCGTTTTCGCCTGGCCTCGGTGCAGTCGGCCGAGGGCCAGGCACTATTGGCCTGGGGCGGTTTGCCCACCGATCATTTCGACAGCATGGCGTTGATCGAGAATGGCCAAATGCTCCTGCGTTCCGATGCCGTGCTGCGCATCGTCGCCCAGCTACCCGGAGCTTGGCGGCACCTGGCCAGGCTGCGGCTGATTCCACGGCCCATACGTGACTGGTGTTATGACCGTATTGCGCTCAATCGCTACCGGCTGTTTGGGCGCTACGACAGCTGCCTGCTGCCAAACGCCGACCATGCCCGGCGCTTCCTGCATGACTGACCCTCGTCTACGCCAGATCGCCTGGCTGGCGCGTATTGCTTTAGCTCTGGTGTTTATCTGGCACGGCCTGGTGCCGAAGATTCTCTGGTTAAGCCCGGATGAGCTGGCGATGATCCAGGCCCATAACCTGCCAGCCCCCGAGTGGGTGGCGCGTATCGCCGGTCTGGCGGAAATCATCCTGGGTCTGTTGCTGCTTTGGCAGCGTCGGCGCTGGCCCTTGCTGCTGGCCGGTGTGCTGTTGATTGGGCTGCTGCTTGATGTGGCGCTATTCAGTCCCCATCTACTGCTGCAGGCGTTCAACCCGCTGACCACCAATCTCGCCGCCTTGACGCTATGTTGGGTGGCCTGGCGGGCGGAAACGCCGCAATCGCCTCCTTATTAACGGGCGTCAGCGCCCCAGCGAGCCTCCATGCTTTCGATCCTGTCCTCCCGTCAGCGCAACGCCCTGCGTATGGCCTGGCGCTTTATTGCGCCGTATCGCGGTCGCGTGTTCGGGGCCTTGCTGGCGCTGATGTTTACCGCCGCCATCACTCTGTCCATGGGGCAGGGCATCAAGCTGCTGGTCGACCAGGGCCTGGCGACCCAGTCGCCGGCGGCGCTGCAGCAGTCGATCGGGCTGTTTTTCGTGCTGGTGCTGGCGCTGGCCGTCGGCACCTTTACCCGCTTCTATCTGGTGTCGTGGATCGGCGAGCGCTTTGTCGCCGATATCCGCAAGCGGGTATTCAACCACCTGATCGAACTGCATCCGGGTTTCTATGAAAGCAACCGCAGCTCGGAGATCCAGTCGCGCCTGACTGCAGACACCACGCTGTTGCAATCGGTGATCGGCTCGTCGCTGTCGATGGCGCTGCGCAATGTGATCATGCTGATCGGCGGTAGCGTGCTGCTGGTGGTGACCAACCCCAAACTCAGCGGCATCGTGCTGCTGGCCCTGCCGCTGGTGGTCGCGCCGATCCTGATCTTCGGCCGCCGCGTGCGTGCGCTGTCGCGCCAGAGCCAGGACCGGGTGGCGGATGTCGGCAGCTATGTCGGCGAGGTGCTGGGGCAGATCAAGACCGTGCAGGCCTACAACCATCAGACCGAGGACAAGCGCCGTTTCGGCCTGTCCGCCGAGGCGGCCTTCGATGTCGCGCGCAAACGCATCGCCCAGCGCGCCTGGCTGATTACCGTGGTGATCGTGCTGGTCCTCGGCGCGGTGGGGGTGATGCTCTGGGTCGGCGGCATGGACGTGATCGCCGGGCGTATTTCCGGCGGCGAGCTGGCGGCCTTCGTCTTCTACAGCCTGATCGTCGGGGGCTCGTTCGGCACCCTTAGTGAGGTCATCGGCGAACTGCAACGCGCCGCCGGTGCCGCCGAGCGCATTGCCGAGCTGCTGCAGGCACGCAATGAAATCACCTCGCCGGCCGCGCCGTTGACGCTGGCGCAGCCGCTGCAGGGGCGTATCGAGCTGCAGGGCCTGCGTTTCGCCTACCCGTCGCGCCCCGGCAGTTTTGCCGTGGACGGCATCGACCTGCAGGTCGCCGCAGGGGAAACCCTGGCCCTGGTCGGGCCGTCTGGCGCGGGCAAATCGACGCTGTTCGATCTGCTGCTGCGCTTCTTCGACCCGCAGGCCGGAAGCATCCTGATCGACGGCGTGCCGATCCAGCAGCTCGATCCCCGCGAACTGCGCAGCAGCTTTGCCCTGGTGTCGCAGAACCCGGCGCTGTTCTTCGGCTCGGTGGAGGACAATATCCGTTACGGCAAAACCTCGGCCAGCCTGGCCGAGGTCGAAGCTGCGGCCAAGGCCGCCCATGCCCACGAATTCATCATGAAACTGCCGGACGGCTACCAGACCCACCTGGGCGATGCCGGCCTGGGGCTGTCCGGTGGCCAGCGTCAGCGTTTGGCCATCGCCCGCGCGCTGCTGGTGGATGCACCGATTCTGCTGCTCGATGAAGCCACCAGCGCCCTCGATGCTGAGAGCGAGCACCTGATTCAGCAGGCCCTGCCGCGGCTGATGCAGGGCCGCACCACCCTGGTAATCGCCCACCGCCTGGCCACGGTAAAAAGCGCCGACCGCATCGCGGTGATCGAACAGGGCAGGCTGGCGGCCATCGGCAGCCACAGCGAGCTGGTCAGCAGCAGCCCACTGTATGCGCGTCTGGCTGAGTTGCAGTTCAGCCACGAGGCCGAAGCGGTTAATTGATGTTGTGGGAGGGGCAGGCTTCCAGCCGAGCAGGCCGGGGCCGCGCTTCTATTCAGATAAGTTAAAACGGCTTGCCTTTCGGCCTGATGGTCGCCGCCGCGCCCGCCGAAGCGAGGATGATGGCGCTGATCGCCAGCCATTGGTTAAGCGTCAGCCGCTCGCTGAGGAACAGCAGGCCGGAGAGGGCTGCGATGGCCGGTTCCATGCTCATCAGCGTGCTGAAGGTGCGCGCTGGCAGGCGGGTCAGGGCGACCATTTCCAGGCTGTAGGGCAGCGCCGAAGACAACACCGCCACACCCAGGGCGATGGGCAGCAGATCCAGGGAGAACAGGCCGCTACCGGCTTGCCACAGACCAATCGGGAACACCAGCAGGGCCGCAACTATGGTGCCCAGGGCTACGGTCTGCTTGCCGTGCTCGGCCCCGGCTTTCTGGCCGAAGACGATATACAACGCCCAGCACAGGCCGGCGGCCAGGGCCAGGGCCATGCCCACCGGGTCGAGCGCTACATCGCTTTGCGCGGTGGGCAACAGCAGCCAGAGGCCGAACACCGCCAGGGCGATCCAGACGAAATCCAGCAAGCGCCGCGACGACAGCAGGGCCAGGCCCAGCGGGCCGGTGAACTCCAGGGCCACGGCGATGCCCAGAGGAATGGTTTTAAGCGAGAGGTAGAACAGCAGATTCATGCCGCCCAGGGCCAGTCCGTAGGCCAGCAGCGAGCGGCACGACTTCAGGGTCAGCTGCGCCCGCCAGGGGCGCATCAGTACGCAGAGGATCAGCGCGCCCAGGCTCAGGCGCAGGGCGGTGGTGCCGGCTGCGCCGATCTCTGGGAACAGCCCCTTGGCCAGGGACGCGCCGCTCTGGATCGAGGTCATGGCGATCAGCAGCAATATGATCGGCAGAATCACCAGGGAGAATTGCGTTGAGCGCGGCATGGGCGGTTCCTTGAGCTTTATCTATCCGTTAATAAAAAAACCGGCCACTGAGGCCGGCTTTCAGGCACCAGGGCTAATGTTTAGCGGTATTCGCACAGGTAGGCGGTATCCACGGCCACCTTGAGCTGGAACTTGCTGTTGGCCGGTACGGTGAACTGGCTGCCGCTGGAGTAGGTGTCCCAGCTGTCGCTGCCCGGCAGCTTGACGGTGAGGGCTCCGGCCACCACATGCATGACTTCCAGTTGGCTGGTGCCGAACTCGTACTCGCCTGCGGCCATTACGCCAATGGTGGCCGGGCCTTCAGCCATGCCGAAGGCGATGGATTTGACGGTGCCGTCGAAGTATTCATTGACCTTGAACATCTGCAGTTCCTCGAAAGGGGGGAGTAAAAATTTTCTGGAGTTATTTTTAACGTCGCGCAGCGACGGCCCGAAGGGTGGCCGCCATGGATGGCAGGCCATAAAAAATGGCCCGCCAGTATGCCCAAGCGGTTTTTCTTCGTCATCTGCTTTGCGCGGGCAATACCAGTGGCAGCAGCCGGGCGGTATTGCGTGCATCGGTCAGGGCGCGGTGCTGCTGGCCCTGGAACTGCAAGCCCGCCAGGTTCAGGGCCATTTTCAGGCCAATCGGGCGGGGCAGCTGGCGGGCTTCGGCGAAGCGTTTCTTCAGGTTGGTATGGGGAATCTGGCTCAGGTAGCTGCTCAGTCCATGGCTGCGCCATTCCTGTTCGAGCTGATGGCGGTCATAGTCGCCCCAGCTGACCCAGCCCACCAGTTGCGGCTGATGGGCCAGCAGCCAGCGTTCGAATTGTGCCCACACCGTGCTCAGTGGCGCGGCGGCGTCGACATCGACCTGGCTGATCTGGGTGAGCTGACGGCAGAAGTGGGTCAGGTGCGGGCGTCGGGTGGGCCGCACAAAGCGCTGGTAATACTCTATTTCGTGGCCGCCGGGGTTGACCAGGCTGGCACCGATTTCGATGATTTCCATATCTGTGACCGGCCAGCCGCCTTCTTCGGTGGTGGCTTCCAGGTCGATTACCAGCCAATGCTGCATATGCTCTCCTTTGCGTGCCGCGAGTATGGAAGCAGTTTCGGCGTCGGGTAAAGCCTGCGCTCGGGCCTATTCATACAGTTTTGCCCTATGGCTGTACTGGCGTTGCTCCGATGTGGCGGGCATGCTTGCAGCCGGGGTCGTATCTGCCGTGCAGCGGGGATATGGGTTAGGCACAAACGCGCGCCGTTGATGGCGTTCGAATATCGAGGTGTGTATGGCGAAGGTAGCCTTTATCGGGCTGGGTGTGATGGGGTATCCGATGGCGGGGCATCTAGCGCATGCCGGTCATCAGGTGTGCGTGTACAACCGCACGGCGACCAGGGCCGAGCAATGGCTCAGCGAGTTTGCCGGGACCTCCGCGGCCACGCCGCGTGAGGCGGCCGCTGCAGCTGAGCTGGTAATGGTCTGTGTGGGCAACGATGCCGATCTGCGCGGCGTGGTGCTGGGCCCGGACGGTGCCTTTGCCGGTATGGCGGCCGGTGCGGTGCTGGTCGACCACACCACCGCCTCGGCCAATGTCGCCCGCGAACTGGCCACCGAGGCTGGCGAGCTGGGGCTGGGCTTTCTCGATGCGCCGGTATCCGGCGGTCAGGCCGGGGCGCAGAACGGCGTGCTGACCATCATGGTGGGCGGCGAGGCGACGACCTACGCCAGGGTCGAACCCGTTATCCAGGCCTATGCGCGCATGGTTCGCTTGATGGGCGAGGCGGGCAGCGGTCAGCTGACCAAGATGGTCAATCAGATCTGCATCGCCGGTCTGGTCCAGGGCTTGTCCGAGGCCCTGCATTTCGCCCAGTGTGCCGGCCTCGATGCCCATGGCGCGATGGAGGTGATCAGCAAGGGCGCGGCGCAGTCCTGGCAGGTGGAAAACCGCCACAAGACCATGCTGGCCGGCGAGTTCGAGCATGGTTTCGCGGTGGACTTGATGCGCAAGGACCTGTCGATTCTGCTCGACGAAGCCCGCAGCAACGGCGCGCAGTTGCCGGTCACCGCCCTGGTCGATCAGTTCTATGCCGATGTGCAGGCCATGGGTGGCGGGCGCTGGGACACCTCCAGCCTGCTGGCCCGCTTGAAGGGGCGCGGCTAGCCGGGATATTCACGGGCCTGATGCCAGGTGTCGGGGCGGCCGATCCCAATTGCTGGCAGGCGGTGTTTCGCTGGCCAGGCGCTGGTCTGAATCGGCGTGGTGCCGGCTGCTCAAACCCCGGCTGGCGACGTAGAATTGCCCGCTTGGGTCTTTTGAGGTCGTCCTCCGATGAAATGCCGTGCCGGTTGCGGTGCCTGCTGCATTGCGCCTTCGATCAGTTCGCCGATTCCCGGCATGCCCGAGGGCAAGCCGGCGGGCATGCGTTGCGTACAGTTAACTGCGGAAAATTATTGTGCGGTCTTCGCTCAGCCCGGGCGTCCGGCGGTGTGCTCGGCGTTCAGCGCCGATCCGGCGGTCTGTGGCGAGAGTCGCGAGGAGGCGATTCGCCTGTTGGGCTGGCTGGAGCAAAGCACGGCTGTCGCGGTCTGATACTGTGCCGTATCGACGGCATGGCGGCGGAGAGAGGATGAACAGATTGGCGCGGTGGTTGCTGGGTGCGCTGTTGATACTGGGCCTCGCCCAGGTGCAGGCCGCGGAATGGCGCTTGGTCAAGGATGAGGCGGGTATTCGGGTCTATCTGCAGCAGGTCCCCGGTTCGAACTTTCAGGCATTCCGTGGTGTCACCCGCCTGCGCGCCGATATGTCCAGGCTCCTGGCCCTGCAGGAAGATGTCAGCGGGGCCTGCGCCTGGATCCATGCCTGCAGCGAGCAGAAACTACTCGGGCAGCAGGGCGATCTGAGCTGGACCTATAGCCGTTTCCATAGCCCCTGGCCGGTACAACCACGTGACTTGGTGCTGCAGATCACCACCGAGCGCGCTGCCGATAGCAGTGTTACCCGCATTCTGCACGGAGTGGCCGATTACCTGCCGCCGCAGCCGGGCTTCGTGCGTGTCAGCAAGGTCGAGGGCCACTGGATCTTGCGCCCGCACCCGGGCGGCGAGGTCGAGGTGATCTACCAGGTGCATTCGGAGCCAGGGGGCAGCGTGCCGGCCTGGTTGGCCCGTAGTTTTGTCGTGGATGCGCCGTTCAATACCTTGCAGGCACTGCGTCAGCTGGCCGAGCAGCCATAAGGGCGGAGCCGGATGGAAAAAGTCGTCGGGAGCGATTTTTGACGTCGCGCAGCGACGGCCCGCAGGGTGGCCGCCAGGGATGCCAGGCCACAAAAAATCGCCGGGAGCGATTTTTGACGTCGCGCAGCGACGGCCCGCAGGGTGGCCGCCAAGGATGGCGGGCCACAAAAAATTGCCTGGAGCGTTTTTTGACGTCGCGCAGCGACGGCCTGCAGGGTGGCCGCCAAGGATGGCGGGCCACAAAAATGCCGGGAGTATTTTTGCGCGCAAGCCCCGAAGCGGTGAAGCACATGGATATGCTGAACACAAAAAAGGCTGCCCGAGGGCAGCCTTTTGCTTGCGGCGCAGCCTGAAACTTACTTCTTCAGGTCGCGCTGCGGGTAGCCGGTATAGAGCTGGCGCGGGCGGCCAATCTTGTACGGGCTGGAGAGCATTTCCTTCCAGTGCGAGATCCAGCCGACGGTGCGCGCCAGGGCGAAGATCACGGTGAACATGCTGGTCGG
>JBFJZW010000060.1:0-18345 GCA_041621875.1 Pseudomonas sp. | reverse complement strand
GGCTGAGGGTATACCTGGATGAGTATAGAAAATGGCAGGGGCGGCTGGATTCGAACCAACGCATGGCAGGATCAAAACCTGCTGCCTTACCGCTTGGCGACGCCCCTACAACCGTACAACTCGGTAGAACACATTCACTTCCTGGCCAATTTTTCCAGCTTGCGGTGCAACATCGAGATGTTACGACCCTGGGCCACGAAACTTGGCAAAGTGCCTGGAAGTTGGCGGGCGACTTTATCAGCATCGTCCCGGTTTGGGAAGCTCCCAAACACACAAGCTCCAGTGCCGGTTAATCTTGCGGGAACAAATTTGTTCAACAAGATCAAAGCGTTACGAACTTCTTTATAACGCTTCTGGACCACCGGCAGGCAGTCGTTACGACCACCCCCCTCAAGAAGGCTGCGAACTTTAATGGGCGGCGTATCCCGTGTCAACTCGGGGTCGGAGAAAACTTCTGCTGTGCTGACAAAGGCTTGCGGTATGGCGACGAGAAACCAGGGCTCGTCCAGCTCCACGGCGGTGAGGCGCTCGCCCACGCCTTCGGCAAAGGCCGCGTGGCCGCGCACGAATACCGGCACGTCGGCACCCAGGCTCAGGCCCAGTGTTGCCAGTTGATCCTCACTGTATTGCAGCTGCCATAGATGGTTAAGGCCGAGCAGGGTGGTGGCGGCATCCGAGCTGCCGCCGCCGATGCCGCCGCCCATGGGCAGGCGCTTGTCCAGCCAGATATCGGCCCCCAGGCGGGTGCCGCTGGCCTGTTGCAGGCTGCGAGCGGCGCGCACGATCAGGTTGCTGTCGTGGGCAACGCCGTCGATGGCTGTGTGCAGGTGGATTTCGCCGTCCTGGCGCAGGGCGAAGCCCAGCTCGTCGGCGAAATCGAGAAACTGGAACAGGGTCTGCAGCTCGTGGTAACCGTCGGCGCGGCGGCCGAGGATATGCAGCATCAGGTTGAGCTTGGCCGGTGCCGGCAGAATCAGTTCGGCGGCAGGGGGAATTGCCGGGGCGTTCATTGGCCGAGCTGGCGCGGCTGCCAGTCCTTGATCACCAGGGTGACTTGCAGGTCGAAGCCGCTGAGCTTGATTCGCTCCGGCAGCCAGAAGCCATTTTGCTCGGTGTAACGCAGGTACTCGACCTGCCAGCCATCCTGGCTCAGTTGCGCCAGGCGGCTGTCGCCATCCAGATTCAACCGGCTCTTGCTGTCCGGCGAGGGCAGGCCGCGAATCCACCAGAGTAGGTGCGAGACCGGCAGATTCAGGCCGAGCTGCTCCTGCATCAGCTGTTCCGGGGTGGTGGCCTGGTAGCGGCCCTGGTTGGCCACTTCCAGCAGGATGGCTCCGGGGCGGCCGGTCAGGCGCGCGGCACCGCGGCCGAGGGGGCCGGATAGGCGGATATCGTAATAGTCCTGGCGCTGCAGCCAGAACAGGGTGCCGCTGCCGGAGTCTTTGGGAGCGCGAATGCCGACCTTGCCACTGATCTGCCAGGCGTCGAGGCCGGCGATCTGCTGTTTGTGGGCTTGCCAGAGGCCAGCGTTGCCCTGGCCTTGCAGGGCTTCGCGGGAGGTCAGGCCGGCGCAGCCGGCAAGCAGGGCAATCAGGCTGAAAACAATCAGGTGGCGCACAAGCATCAAAGCGTCTCTGCTCCGGTCAGGCGCAGCAGGGTGCTGCGCAGAATTGAACTGTCGGGTTGCTGTTCAAGGGCCTTGCGCCAGATTTTCCGGGCCTCCTTCTGTTTGCCCTGGACCCAGAGCACTTCACCCAGGTGGGCGGCCACTTCGTGGTCGGGGAACTCTTGCAGGGCTTTGCGCAGCAGGCGTTCGGCCTCGTCCAGGTTGCCCTGGCGGTAGTTGACCCAGCCCAGGCTGTCGAGAATCGCCGGGTCGCCGGGGTTGAGCTGGTAGGCCTGCTCGATCAGTTCGCGGGCTTCGGCGTAGCGCGTGGTGCGGTCGGCCAGGGTGTAGCCGAGGGCGTTGAGGGCCATGGCGTTGTCCGGCTCGCGCTCGAGGATAAAGCGCAGGTCCTGCTCCAGCAGCGGCAGGTTGTCGCGCTTTTCGGCGAGCATGGCGCGGGTGTAAAGCAGGTTGAGGTCTTCGGGGAACTGTTCCAGCGCCTGCTCGATTACCTGCCAGGCGCGCTGGTTGTCTTGTTGTGTGCTCCAGGCTTCGGCTTCGATCAGGTACAGCTGGATGGCGTAATCGGGCTGGCTTTCCCGGGCCTGGCGCAGACGCTGGGCCGCTTCCTCGCCACGTTTCTGCTTGAACAGCAGCTCGCTCTGGCGCGACTGGGCGGGCAGGTAGTCGTTGCCGGGGCCAACCAGGGCGTATTCGATCAGGGCGCTGTCGGGCTCATCGAGGGCTTCGTAGGCGCGGGCCAGGTTGTAGTGGGCCGCGTCGACGTGATTGTCGCGCTCGACCAGCTCTTCCAGGTAGACGACTGCCTCTTGCCAGGCTTCGGCTTCCAGGCAGACCAAGGCCAGGGAAAAGCGCAGGTCGTCATCGTTGGGGAACTGCTGCAGCAGCGAGGCGAATTCGCCCTTGGCCTCGTCGAGGCGATCTTCGGCTACCAGCAGGCGGGCGTAGGTCAGGCGCAGGCGCTTGTCGTCCGGGTGCCGCTTGATGCCTTTCTCCAGCAGGGTCAGGGCGTCGCCGTTGCGTTCGAGGCTCTGCAGCAGGCGCGCCTGCAGCAGGATGGCGGCCACGGGGCGGTCCTTGGCGGGTTGCTCCTCCAACCGCTCCAGGGCCTCCTGGGCGCGGCCGTCCTGTTGCAGCAAGAGGGCCTGGCCGAACAGCAGCTGATGGTTGTCGGGGTATTTCTTCTGCAGGCGAGCGAAGCTCTGCAGCAGACCGGCGCGGGTATCCGGGTCGCTTTCCGCGGCGGACAGGGCAAGGAAGTCGAAATGGGTGTCGCCCTGGCGCTGCAGCACGCGCTCCATAAAGCGCATGGACTCGTCGTAGCGCCCGGCGCGGGCCAGCTGCACGGCGGCGGCGCGCTGGGCGTCGATGTTGTCGGGGGCATTCTTGGTCCACAGCAGGCTGGTTTCCAGGGCGGCCTGCTCGGCCCCCAGGTACTCGGCAATGCGGAAGCCGCGCTCGGCGACGCCGGCATCCTGGGTCACCTTGGCCTGCTGCACATAGTTGCCCAGGGCAATGTCGAAGCGATTGCGTTGCCCGGCCAGCTCCGCCGTCAGCAGGGCCAGCAGGGTGTCCTGGCTGAAGGAACCATACACCTGGGGCTGCTCGGCTGGCGTCGCAACGGCAGGGTCCTCCACCGGTGGCGTGCCATCCGGGGCTGAGGGGGCAAAGGTCTGGCAGCCGCTGAGCAAGGCAGCGGCAGTCAGCAAGGCGAGGGATCTATTCATAGAGAGATATGTGGCCAACCTGCGGTTTGGGCATCATGACACAAGCGCCAGGGCAAGCCCATGGGCTGGGATGATCCGGATTAAGAGATAAACGGGCTCCAGGGCCTGTTGCCGTTTCATTCGCCTGGCGATGACGCGCAGCAGACCCTGATCGGACAATAGCCGGCGGTGGTTGTTCTCGCCTGGCCGAAGTAGGACAATTGCCGGCTTCCACTCCCTGTCAGCGACCTTGCATGGCCTTTATTGCCCTCGGTATCAACCATAAGACCGCTTCGGTGGATGTCCGCGAACGCGTGGCTTTCACTCCCGAGCAGTTGGTTGAGGCGTTGCAGCAGCTGTGTCAGCGCACCAGCAGCCGGGAGGCGGCGATTCTCTCGACCTGCAATCGCAGCGAGCTCTACCTCGAACAGGATGATTTGAGCGCCGATGAAGTGCTCACCTGGTTAGCCAACTACCACCGGTTGAGCCTCGAAGAGCTGCGCGCCTGCGCCTATATCCATGCTGATGACGAAGCCGTGCGGCATATGATGCGCGTGGCCTCCGGGCTGGACTCCATGGTCCTCGGCGAGCCGCAGATTCTCGGCCAGATGAAGTCGGCCTTTGCCGTGGCCCGCGAGGCCGGCACCCTCGGCCCGCTGCTCGGGCGCTTGTTCCAGGCCACCTTCAGCACCGCCAAGACCGTGCGTACCGATACCGCCATCGGCGAAAACCCGGTGTCGGTGGCCTTTGCCGCGGTCAGCCTGGCCAAGCAGATCTTCGCCGACCTGCACCGCAGTCAGGCGCTGCTGATCGGTGCCGGCGAGACCATCAGCCTGGTGGCCCGCCATCTGCACGACCAGGGCATCAAGCGCATCGTGGTGGCCAACCGCACATTGGAGCGCGCCAGCAACCTGGCCGAGCAGTTCGGGGCCCATGCCGTGCTGCTCTCGGAAATCCCTGATGAGTTGGTCAAAAGCGATATCGTGATCAGCTCCACGGCGAGTCAATTGCCCATCCTGGGTAAAGGCGCGGTGGAGCGGGCGCTGAAGCAGCGCAAGCACAAGCCGATCTTTATGGTCGATATCGCCGTGCCGCGGGATATCGAGCCGGAAGTCAGCGAACTGGACGACGTCTACCTCTATACCGTCGACGACCTGCACGAGGTGATCGCGGAAAATCTCAAGAGCCGCCAGGGCGCGGCCCAGGCCGCCGAGGAGTTGGTGGCGATCGGCGCGCAGGATTTTATGCAGCGCCTGCGCGAGCTGGCCGCGGTGGATGTGCTCCGCGCCTACCGCCAGCAGGCCGAGCGCCTGCGCGACGAGGAGCTGACCAAGGCTTTGCGTCTGCTCAATAACGGCAGCTCGGCCGAGGACGTGCTGGCGCTGCTGGCCCGCGGCTTGACCAACAAGCTGTTGCATGCGCCCAGCGTGCAGCTGAAAAAATTCTCCGCCGATGGCCGCGTCGATGCGCTGGGCGTGGCTCAAGAACTCTTTGCCCTAGATGAGGGTGCGTCGCCCGTTTCGACCCATACCGGCTTGGCCAATAAATAAAGGTCTGCAATGAAAGCGTCACTGATCAATAAACTCGACCTGTTGCAGGATCGTTTCGAAGAGCTGACCGCGCTGCTTGGCGATGCCGAAGTGATCGGCAATCAGCCGCAGTTTCGCGCCTATTCCAAGGAGTACGCCGAGATCGAGCCGGTGTACCAGGCGTTCAGTGCGTTCCGCAAAGTCCAGTCCGACCTTGAGGGGGCCCAGGCGCTGCTCAAGGACAGCGACCCGGACATGCGCGAGATGGCCGAGGAGGAAGTCGCCGAGGCCAAGGAGCAACTGATCGAGCTGGAGGCCAGTCTGCAGCGCATGCTGCTGCCCAAGGACCCCAACGACGGCCGTAACGTGTTCCTCGAAGTGCGCGCCGGCACCGGCGGCGACGAGGCGGCAATCTTCTCCGGCGACCTGTTCCGCATGTATTCGCGCTATGCCGAGAGGCAGGGCTGGCGCGTCGAGGTGCTGTCGGCCAGCGAAGGCGAGCATGGCGGCTATAAGGAAGTGATTGCCCGGGTTGAGGGTGACAACGTCTACGGCAAGCTCAAGTTCGAGTCCGGCGCGCATCGCGTGCAGCGCGTGCCCGAGACCGAGTCCCAGGGCCGCATCCACACCTCGGCCTGCACCGTCGCCGTGCTGCCCGAGCCGGATGAGCAGATGGCCATCGATATCAACCCGGCCGACCTGCGCGTGGACACCTACCGCAGCTCCGGTGCCGGCGGCCAGCACGTCAACACCACCGACTCGGCGATCCGCATCACCCACATCCCCACCGGCACAGTGGTGGAATGCCAGGAAGAGCGCTCGCAACACAAGAACCGCGCCAAGGCCATGGCCTGGCTCGCGGCGAAATTGAAGGATCAGCAGGAAGCCGCCGCGCACAAGGAAATTTCCGATTCGCGCAAGCTGCTGGTGGGCTCCGGTGACCGCTCCGAACGCATCCGCACCTACAACTTCCCGCAAGGGCGGGTGACCGATCACCGCATCAACCTGACCCTGTATTCGCTCAACGAAGTGATTGCCGGCGGTGTCGAGGCGATTATCGAACCGCTGCTGGTCGAATATCAGGCCGATCAGCTGGCCGCGCTGGGCGATTGAGTTCTGCGCTGCCCACGGCGCACCCTACGCCATGCGCCACGTAGGGTGGATGACGCTTTTTTCATCCACCAGAAGTCTGCGGTGGATCGATAAAGCGCGATCCACCCCATGAGAAAAATATGCTCACCATCGAATCTCTGCTCAACGCTGCCGAGCTGCCCGACTCGCCGACCCCGCGCCTGGACGCCGAGCTGCTGCTGGCCCACGCCCTGGGCAAGTCGCGCAGCTATCTGCATACCTGGCCGGAACGCGAGCTCGACGCGCCGCAGCTGGAGCGTTATCGGGCGGCGCTGGCGCGGCGTCAGGCCGGCGAGCCGGTGGCCTATATCCTCGGTCAGCAGGGCTTCTGGAGCCTGGAGCTGGAAGTTGCCTCGCATACCCTGATTCCGCGTCCGGACACCGAGTTGCTGGTGGAAACCGTTCTCGCGCTGCTGCCGGCCACGCCTGCTGCGCTGCTCGATCTGGGCACCGGCACCGGTGCGATTGCCCTGGCCCTGGCCAGCGAGCGCCCGGCCTGGCAGGTCACGGGTGTGGACCGTGTACCCGAGGCGGTGGCCCTGGCCGAACGCAATCGCGCCCGGCTCAAGTTGGCCAATGCCGGCTTTGTTGCAAGCCACTGGTTTAGTGCCCTGGCCGGGCAGCGTTATCAACTGATTGTCAGCAATCCGCCCTATATCGCCGCCGATGATCGCCATCTGGGCGAAGGCGATGTGCGCTTCGAACCGAGCAGCGCGCTGGTGGCGGGCGCGGATGGGCTGGACGATATTCGCCTGATCATTGCCCAGGCTCCAGGCTATCTTGACGCGGGCGGCTGGTTGCTGCTGGAGCACGGTTTCGACCAGGCCGCGGCGGTGCGCGAGCTGCTTAGCGCGCGCGGTTTCAGCGCGGTGGAAAGCCGGCGTGACCTGGGCGGCCACGAGCGCATCAGTCTGGGACGCTTGATTAATGAGTGACGCTATGAACCCGCAGGACATGCTCAATGACGAGGAACTGCTGCGCTACAGCCGGCAGATCCTCCTGCAACAGATCGATATCGACGGCCAGCTACGGCTGAAAAACAGCCGCGCGCTGATCATCGGCCTCGGTGGGCTGGGTTCGCCGGTGGCGCTGTATCTGGCGGCCGCCGGCGTCGGTGAACTGCACCTGGCGGATTTCGACACGGTCGATCTGACCAATCTGCAGCGGCAGATCGCCCACGACACCGCCAGCATCGGCCTGAGCAAGGTCGACTCGGCGAGCAAGCGGCTGCTGGCGATCAATCCGCAGCTGCGTCTGCAGACCCATGGTCAGGGCCTGGACAGCGATTCCCTGGCCGCAGCGGTAGCGGCGGTGGACCTGGTGCTGGATTGCTCGGACAACTTCGCCACCCGCGAGGCGGTCAACGCCGCCTGCGTCGCGGCCAAGGTGCCGCTGGTCAGCGGCGCGGCGATTCGCCTGGAAGGCCAGCTCTCGGTATTCGACCCGCGTCGCGCTGACAGCCCTTGCTACCACTGCATCTACGGCCACGGCAGCGAAGCCGAGCTGACCTGCAGCGAGGCCGGGGTGGTCGGCCCGCTGGTGGGCCTGGTCGGCAGCCTGCAGGCGCTGGAAGCCTTGAAGCTATTGGCGCAGTTTGGCGAGCCGCTGGTGGGCCGCTTGTTGCTGATCGATGCCCTGGGCAGTCGTTTCCGTGAACTGCGGGTCAAGCGCGATCCGGCGTGCAGCGTCTGTGGCGGCCATGCCGAGTAACGTATCAAGAGACGCGCCGATTGGCGTGTTCGATTCCGGCGTCGGCGGCCTGTCGGTGCTGGGCGAGATTCGCGCGCTGCTGCCCAATGAGTCGCTGCTCTATGTGGCCGACAGCGGCCATGTGCCCTATGGCGAGAAGAGCCCGGAATTTATCCGCGAGCGCTGCCGGCTGCTGGCCGAGTTTCTTCTCGCCCGGGGGGCCAAGGCCCTGGTGCTGGCCTGCAATACCGCCACGGTGGCGGGGGTGGCCGAGTTGCGTGAGTTGTACCCGCAGCTGCCGATTATCGGCATGGAACCGGCGGTCAAACCGGCGGCAGCGGCGACCCAAACGGGCGTGGTCGGCGTGCTGGCCACCACCGGCACCCTGAAAAGCGCCAAGTTCGCCGCCTTGCTCGACCGCTTCGCCAGCGATGTGCGGGTGATTACCCAGCCTTGCCCGGGGCTGGTCGAACGCATCGAAGCCGGCGAGCTGGATAGCCCGGCCACCCGCGAGTTGCTCCAGGGATTTGCCCTGCCGCTGCTGGCCGAAGGCTGCGACACCCTGATCCTCGGCTGCACCCACTACCCCTTTATCAAGCCGCTGCTGCGTAGCCTGGTACCCGAATCGATCAGTCTGATCGACACCGGCGCTGCAGTGGCCCGGCAACTGCAGCGGCTGCTCAGCGAGCGCGAGTTGCTGGCCACTGGGCCGGCCGAGGCGGCGCGCTTCTGGTCCAGCGGCGAGCCCCGGCTGATGCAGGCGGTATTGCCGCGGCTTTGGGGCCAGGCTGCCGAGGTTCAGGCGCTGTAACGACTGCCGCTGTGATGCATGAGTCGCCTTTTATTCAGATATTCAGATCAAAGATTTCTATACTTCAGGCAACGCAACACGGACTTCTTCTGATTTCGCTGAAAACAAAAGGACGGTGCCATGAGCAAGTTGTTTTATTTGGCCGCAGTGGCGGCGCTATCCATGGGGGGCGTGGCTGCCGTACAGGCCGCCGATGTGACGTTCGCGGTCGGCCAGTCCGGTGAGTCGACCATGGTCTATCGCCTGGGCACCCAGTTCGATTTCGGTACCTTGCGTCAGTACGACAGCGGTCGCCTCACCGGCTATTGGGATGCCGGCTACACCTACTGGCAGGGTGACGAGACGGCCAGCAATCACAGCCTGTCGTTGGCTCCGATCTTCGTCTACGAATTTGCCGGCGAGCGCTTCAAGCCCTATATCGAAGCAGGGATTGGCATCGCGGCATTCAGCAGCACCGAGCTGGAGGGCAACGACCTGGGTTCCTCTTTTCAGTTTGAAGACCGCCTCGGCTTCGGGGTGCGTTTCGCCGATCAGGAAATCGGCCTGCGGGCCGTGCACTACTCCAATGCCGGTCTCAAGCAGCCGAACGACGGCAGCGAGGCCTATACCCTGCATTACCGCGTGAGTTTCTAGAGGGTTTGAGCCTGCCACCGTTGTGTAGGCGATCCCGCCGCCCAGCTACCCTGCTGTCGCGCAGCAAACTGGGGGGCATTGCGACTATCTAGTAGCGTTGTGGGTACTGTAGGAGCGGCCCATGGCCGCGATGCGTTTCGCGGGCATGGCCCGCTCCTACATGACCTTCTGTTGCTGCAGCTTTGATCGAGTTCAGCGATAGATTTCCGCCATACCCTTGCGCTCGTCCAGGCATTCGGCCGAGGCGGTCTCGAATTCGCGGCAGATCAGCGGGCGCACCTCGTAGATGGTGCAGCGCATGCTGTCGCGATCCAGCGCCGCGCACCAGCCGTCGTCCAGGCGCAGCATCACTTCGCCGCCCCAGTCGTCGGTGTCGATATAGCGCGGCGGCACCCCGGTATCGGTGATCAGCATGACTTCCAGCTGGCAGCAGCAGGCCGCGCAGTTGCTGCAGCTGACCGCCGGTTCGTCCGTGAGTTGGGTGTGGGGGATGTTCTGACTCATGCCGCGCAGTGTACGCCATGTGGTAGAGGCCAGAGCAGTGTGCCGATGTCGGAGGCGCTGCTCGCTGGTCGGTGCGCGCGGCGCACCCTACAGGGTGCGGCTGCGTAGGCTCTGTTCGTACTGGCCGCGATAGAGCTTGGCGAAGCCGTGCAGCACGGGCATCACCAGGGCCCAGGTCGCGCCGATCAGCAGCAGGCTTTGCCAGGTGCCATAAGGCAGGCCGACGCCGGCGATCCGTGCGCCGGCGTAATAGGACAGCGGCGCGGCCACGGCCCCCAGCAGGCTGCCGCGCCACCAGGGTTGGGCGGTCCAGGCCAGGCAGTGGTTGAGGGTGGTGGCCAGCAGCAGCCACAGGCAGGCCAGCCACAGCGGAATCAGCGTACGTGGTTCGCCGAAATCGAATACCCCGAGGTTGAGCAGGAAACTGTCCAGGGCACTGCCGGCGAGAAACACTGTGACCAGCAGTTTGCCTTCCGCCGCCCAGCTGCTGGTCCACAGCAGATGCACCGCCAGCACCGCTGCGACAATCAGCAGCCACTGGCTGTCGCCGCCGAACACGCAGGCGAACCAGCCGAGCTGAAACAGCAGGGTATTAACGATCAGTTTGGCCATCCACGGGTCCTCGGGTAACGGGCGATCAGCGCAATCGGCCCAGCAGCGGTTGGGGTTGGGCCGCCGATTTGGCCAGCAGCAGTTGCGCGGTGCCGATGGTGCGCTCGATAAAGCCGCCCTCGCAATAGCACAGGTAGAACTCCCACAGCCGATAGAAGTAGTCGTCGTAGCCGAGCTGTTCGAGTTTGTGCCGTGCCTGGCGCAGGTTGTCGTGCCACAGGCGCAGGGTGCGGGCGTAGTGCAGGCCGAAATCCTCCATATGGTGCAGGTTCATATCGGTTTTGTCGGTGACTATTTCCAGCATCTTCTGCACCGAGGGCAGCGCGCCGCCGGGGAAGATATAGCGCTGGATAAAGTCGACGCTGTTTTTCGCCTGCTCGTAGCGCTGGTCGCGGATGGTGATGGCTTGCAGCAGCATCAGGCCGTCGGGCTTGAGCAGCTGGGCGCACTGCTCGAAATAGTTGCTTAGAAAACGATGGCCGACGGCCTCGATCATCTCGATCGATACCAGCTTGTCGTACTGGCCGCTGAGGTCGCGGTAGTCCTCCAGCAGCAGGGTGATCTGACCTTGCAGGCCCAGCTCGGCAATGCGCTTTTCGGTATAGGCGAACTGCTCGCGCGACAGGGTGGTGGTGGTGACCTTGCAGCCATGGTGGCTGGCGGCATAGATCGCCATGCTGCCCCAGCCGGTGCCGATTTCCAGCAGATGGTCGCCGGGTTTGAGGGCGAGCTTCTGGCAGATACGTTCGAGCTTGTTCAGCTGCGCCTGCTCCAGGCTGTCGTCCGGGCCCTGGAACATGGCCGCCGAGTACATCATGGTCGGATCGAGAAATTGCTCGAACAGGTCGTTACCCAGGTCGTAGTGGGCCGAGATGTTCTTGCGCGAACCCTTGCGGGTATTGCGGTTGAGCCAGTGCAGGGCCTGCACCAGGGGGCGGCCGAGGCGAGCCAGGCCGCCTTCCATGGCATCCAGCACTTCCAGATTGCTGACGAATACACGGATCACCGCAGTCAGGTCCGGGGTGCTCCAGTAGCCGTGGATATAGGCCTCGCCGGCACCGATCGAACCGTTGCCGGCCACCAGGCCCCAGACCGCCGGGTCGAGCACCTGGATCTCGGCGCTGAGGCTGGAATGGGCGTCGCCGAACGCCAGGCGTTCATCACCTTCGATGATCATCAACTGGCCATGACGCAGCTGTTTAAGCTGACGCAGCACCGCGCGACGCAACAGGCTGGCACCGATGCCGCTGCCGGCGCGCACGGTGTGTTTGGCAGAAGCCAGGCTAGAGCTTTTCATGGGGGACTTCCTTCGATACGGGGCGAGCGACGCGCAAATCGCCTTCAGCGGCCCGGTGGCTGAACAGGGGGATGCGTTTGAGCAGCAGGCGCAGGGCCTGCCAGTAGATGGCAACGAGGGTCTTGCCGGTCATCCAGGGAAACTGCAGCAGGTAGCGGTGCAGGCTGGCGCGGTTCAGTTCCGTGCGTTGCAGGCTGAGGCTGGCGTCGAAGACTTTCTCCTCGCCGCTCCAGTCGGCCATATGCAGGCCCAGGCGCTCGCCAACCGGGCTGAAGCTCATGCGATATTCCAGCTCACGCGGCAGAAAGGGCGAAACGTGAAAGGCCTTGGCCACGGCGACGTGCTGATGGCCCGTGCCCTCGGCCGGCAACACATAGTGGTAGCGTTCGCGCCAGGGCGTGTTGCTCACCTCGCAGAGAATCGCCGCCAGCTGGCCATCGGCCTCATGGCAGTAGAAGAAGCTCGCCGGGTTGAAGGCCAGGCCCCAGCTGCGTGGCTGGGTCAGCAGGCAGATATGCCCCAGTGGTGTATGCCCCAGTGCCTCGCCCACCCGTTGGCGCACGGCGTCGATCAGGCGCATGCCTGCACCGGTGAACTGCGGCAGGTAATCGCTTTCGCGGAACGAGAACGGGGCGAAACGCCCGCGCCCGGCCAGGGGCGACAGCGCCAGCACCGCGTCCTGCTCGCTCAGGTCCAGATAGAGCAGGCCCATGCGATAGCGGAAATTGTGCAGGCGTGGGGCAAAGCGCCGGTGCTGCACCCAGCCGCTGTACAGGGCGCTGTTTATCACCATTGTGCTGTTCACTAGAGTGTCTCGCCGAATTCGCGGGCCACGCGCAGAGCGCTGACCACGCCGTCTTCATGGAAGCCATTGGCCCAGTACGCGCCGCAGAAGTAGCTGTGGTTGGCACCGAGCAGCTCTTCCCAGCGCGCTTGCGCCGCCATGCCGGCCAGGCTGTATTGCGGGTGGGCGTAGGTGTAGCGGGCGAGAATCTTGCTCGGGTCGATGGCGGCGGTCTGGTTCAGGCTGACGCAGAAGGTGGTGTCGCTCTGAATACCCTGCAGGATATTCATATCGTAGGTGACGGCGGCAGGTTGGCTGGCGGGGCCACCCAGGCGATAGTTCCAGCTGGCCCAGGCCAGTGGCCGCTTGGGCAGCAGACGGGTGTCGGTGTGCAGCACCACATCGTTATCGGCATAGGGCAGCGCGCCGAGGATTTCCTGCTCGATCCGGGTTGGTTCGGCCAGCAGGGCCAGGGCCTGGTCGCTGTGGCAGGCGAAGATCACCTTGTCGAAGCGCTCGGTTCCGGCGGCGCTGTGCAGGGTCACACCGTCGCCATCGCGTTCGACGCGGGTGACCGCGCAGTTGAGGCGGATATGCTGCTTGAAGGACTCGGTTAGCGGCGCGACATAGCTGCTGGAGCCGCCCTCGACCACGCACCACTGCGGCCGGTCACTGACCGACAGCAGGCCGTGGTTCTTGAAGAAACGCACGAAGAACTGCAGCGGAAAACCGAGCATATCGTGCAGTGACATCGACCAGATCGCCGCGCCCATCGGCACGATGTAATGCTGGATAAAGCGCGCGCTGTAGCCATTGGCCTTGAGGTAGTCGCCCAGGGTCATGGTGCTAGGGATACGTTGCAGGTTGAGGTCGTTCAGCGCCTCGCGGTTGAAGCGCAGGATGTCGCGGACCATGCCGATAAATTTCGGCGAGACCAGGTTACGGCGCTGGGCAAACAGGGTATTGAGGCTATGCCCGTTGTACTCCACGCCGCTGACCGGGTCGCTGACCGAGAAGCTCATCTCGGTGGCCTTGAAGCCGACGCCCAGCTTGCCCAGCAGGCGGATAAAGTTGGGGTAGGTCCAGTCGTTGAACACGATAAAACCGGTGTCCACGGCATAGCTCTGGCCGTTCACCTCAACATCCACGGTGTGGGTGTGCCCGCCAATCCAGTCGCCGGCCTCGAATACGCGGATATCGTGGCTGCGGTTGAGCAGGTAGGCGCTGGTCAAACCGGCGATACCACTGCCGATAATGGCGATCTTCATGAGTTGTCCTTGGTCTTGGCTTCGGTGCGGGCCATGCGGGCACCCATGGCTACCTGCAGGCGCTTGGGCAGATGACCGAGCAGCTTGAGCATGGCGATAAAGGGGCCGGGGAAGCTTATTTCAAAGGGCTGCTGGTGCAGGCGATCGGCGATATAGCGGGCGGCTTTGTCCACCGGCCAGCGCATGGGCATGGGGAAGTCGTTCTGTTGCGTCAGCGGGGTGTCGACAAAGCCCGGGCTGACCAGGGTCACGGCTATGCCCTCGGCCGCCAGGTCGATACGCAGGGCTTCGATCAGGTAGCGCAGCCCGGCCTTGGACGCACCATAGGCTTCGGCGCGGGGCAGCGGCAGGTAGGTCACCGAGCTGCCGACGGCCAGCAGATGCGGTTTGTGGCCCAGGCGCAGGAGGGGCAGGGCTGCCTCGATGCAATAACTGGCGGAAAACAGATTGGCGCGGATCACCCGCTCGACCATCGCCGCCTCGAAGCGTTGCACCTCGACGTATTCGCAGGTGCCGGCATTGAGGATCACGCTGTCCAGCGCGCCCCAGACCTGGGCGATATGTTCGCCGATGCCACGTACCCGGGCGGCATCACTGAGATCGCCGGCGACCACCAGTACCTGCGCCGGGTAACGCCTGGCCAGGGCCTGCAAGGGCTCGATGCTGCGGGCGCTGAGGGCCAGGCGGTGACCCTGCTGCAATAACTGCTCGGCCAGGGCGGCACCGATGCCGCTGCTGGCACCGGTGAGCCAGATGCGTCGTACGTTGCTGTTCATGCCAGCCTCCGTTTCAGCCAGCGAATCGCCGAGCCGAGCAAGGGCAGGTGCTCGTAGAGCAGGCTGCCTGCGTCGAAGTAGTCGCGGTGGCGATAGACCTTGCTGTGCCACAGCAGGTGCGAGCAGCCCTCCACGCGGATCAGCTGGCCGCCGGCCAGGCGCGGGTGGCGGTAGCTCATGGTCCAGCGCAGGTAGCCTTCGCCATCGCGCACCTGGTCGAAGCCATAGAAGTCGAAGCGCAGTTCGCTGACGTTGGCGTACAGCTCGGCAAAGTAGCGCTGCATATTGCTCAGGCCGCGCACCTCGTGCAGCGGGTCGCAGAACAGGGCGTCGTCGCTGTAGAGCTGGCCCAGGCGCTCGAGGTTGTCCTTGTTCAACCCGGCAAAGCGCTGGGCGAACTGGCGCAGGAAGTCGCTCATGGCGTCTCCTCGCCGGCCAGGTGCGGCAGACGCTTGAAGGCGGCCAGGGCGCGCGCGCGGCTGGCGCTCAGGTCAACCATGGGGCGTGGATAGTCCGCGCCGCCAAACAGCCCGCCGCCACTGGGCAGCGCGGCGCTCGGCTGGTGGATATGTTTCTTGCTCAAGCCCTCGAGTTCGGGCAGCCAGTGGCGGATAAAACGTCCGTCCGGGTCGAAGCGCTCGGACTGGCTGAACGGGTTGAAGATGCGGAAATAGGGAACCGAATCGGTGCCGGTGGAGGCGCTCCATTGCCAGCCGCCGTTGTTCGCCGCCAGGTCGCCGTCGATCAGGTGGCGCATAAAGAAGCGCTCGCCCTCGCGCCAGTCGATCAGCAGGTTCTTGGTCAGGAACATCGCCACGACCATGCGCAGGCGGTTGTGCATCCAGCCGGTGGCGAGCAGCTGGCGCATGGCCGCATCGATAAGCGGGAAACCGGTGCGGCCTTGCTGCCAGGCTTTCAGCTCCTGCGGGGCGTTGCGCCAGGCCACGGCCTCGGTTTCCGCGCGGAAGGCGCGGTGCATGGAAACCCGCGGGTAGCCGACCAGAATGTGCTTGTAGAACTCGCGCCAGAGCAGCTCGTTGATCCAGGTGATGACCCCGGGATTGCCGCTGTCGAACTCGCCCTGGTTGGCCTGCAGCGCCGCATGCAGGCACTGGCGCGGCGAGATCACCCCGGCGGCCAGGTAGGCGGACAGCTGGCTGGTGCCGGCCTGCGCGGGGAAGTCGCGGGCGCTCTGGTAGAAGTCGATCTGCTGCGCGGCGAAATCATCCAGACGCCGCTGCGCTTCTCTTTCACCAGCGGGCCAAAGCTCGCGTAAGGCGGCTGTGGGCGGGGGGAAGCCAGTAACCTGATCGGGTATGGCATCCGCCTGGATCGCGAGCGGGGGCTGCGCTTTAGGCGTGGCGATCAGCGCCGGCAGGGCGGTATGCAGGCGCTGATAGCAGACCTTGCGGAACTGGCTGTAGACCTGAAAGTAACCGCCGGATTTGCTCAGCACGCTGCCGGGTTTGAACAACAGCTGATCCAGATGGCTGCGGAAACTTACTCCCAGGCCATCGAGCGCCTCGGCCACGGCCTGATCGCGGCGGCTTTCATGTACGCCGTACTCTTCGTTGACCTGCACGTTGCCGACCTGCAGCTGCTGGCACAGCTCGGCAATGACCTGCGGCGCGGCGCTCCAGTTATCGGCTGTGCGCACCAGTAGCGGCACCTTGAGTTTGCCCAGCTCGCTGGCCAGCTCCTTGAGGTTGCGCAGCCAGAAGTCGATCTTGCTCGGCGCGTCATCGTGGGCCAGCCACTGGCCGGGGCTGAGCAGGTACAGCGCCACGGTCGGGCCGCTGCTCATGGCGGCGGTCAGGGCGCTGTTGTCCTGCACCCGCAGGTCGGTACGAAACCAGATCAATTGCAGCATGGTATGTCCCATCAGCTGTTCAGCAGGTTCAAGTCGGCAAGGCTTTGCAGCGCGGCCAGCGGATCGGCGGCCAGGCTCAGGTCGGGGTTCTGCGCGGCCAGGCTGCACAGTTCCTGTCGATGGATCTGCACCGCCTGACCGATGATCAGGCAGGGGCAGTCATAGCCGGCCAGCAAGCGTTGTAAGTGAGTGGTATTGAGCGCCTGGCTGGAATACAGCAGCACTGCGCGGGGCTGGATATGTTCCACCGCCAGGGCCAGCTCGGCCGGCGGCAGCGGCCAGTCGAAGACGTCCACCGGGCAGTTGGCGCTGCTCGCCAGCCAGGCGGTCAGCCACAGGCCGGGGGCCATGGGCAGGTCGGAGACATTGATCAGCAGCAGCGGCGCACCGTGGTACTGGCGATTGTTGTGGTACAGGCGCGCACCGAGCTTGCTGCGCAGCCAGGAGTAGAAGAACACCCGTTCGGCCTGGGCCCCGAACGGGGTGCGCCAGCGCAGTTCGAGCTCTTCCAGCAGCGGCATCAGCAGTTGCTGGCACAGGGTGCGCGGCGGGTAGAGCGCCAGTTCGCGGTTGAAGCAGTCGTCCAGGCGGCGCTCGCTGAGGTTGCAGATGCTCTCCTGCAGGTGCTGGCGCTTCTCTTCCCAGAGCGAGCCGGCCTCACTGAAAACCGGCTGACCGCTGCGTAGCAGCCCCTTGACCTGGCTGACCGAAACCCCGCGGCCGAGCCAGGTGAGGATCGCCTGGATGCGTGCCACATGGTCGGCGGAATACAGGCGGTGACCCTTGGGTGTGCGGTGCGGCACGATCAGGCCGTAGCGGCGTTCCCAGGCGCGCAGGGTGACGGCGTTGACCCCGGTAATACGCGCCACTTCGCGGATCGGCACATAGCCCTGGGCCAGGGCGGCTTGGTAGTCGTCGCCGCCTGGGGCAGGGCTGTGGGTGAGTTCGTCCATGGTCAGAGGGCGTTGCGCAGGCTGAGGTTTTCCGGGTGCGGCTGCAGGTATACCTGCTGCGCGATGTAGCGGTCGGGGTGACGGCGCAAGTGATGCTTGAGCAGGGTCATGGGCACCACCAGCGGCACCACGCCATGGCGGTACTGGCCGATCAGCTGCTGCATTTCCTGCTTCTCTGCGCTGCTCAGCGCTTGCTTGAGATAGCCGCTGATGTGCTGCAGCACGTTGCTGTGGGTGCGGCGGGTGGCGCAGCTTTTCAGCGCGCTCATCAGCTCGCTGAAATAGCGCGGGGCCAGCTCATTGAGGTCGTGCTGGCCGAGGTTGCCGAGCATGCGTCCGAGGCTCTTGTACTGCTGCGGATGGGTGGCCATCAGCAGGTATTTGTAGCGTGAGTGGAAGTCGATCAGGCGCTTGCGCGTCAGGCCATCGCGCAGCAGTTGTTGCCACTCGGAGTAGGCGAACACGCGGGTGATGAAGTTCTCGCGCAGGATCGGGTCGTTGAGGCGACCGTCTTCTTCCACCGGTAGGTCGGGATGGCGGGCGCAGAAGGCCTGGGCGAAGATGCCGCGGCCCTGGGGTTCACTGGGGCGGCCGTTGTCCTGATAGACCTTGACCCGGTGCAGGCCGCAGGACGGCGACTGCTGCATAAAGATATAGCCGCAGATATCGCTAAGTTCGCCGGCCATGCGCTCGCCATAGGCGGCCAGGGGGGCGGTGACATCCAACTCGCGGTTGACCGTGCCCAGCGCGCGGGGGGCCTGCGGATCGCCGACCAGGCGGATAGGTTCGCGAGGGGTGCCCAGGCCAATCGCCACTTCGGGGCACAACGGGGCGAACTCGAAGTATTCGGCAAGGGTACGGCTGCACAGGCGCGATTCCTTATGACCGCCGTTGTAGCGCACTTCGGCTCCGAGCAGGCAGGCACTGATGGCGAGCCTGGGCTTGGTGGCGGTGATCTGGGGCGTGTTCATGGTGCGACCTCTGATGATGTCTTGTACAAGATGTTGTTCGTGTACAACTTGTGTTCATCATAGGGCGGCTATTGTACAGGTCAAGTATTTTGTACAGCCTGTGTAGAGGTGTAGAGGTGTAGAGGTGTAGAGGTGTAGAGGTGTAGAGGTGTAGAGGTGTAGAGGTGTAGAGGTGTAGAGGTGT
>JBFJZW010000059.1:0-18580 GCA_041621875.1 Pseudomonas sp. | reverse complement strand
CGTCTTCGCCGACCAGGTTCATCACGTACTCGATGGCCTCGGCGTAGTCGTCGATGGTCGAGTCGATGCCCTTGGCCAGGAAGGGGGCGAACATGGTCACGCCGACGAAGCCGCCGTGGTCGGCGATAAATTTCAGCTCTTCATCGGACTTGTTGCGCGGGTGCTCTTTCAGGCCGGACGGCAAGCAGTGGGAATAGCACACCGGCTTTTTCGATTCGAGAATGACTTCTTCGGAAGTCTTGGAACCGACGTGGGACAAGTCGCACATGATGCCGACGCGATTCATCTCGGCGACGATCTCGCGACCGAAACCGGACAGGCCGCCGTCGCGCTCGTAGCAGCCGGTGCCGACCAGGTTCTGGGTGTTGTAGCACATCTGCACGATGCCCACGCCGAGCTGCTTGAACACCTCGACATAGCCGATCTGGTCTTCGAACGCGTGGGCGTTCTGGAAGCCGAAGAGGATGCCGGTCTTGCCCTGCGCCTTGGCGGCGCGAATGTCGGCGGTGGTGCGCACCGGCATCACCAGGTCGCTGTTGTCGCGGATCAGCTTTTGGCTGGCGGCGATATTGTTCACCGTGGCCTGGAAGCCTTCCCACACCGAGACGGTGCAGTTGGCGGCGGTCAGGCCACCCTTGCGCATGTCCTCGAACAGTTCGCGGTTCCATTTGGCAATGATCAGGCCATCGATAACGATGCTGTCGGCGTGCAATTCGGCTGGGCTCATCAGGCGGTCCCCTCTTTAAAGGTGAATAGTCGTGCAGCGACGCCTTCCTGATGCCTTTCTCCCTGCGGGAGAAGGTGGCGCGAAGCGCCGGATAAGGGAGGCGGACATGCCGCGTAGGTGTTTGTCTGTCGGGGTGCCTCGCGCGGCATGCCCGTTAGCTGTATCGCCAAACCCATTGTTGGCGCTTTGGATTGAGCATATCCCTGAGGGCCTGGGCAGCCCGGTGTAAAAACGACTGGGGTATTGCCGAAAGCGTCAAAGCCGAGTCGCGGGTGGATATGTCGCTGGGCAGGGGCGGGCGGGCAATGCGGGTGGGGCTTTTGTGGGGGGGGCTTTAGCCGCGACGGCGTCAGCGTCGCGGTTGAGGGTTGGGCTCCGTCCCTGCCACTTAGGCCGTGGCCGTCGGCTGCTCGTGGCGGTCCTGGCTGGGGCTGGTGGCGAAGCGCGCGCGGTAGCAGCGGGAGAAGTACGAGGAGGATTCGAAGCCGCAAGCCAGGCCGACTTCCAGCACATTCATATCGGTCTGGCGCAGCAGTTGGCGGGCCTTGTCCAGACGCAGGGCGAGGTAGAAGCTGGATGGGGTTTCCCCCAGGTGATGGCGGAACAATCGCTCCAGCTGGCGTGGCGTCACCTTGATCAGCTCGGCCAGGGCCTGGGAGCTGAGCGGCTGTTCGCTGTGGCGCTGCATCTCGCCGATCACCTGCACCAGCTTCTTGTTATGCACGTCATAGCGACTGGCGATCTGCATGCGCTGATGATCCTGGCGCGCGCGGATGCGGCCGAGGACGAACTGCTCGGACACCGCCAGCGCCAGTTCCTCGCCGTGATCGCGGCCAATCAGGGTCAGCATCAGGTCGAGGCTGGCGGTGCCGCCGGCACTGGTGATGCGCCGGCCGTCGATCTCGAACAGTTCCTGGGTCACCGCCAGGCGCGGGTAGCGTTCGCGAAAGGCTTCGATGGCTTCCCAGTGCAGAGTCAGGCGCTGTCTGGCGAACAGTCCGGCCTCGGCCAGAATAAAACTGCCGGTGTCGATAGCGCCGAGTACCGCGCCTTCATGCTCGACCCGATGCAGCCAGTGTGACAGGCGCTGGTCGAAGGTCGCCAGGGGCTCGAAGCCGGCGACTACGAACAGGCTGTCGCCGGCGGCCGGCAGTTGCAGGGCTCCGTCGACGTTCAGCGACATGCCGTTACTGGCGGCCACTGCCGCGCCTTCCAGGCTGAGCAGGTGCCAGCGATACAGCTCGCCGCGAAAGCGATTGGCCACGCGCAACGGCTCGATGGCGGCCATCAGGCCCATCATGGAAAAGCCGGGCAGCAGGAGAAACCACAGGGTCTGGGGCATGCAGATCATTCCGCCGGGATAGGGGTGTCAGCCCATTCACTAAAAGGTATTGGTGCGGCCATGGCAAGCAAGATGGTCGCTTCAATTCAACAGATAGTCGCTTTAGTGCGTTTCTCGCCCGTAAACGCTGCGTAATCTGACCCTGACGGGCCGTGAAACCCGACAACCAGAGGCCGCCGAGCCTCTACACAGAATAAAAGACATAACCGTACTGGTTGGAGGGTCGAATCGATGAAAGCGCTCAAAGTATTCGCTGGCTGCTGTTTGCTCGGTGTGTTCAGTTCCTCACTGCTGGCCGCCGAGGATGCCAGTTGCCAGCAGACCCGCATCGGCGTGGTCGGCTGGACCGATGTGGTCGCCACCAGTGCGGTCGCGGCGACCCTGCTTGAGGGTCTGGGTTACCAGACCAAGCAGATCACCGCCTCGCAGCAGATCATCTTCTCCGGCATCGACAAGCAACAGATCGATTTCTTCCTCGGTTACTGGAAGCCGGCAATGGACAGCAATATCCAGCCCTTCCTCGACAAGGGGCAGGTCAAGGTGTTCGCCGAGCCCAGCCTGAAGGACGCCATCGCCACCCTGGCGGTGCCTAGCTACGCCGCCGAACAGGGGCTGCGTAGCTTTGCCGACATCGCCAGGTTCAAGCAGCAGCTGGGCGGCAAGATCTACGGCATCGAGCCGGGGACGGGGGCTAACGGCAATATCCAGAAGATGATCGACAGCAACCAGTTCGGCCTCGGCGATTTCAAACTGATCGAGTCCAGTGAGGCGGCGATGCTCGCTGCAGTCGGCCGGGCCACCACGCGCAAGGAGCCGATCGTGTTTGTCGGCTGGAAGCCGCACCCGATGAATATCCAGGTGCAGATGACCTACCTGACCGGCAGTGAGGGCGTGTTCGGGGCCAACGAGGGGGCGGCCACGGTATCCACCGTGACTGCGCCGAACTATGCCGAGCGTTGTCCCAACATCAATCGCCTGCTGACCAATCTGGCCTTTACCGCCGAGCAGGAGAGCCAGTTGATGGAGCCGATCATGGCCCGCGAAGACGCCAAGGCGGTGGCGCGCAAGTGGCTCAAGGACAACCCGCAGGTGCTGCGCCGCTTCCTCGACGGCGTCACCACCGTCGATGGTCGCAGCGGGGCCGACAGCGTTCTCGCCGTACTTCAGTAACTCCGAGCCATTGGAGTGATAGGTGCGCCGCACGGCGCACGACCTCCGCTGGCCCCGAACAAGGATGCAACAGCCATGAACCACGAAGTCATCGTCACCTGTGCGGTGACCGGTGCCGGCGACACCGTCGGCCGGCACCCGGCCATCCCGGTCACCCCCAAACAGATCGCTGCCGCCGCCATCGAGGCCGCCAAGGCGGGAGCCACCGTCGCCCACTGCCATGTGCGCGACCCCGATACCGGCAAGCCGAGCCGCGATGTGGCGCTGTACCGCGAGCTGGTCGAGCGCATCCGCGAGAGCGACACCGACGTGATCATCAATCTCACCGCCGGCATGGGCGGCGACCTGGAGATCGGCCGCGGCGAACAACCCCTGGAGTTCGGTGCCGGCACCGACCTGGTCGGGCCGTTGACGCGCCTGGCCCATGTCGAGGAACTGCTGCCGGAGATCTGCACCCTGGACTGCGGCACCCTGAATTTCGGCGACGGCGATTTTATCTACGTATCCACCCCGGCCCAGCTGCGCGCCGGTGCCCGGCGCATCACCGAACTGGGGGTCAAGGCCGAGCTGGAAATCTTCGACACCGGCCACCTCTGGTTTGCCAAGCAGATGCTTGCGGAGGGCCTGCTCGAAGACCCGCTGTTCCAACTGTGTCTGGGCATCCCCTGGGGCGCGCCGGCCGACACCACGAGCATGAAGGCGATGGCCGACAACCTGCCCGCAGGCTGCACCTGGGCCGGTTTCGGCATCGGCAGGGCGCAGATGCCGATGGTCGCCCAGGCCATGCTGCTGGGTGGCAACGTGCGGGTTGGTCTGGAGGACAACATCTGGCTGGACCGGGACGTGCACGCCAGCAATGGCCAGCTGGTCGAGCGCGCGGTGGAGATCATCGAACGCCTCGGCGGTCGCGCCCTAAGCCCGGCCGAGGGGCGGGAAAAGATGAAGCTCAAGCGCCGCGGTTGATTGATCCGTAGGAGCGGGCCATGCCCGCGAGGTTTTTGCCGACCCGGATGCAATCCCGGGCCGATTGAATTGCCAAGCCCGGACATACCGGGCGACAGGAGCGACCATGCCCTTTGTCACCGAATTGAAAACCTTCGCCGCCCTCGGTACCGGCGTGATCGGCGCGGGCTGGATCGCCCGCGCCCTGGCCCACGGCCTCGATGTGATCGCCTGGGACCCGGCCCCGGGTGCCGAGGCCGCGCTGCGTACGCGTATCGCCAATGCCTGGCCAGCACTGGAAAAACAGGGCCTGGCCCGCGGTGCCTCGCCGCAGCGCCTGCGTTTCGTCGACAGCATCGACGAATGCGTGCGCGACGCCGACTTTATCCAGGAAAGCGCGCCGGAGCGCCTCGAACTCAAGTGTGAACTGCATGCCAGGATCAGCGTGGCGGCGCGGCCGGATGTGCTGATCGCCTCCAGCACCTCGGGGCTGCTGCCCAGCGAGTTTTATGCCGATGCCACGCGGCCCGAGCGCTGCGTGGTCGGCCACCCGTTCAACCCGGTCTACCTGTTGCCGCTGGTCGAAGTGGTGGGCGGCCAGCGCACCGCGCCGGAGGCAGTGCAGGCGGCGATCCAGGTCTACGAGTCGCTGGGCATGCGCCCGCTGCATGTGCGCAAGGAGGTGCCGGGCTTTATCGCCGACCGCCTGCTCGAAGCGCTGTGGCGCGAGGCGCTGCACCTGGTCAACGACGGCGTGGCAACCACTGGCGAAATCGACGACGCGATTCGTTTCGGTGCCGGCCTGCGCTGGTCGTTTATGGGCAGCTTCCTGACCTACACTCTGGCCGGCGGCGATGCCGGCATGCGCCACTTTATGGCCCAGTTCGGCCCGGCGTTGAAGCTGCCCTGGACCCATCTGCAGGCACCCGAGCTGACCGAGGGGCTGATCGACGCGGTGGTCGAAGGCACCGCCGAGCAGCAGGGCAGTCGCAGCCTAGCCGAGCTGGAGCGCTACCGCGACGACTGCCTGCTGGCGGTGCTCGAGGCGATCAGGCAGACCAAGGCGCAGCACGGTTTCGCCTTCGCCGAATGACTTCGCCCTGCACAGAACCCGTAGGAGCGGGCCATGCCCGCGATTGGATGTTTCGCGGGCCCGGAACTAGGCGTCGCCCCCGCTCCTACACTGAAATGTCACGTCTTGCCCCGAGGTTGCTCCGCCATGCTCACCGCTTATCGCACCACCGTCCTGCCCGAGTGGGTCGACTACAACGGCCACCTGCGCGACGCCTTCTACCTGCTGATCTTCAGTCATGCCACCGATGCGCTGATGGATCAGCTGGGCCTGGATGAGGCCGGCCGGGCGCGCAGCGGCCATACCCTGTACACCCTGGAGTGCCACCTCAACTACCTGACCGAGGTCAAGGAGGGCGCGGCGGTCGAGGTGCATACCCAGTTGCTGGCCCATGACGGCAAGCGCCTGCATATCCACCATGACCTGCGTCGCCCGGGTGAGGCCGCCAGCCTGGCGCAGAGCGAGCAGATGCTGATCAATATCGACAGTGCGCTAGGCCGCTCTGCGCCCTTCGACCCGCAAGTGCTGGCGCGGGTGCAGGCCCTGGGCGAGGCCCACCGCGGTCTGCCGCAGCCTGCCTGCGTCGGCCGGCTGATCGCCCTGCCGCCCGCCAGGGCGTAGATCTGGGCCCGCGCGCTACGGGCACCTGAGCGTGCCCGCATGGAGGACCGATGCCCGAGTCTTACCCCTTGTCCGCGCAGATGGCGGCTTTCGTTGCCAAGAGCCAGAGGTACGTCGCCGCGGACAGTTCGCTGCAGGCGCAGCGTGCCGCCTATGGGGCATTGTGCCGGGCGTTCAGCCCGGAGCGCCCGGCCGGGCTGAGGGTCAACGACCTGCGGCTCGCCGGGGTCGCGGTGCGCCGCTATCTGCCTGACGCGCCAGCACCCGCTGCTGGCTGGCCCTGCCTGCTGTACCTGCATGGCGGCGGCTGGATGCTCGGCGACCTCGACTCCCACGACTTTATCTGTGCCTATCTGGCGCGATACCTTGGGCTGGTGGTCGTGGCCGTGGCCTATCGGTTGGCCCCCGAGCAACCTTTTCCCGCGGCCCTGGAGGACTGCCTGGGCGTCTGGCGGGCCCTGCGCGCCGATCACCTCGATGTCCCCCTGGCGCAGGCCCGGCTGGCCGTGGCCGGCGACAGTGCCGGCGGCAATCTTGCGGCGGCCCTGTGTTTGGCCCTGCGCGCGGCGGGGCAGTGCCAACCCTGCGCCCAGGCACTGGTCTATCCGGTCCTGAGCGCGCAGGCCTTGCCTTCGCATCAGCGTTGCGCCGATGCGCCCCTGCTGAGCCGCGCCGAGTTGCAGGCCTGCCTGGATATCTACCTGGCGAACCCCGAGCAACGGCAAAACCCCTTGGCGCTGCCCCTGGCGGCCAGCGACTTCGTCGGCCTGGCCCCGGCCTTTGTCGCCGCCGCCGAGTTCGACCCTTTGCGCGATGACGCCGCCCGTTACGCCGAGCGCCTGGCGCTCGATGGGGTGCCGGTGCTGTTCGAGCCGGGGCCGGGCCTGGTTCACGGCTGCCTGCGTGGGCTGGGCCGGGTGGCCGAGGTGGACCGCCTGTACCAGCGTCTGTGCGCCTGGCTGGCCACGGCCGTCTGATGGACCTGATTCTGTAGGGTGCGCCGTGCGCACCAGGGCCGGCTGCAGATTCTAGGTAGCAGTGCTCCATGCAACACGCGATTGCTACAGCGCAAAAAAAAGCCCCTGCCCGGGGTATCCGGCAGGGGCCAAAAAAGACCCTCGAGGTGGGTCTCAGTGTGTCGGGGTGTCCTTGGGCGGGCGCGCTCGCCGGCCAGCGGCGAGGCCATAGAGCGTCAGTCCGATCAGTAGCATCAGGCCCCAGGACATAGGTGTTACTCCGCGCCGACCTGGCGCAGATAGGACGCAGGCTCTGCGCCCAGGTTGTTCAGCACGCGCTCGCTGTACCAGTCGATAAAGTTGACCACGCCGAACTCGTAGGTCTTCGAGTAGGGGCCGGGTTGATAGGCGGTGGAGTTGATGCCGCGCTGGTTCTCTTCGGCCAGGCGACGGTCCTGGTCATTGGTGGCGTCCCATACCTGACGCAGGCGCGCGACGTCGTAGTCGACGCCTTCCACGGCGTCCTTGTGCACTATCCACTTGGTGGTGACCATGGTTTCCTGGGCGCTGATCGGCCACACGGTGAAGACGATCAGGTGATCGCCCATGCAGTGGTTCCATGAGTGCGGCAAATGGAGGATGCGCATGGAACCGAGGTCGGGGTTCTGGATGCGGCCCATGAGCTTCTTGCTGCCTTGCTTGCCATCCATGGTCATGGACACCGTGCCCTTGAGCAGCGGCATGCGCACGATACGGTTGCGCAGGCCAAAGCTGGCGTGGGCGTAAGGGATCTTCTCGGCGTCCCACTTGGCGGCGGACTCGGCGACGTGATCCTTGAACGCCTGGCTGGCGCGCGGGTCGGTAACGTCGTCCCACTCCAGCAGGGTATTGAGCAGTTCCGGGTGCGAACCGTTGCAGTGGTAGCACTCGCGGTTGTTCTCCAGCACCAGCTTCCAGTTGGCCTTTTCCACCAGGGTGGACTGCACCGCCACCTTGGTGTTTTCCATGTCGTAGGGCTCCATATAGTGAGCCAGGGTGCTGAGGAAGTCATCGATGGCCGGCGGGTTTTCCGCCAGGGAGATAAAGATATAGCCGCCGGCGACCTTGCAGTTGACTGGCTTGAGGCTGTAGTCCTTGAGGTCGAAATCCGCACCCATTTCGGTGCCGGCGAACAGCAGGCGACCATCCAGTTCGTAGGTCCACTGGTGGTAGGGGCAAACCAGCTTGGCCACCTTGCCCTTGTCGCTGGTGCACAGGCGCGAGCCGCGATGGCGGCAGACGTTGTGGAAGGCATGCACCACGCCATCGGCACCGCGGATCACCATGATCGGGTTGTCGCCGAGCTGCAGGGTGAGGAAGTTGCCCTTGGCCGGGATCTCGCAGGTCATGCCGGCGATCAGCCATTCCTTGTGGAAGATCTCCTGCATATCGATCTGGAACAGCCGCTCGTCGTTGTAGAACGGCTGCGGCAGGGAGAAGGTGCGCTCGCGGTTCTGCAACATCTCGGCGGTGGCCTTGCGTGCGGGCTCCAGCGGGTCGCCCAGGCTCAGGGTAGAAGTAGCGTCCATCGGTGACTCCTCAATGGCGACTCGCGGTGCGAGTGGCCGCAAAAAGTGGCTAATCGGTTATCTGGTCTGACGACGCATTGCGACTCTCATCGCTGCGCCAGCAGCCCCTCACGCAAGGTGGCGTCATTGCCTCGTTCGGCACCTGCCGCTGGTGCGTCGGGTGAACGGAGAATACGCTCATGACCTTCTTGTTCGGCTGATGGCGAGTGTGGCGCTGGGCGTGGGGAAAACCTTGCCCATGGGCGACATGCTTACATCCGTTTCCGACGCGGCAAACCACCGGTTGCGCGGCCGGTCGCGATAAGCATGTAAATGTCGCTGGCAGATAAATGAGCGCCTGCGCCAGTACGCACAATCGCTCCATACAAGGCCGATGTCCGGCCGCGCGGAGAGACGTCCATGACGACGAACGACTTCCTCAACCCGGTTACCACCCAGACCTGGAGCAACGGTCGGCATATGGTGCGTTGCGTCAAAGTCATCCAGGAGACCTGGGACGTACGCACCTTCTGCTTTATGGCCGATCAGCCGGTGTTGTATTTCTTCAAGCCAGGGCAGTTCGTGACCCTGGAACTGGAGATCGACGGCCAGCCGGTGATGCGTTCCTACACCATTTCCAGTTCGCCATCGGTACCTTATAGCTTTTCCATCACCATCAAGCGGGTGCCGGGCGGCAAGGTTTCCAACTGGCTGCACGACAACCTGCAGGAAGGGCAGGAGCTGCCGGCGCACGGCCCGGTCGGGCTGTTCAACGCTATCGACTTTCCCGCCGAGAAGGTGCTCTACCTCAGCGGTGGGGTCGGCATTACCCCGGTGATGTCGATGGCGCGCTGGTTCTACGACACCAACGCCAATGTCGACATGGTCTTCGTGCACAGCGCGCGCTCGCCCAAGGACATCATCTACCACCGCGAGCTGGAACATATGGCCGCGCGGATCAACAATTTCAGCCTCCATGTGATCTGCGAGAAGCACGGTCTGGGTGAGGCCTGGGCCGGCTATCGCGGCTACCTCAACCAGAAGATGCTGGAGTTGATTGCTCCTGATTTCCTGGACCGGGAAATCTTCTGCTGCGGCCCGACGCCTTATATGAACGCGGTCAAACGCCTGCTCGAAAGCAATGGCTTTGATATGCAGCACTATCATGAGGAGTCCTTCGGGGCGACGCCGCCGGAGGTGCGCGCCGAGGTCAAGGAACTCGCCGCCGAAGCCGCCGAGGCCGACCCGGTGCCTGTGGCCGATCAGCACCAGGTGGCATTCACCAGCACCGGCAGAAGCATTCGCGTCGACCCGGGCGAGACCGTGCATGCCGCTGCCGCCAAGCTCGGTCTGCATATTCCCAAGGCCTGTGGTATGGGGATCTGCGGTACCTGCAAGGTGATGAAGACGGCGGGCGAGGTGGACATGGAGCACAACGGCGGGATCACCGACGAGGATGTCGCCGAGGGTTATATCCTCTCCTGCTGCAGCGTACCCAAGGGGGATGTGGCGATCGAGTATTGAGCGCCTGATTCAGGCAGTGGCGTATCGAGCAGTTTTGACTAGGCTTCTCACTGCTCCGCAGCGTATTCGCCAGCAGGCAGTGGGTCGTGTTTCCGGGGCAGCGCATCGCTGGATGCGCCGAGCAACCAGCACCGAGAGGCCCCGCGCGCCGACTGACGCTATCGCGTGAGCGTGGCAGGCAGCTATGCGGCCCTCCGGTAGCCCCGTGCGATCAGGGAGCCAGCATGAGCCGTCAGCCTACCTTTGTGCCACGCAGTCGCCAGCCACTGTTTCTCGCTTGTCCAGGCCCCGCCAGCGTGCTCTGGCTGGGGGCCTGCCTGCTCTATGGTGGACCGCTCTGGGCTCTGGAATTTACTGGCGATGACAGGGCCTCTGGCAGCCTGTCGTCGGCAGACGGGGATATTCACTTCCGCGAGCAGAGCAGCGCGGGCGGTGCCAGCATCGACAACCCCGTTTACTTTTTCGGTACCTGGTTCCATGACCAGAGTAGCGCCGGCAATGCCAGCATCGACAATACGGCCGGTGGCTTCACCCGCTTTGCCGGCCAGAGTACGGCGGGCAACGCCAGCATCGCGGCGGATAGCGGCAGTTATGTCATGTTCGACGAGCAAAGTAGCGCCGGCAGCGCCACCCTGATGGTCGACGGTGAGGCCGGGGTGTTCTTCTCCGGCAACAGCACGGCCGGCAATGCCCGCCTGATTGCCGGCGACAGCGGCTACTTCGACTTCT
Source organism: Pseudomonas sp. (assembly GCA_041621875.1). Classification (GTDB taxonomy): domain Bacteria; phylum Pseudomonadota; class Gammaproteobacteria; order Pseudomonadales; family Pseudomonadaceae; genus Aquipseudomonas. Next base: position 7,950 of record JBFJZW010000059.1, on the reverse strand, counting down.
CCGAGAGCAGCGGGGTGGCCGGCGATGGTCGCCTGACGGCCGGCTCCATCGAGGGTAGCGGGGCCTTTTACCTCGGCTCCATTACCCTGGTGGTGGGCTCCAACAACCTCGATACCAGCCTTGACGGCCTGCTCGAAGGCGATGTGGACGGCAGCCTGGTCAAGGTCGGCAGCGGTACCCTGAGTATCGGTGGCGATAACAGCAAGGGTTTCGCCAGCGCCATCCGGGTCGAAGAGGGGCTGCTCAATTTCACCAGCAGTGCGGCGCTGGGCAGCGGCTCGATCACCCTGGATGGCGGTGGTCTGCAGTGGGCTGCGGGCAATAGCGATGATCTGGCCAGCCGCCTCGCGCCGCTGGGCAGCGCAGGCGGGGTGTTCGATACCAATGGCAACGATGTGCTGCTGACGTCCGCGCTCGGTGGCAGTGGCGGCCTGAGCAAACGCGGCGGCGGCGTGCTGGAGTTGCATGGGCCGGCCAGCTATGCCGGCATCACCCGGATCGACGCGGGCACCCTGCGCCAGGGCCAGGCCGGGGCCTTGGCCAGCGGCGGAGCCTATGTGATCGAGGGTGGCACGCTGGATCTGAACGGCTTCGACCTGAGCATGTCCAGCCTGTCCGGAACCGGCGGCACGCTCCTGCTGACGAGTACGCTGACCCTCGACCAGGCGAGCGACAGCCAGTATGCCGGCGCTATCGGCGGTGCGGGCAGCTTGCTCAAGCGTGGCGGCGGTACGCTCAGCCTGAGTGGTTCGAACAGCTTCTTCGGCAGCAGCGAAGTTCAGGCGGGTACCCTGGTGGTCGATGGCAGCCTGGCTTCCGCCGTGCAGGTACGCAGCGGTGGGGTGTTGGCGGGTACCGGCAGGGTCGGCAGCGTGTCGCTCGATAGCGGCGGCATGCTGGCCCCGGGCAACTCCATCGGCACCCTGCAGGTTGATGGGGATCTGCTGTTTGCCAGTGGTGCCACCTACCAGGTCGAGGTCGATGCGGCCGGCAATGCCGATCAGCTGCAGGTCGGCGGCCTGGCCAGCCTGGCCGGCACCCTGCAGGTGCTGGCGGAGAACGGCAGCTATGCCCCCGAGACCCAATACAGCATCCTCACCGCGAGCGGCGAAAGCCCGATCGTCGGTACCTTCGACGGCGTCAGCAGCAACCTGGCCTTTCTCGATCCCAGCCTGAGCTATGCCGACAACGAGGTGATCCTGACTCTGATGCGTAACGACATCAGCTTCGTTTCCCGGGCGCGTACCCCCAATCAGCGCGCCTTCGCCCGTGCGGCGCAAAGCCTGGACAGCGACAACGAGGTCTATCGCACCCTGCTCGATCTGGGCGAGGACGAGGTGGGTGAGCGCTTCGACAGGCTGTCCGGCGATGCCCACGCCAGCTTCGCCTCGGCGCTGGTGTTCGACGACCTCAACCTGATGCGTGCGCCCTTGGGCAATCTGCGGCGCAACCTCAATGCGCCGGAGCGCGCCTTGCCCTACTGGGTACAGGTGGGCGGCGGACGGCAGCGGATCGAGGATGACGGCAATGCCGGTCAGGTGATCCAGGACCACCAGGGCATGCTGTTCGGCGGCGACTGGCCGGTATTCGGTGACTGGCGGCTGGGCGGGGCCTTTGGCTACGGCGAAGAGCGCTTGCAGGTGGATTCGCGCGAGGCCAAGGCCGACTCCGACAGTTATCGCTACGCCCTGTACGGCGGCCGCGATATCAAACTGGGGCTCGGTAGCCTGAAGCTATTCGGCGGTGGCGGCTACAGCCAGCACCAGATCGACAGCCGGCGCAGCGTGCAGCTGATCGATGGCCCGCAGCAACTGACCCGTGACTACGACCTGAGTACCGCCCAGGCCTTCGGCGAGCTGGCCTGGCATGTCAAGCTGGGCGAGCCGGCCTATCTCGAGCCCTTCGTCGGCCTGCTCAATATCGAGCAGCGCAGCGACAGCTTTGCCGAGCAGGGCGGTGCCGCGGCGCTGTCGGCGGGCAGCCAGCGCAACCAGCTGCTCAGCACCACTCTGGGCATGCGCGGCCAGCAGCTGTTCAAGGTGGCCGAGCGCGATCTGCTGCTCAATGGCTCCTTTACCTGGCGGCAGCTCAATGGCGATCTGCGTCCGGAACTGGAGCTGCAACTGGCCGGCGGCGACAGGTTCAAGGTTTTCGGCAGCGAGTTGCCGCGCAACAGCTTCCTGCTGGAGCTTAACGCCGACTATTCGATCACCCCGAATATCGTCCTCGATGTGGACTATAACGGCGTGTTCAGCAACAGCAGCCAGGCCAACAATATCGCCTTCAACCTGCGCTGGAAGATGTAGCGGCGAACACTGCGGGCGGCGCGGGCGGAGGTCGCGCGCTCAGGGTGCGGCTGGCCCAAGAGCCCTCGCCGTCAGAATGGACTCATCGGCTGGCCGTCTAGATATCCGTTCCCGGGGCCCAGGGTTTGGGCCCGGCACGTCTGTCCTCGCCGGCGCGGCGGTCGGCTTCGAAGCGGATCGACATGCGCCGGTCGCCCTGGGTGCGTCGTTCGGTTTTGCCCCGGGTGTCGATCTTGAAGCTGGCCGGTGCCTTGCTCTTCTCGGGTTCTGCACTGGCGGGTTCCAGTGGTTCGAGGCTCAACTCTTCCAGGCTGAGGTCTTGCAGACTCAATTCAAGGGGGTCTTTGTTGTCCATCGGCGTGCTCCCATTGCTCGATTTCGCCAAGGCTGTGCGGCTACCCACAGAGTAGCCGCAGTGGCCCGGTCTGGGGGCGCGGCCGGACGAGTTGCAAGCTGGAGCGGCTTACGCCGTCAGCATCGCCGTGCGGATATCCGCGGCCAGCTGGCGGACCCGCGCCTCGTCGGTATCCCAGGAGCACATAAAGCGCGCGCCGCCAGCTCCGATAAAGGTGTAGAAGCGCCAACCCTGGCCGCGCAGGGTTTCCAGGGCCGTTTCGGACATCTGCAGGAACACGCCGTTGGCCTGCACCGGGAACATCAGGCTGACCCCGGCGATATCCGCGACCAGTTCGGCCAACAGGCGCGCGCAGCGGTTGGCGTGGTGGGCGTACTTCAGCCAGGCGTCGCCCTGCAGGATGCCGACCCAGGGCGCGGACAGGTAGCGCATCTTCGAGGCCAGTTGGCCGGCCTGCTTGCAACGGTAGTCGAAGTCCTCGGCCAAGGCCTTGTTGAAGAACAGGATGGCTTCGCCCACCGCCATGCCGTTCTTGGTGCCGCCGAAACACAGCACGTCGACCCCGGCCTTCCAGGTCAACTCGGCCGGACTGCAGCCGAGAAAGGCGCAGGCGTTGGAGAAGCGTGCGCCATCCATATGCAGGTTGAGCCCCAGCTCGCGGCAGGTCGCGCTGATGGCGCGGATTTCCTCGGGGCGGTAGACGGTGCCGACCTCGGTGGCCTGGGTCAGGGTCACCACCCGCGGTTTCGGGTAGTGGATATCCTGGCGCTTGAGGGCGATCTCGCGGATTGCCTCCGGGGTCAGTTTGCCGTTCTCGGTGTGCGCCAGCAGCAGTTTGGAACCGTTGGAAAAGAACTCCGGCGCGCCGCATTCGTCGGTTTCGACGTGGGCGGTGTCCGAGCAGATCACGCTGTGGTAGCTCTGGCACAGGGCGGCCAGGGCCAGGGAGTTGGCCGCGGTGCCGTTGAAGGCGAAGAACACTTCGCAGTCGGTCTCGAACAGGCGGCGGAAATGGTCGGCGGCGCGCGCCGTCCACTGATCGTCGCCGTAGGCGCGGTCGTGGCCCAGGTTGGCCTCGGCCATGGCGGCCCAGGCTTCCGGGCAGATGCCGGAGTAGTTGTCGCTGGCAAACTGTTGGGCGGTATCGGACATTGCTAGTTCCTTCTATCTCGGCGCGGGGAGGGCGCGTATGGCCATACTCTAGTCGCGAGTGCGGGGGGCTTGCCGCCGCTGCTGCGACATCTTGTTAAGCCCAGGCGCTATTGGACCTGGAGACTGGACGGCGAACTCCGCCGCGCGGGCACAGTCCGCCAGTTAAACGGAACTGATCGCCATGGCCGGCCTCACAGTTAGTGCTCGGCCCGCACGGGCCGATGCCATAGACCCGAACAGGAGTTCTCCATGAATTATCGTTACCTCGTTGCAGTGTTCGCCCCCCTGGCCTTCGCCTTGCCGGCCGCAGCCGCAGAAGAGTGGCCGGCGGGTGCCAAGGCCGAGTTCGCCAGGGAATGTGTCGCCAGCGCCCAGACGGACCACAGCAAGGCGCAGCTGCAAGCCTATTGCGAATGCGCGGCCGACAAGGTCAGCAGCCAGTTCAGCGAGGCCGAGCTGCAGGCCATGGGGCGTCAGTCGCCGCCTGATCCGGCCATGCAGCAGCGTCTACTGCAGGCCTCCAGCAGCTGCACCGGCAAACTGCAGGAGTGATGGATAACGGCATGACGGCTCCTTGAGTTAAGGTCGAACTCCTTCGGAGCCAGAACTGCCGTCATGCCCAATACCTTGTCCACTCCAGGCCGCCCGCCTCGCGATGCCGCGCTGGACCTGCTCAAGTGGCTGGCGCTGCTGAGCATGTTGATTGACCACCTGCGGCATGTCTGGCCGCAGCTGTACGCTGTCTATATTCCCGGGCGACTGGCCTTTCCGCTGTTCTGCCTGGCCATTGCCGCCAACCTGGCGCGCCCCGTGCCCGGCGCGCGTCGACCCATAGCGCTGCGCTATCTTGGCCTGCTGCTGGGTTTTGCCCTGCTGTCCGAGTGGCCCTATCGCCTGCTGGTGCAAACGCCGCAGTCGCTCAATGTGTTGCCGACCCTGGCCCTGGGCCTGCTGATTGCCAGTGCTGTGCAGCATCCCCATGGCCAGCGCCGCTGGCTGGGTCTGGGCGCGCTGTTGCTGGCATTGTTCGGTCATCCCTGGCTGATGTTTGGTTTGCCCGGCGCGCTGCTGCCGGCGGCGTTTCTCTATGCCCTACAACGTCCAAACCCCGGCTGGGTGTGGCCACCTCTGCTATGCCTGCTGGGCAATTACTGGCCGCCGTTCTATATCGATGCGGCCCGTGGCGACCCCTTCGCCTGGGCGGTGATCGCCAGTTGCGCCCTGGCTCCGCTGTTCGGCCTTTGGCTGTTGCGTCAACCACTGGCGCTGCCCGTGCCGCCGGTAGGGCGCTGGGCCTACCTGTTCTATCCGGGACATTTCCTGGTGCTGGCGGCCATCCGCGAGTGGCTGCGTTAGCTGCCGTTGCATCGCCTCGTCGCCTGAATACGTCTTGGTGCAATCCGCGAGCGGGGGGCGTCTGCGCCAATTTTCCCCGGATTTCATTCGGCTACCGATCCGTGTCGGTGTAGGGCGGGTTGTCGCCTGTCCGCATGGCGCAAACGGGCATGTCGCAAACGCAATCTCCTGTGGCGTGCATAGGCATCTGACCTGTCGAGGCGAGTCATACCATCGATTGCAACTGGGGCCCGTCCCCATGGCCGACATACAGACACCGCATCCGGGTGCCGCAGGAGATAAGTGATGTTTAACAAAAACGACCAGATCAAGGGCTACGACGACGAACTGCTCAGCGCTATCGACGCCGAGGAGAGCCGCCAGGAACATCATATCGAGCTGATCGCCTCGGAAAACTACTGCAGCAAGCGGGTGATGGAAGCCCAGGGCAGCGGCCTGACCAACAAATACGCCGAAGGCTATCCGGGCAAGCGTTATTACGGCGGCTGTGAGCATGTCGATGTGGTCGAGCAGCTGGCTATCGACCGCGCCAAGGCGCTGTTCGGTGCCGATTACGCCAACGTCCAGCCGCATTCCGGCTCCTCGGCCAACAGCGCGGTGTACCTGGCGCTGATCAATGCCGGCGACACCATCCTGGGCATGAGCTTGGCCCATGGCGGTCACCTGACCCACGGTGCCAAGGTGTCGTCCTCGGGCAAGCTGTACAACGCCGTGCAGTACGGCATCGATACCACCACCGGCTTGATCGACTACGACGAAGTCGAGCGTCTGGCCGTGGAGCACAAGCCGAAGATGATCGTCGCCGGTTTCAGTGCTTATTCGAAGACCCTGGATTTCCCGCGTTTCCGCGCCATCGCCGACAAGGTTGGTGCCCTGCTGTTTGTCGACATGGCCCACGTCGCCGGCCTGGTGGCCGCCGGCCTGTATCCCAACCCGATTCCCTTTGCCGACGTGGTCACCACCACCACCCACAAGACCCTGCGCGGTCCGCGTGGCGGCCTGATCCTGGCCAAGGCCAACCCTGAAATCGAGAAGAAGCTCAACGCCGCGGTGTTCCCCGGTGCCCAGGGTGGCCCGCTGATGCACGTGATCGCGGCCAAGGCTGTGTGCTTCAAGGAGGCCATGGAGCCTGCCTTCAAGGCCTACCAGCAGCAGGTGATCAATAACGCCAAGGCCATGGCCAAGGTGTTTATCGAGCGCGGCTACGACGTGGTCTCCGGCGGCACCGACAATCACCTGTTCCTGGTCAGCCTGATCAAGCAGGGCATCACCGGTAAAGACGCCGATGCTGCCCTGGGACGCACCGGTATCACGGTCAACAAGAACGCCGTGCCCAACGACCCGCAGTCGCCCTTCGTCACTTCGGGCCTGCGTATCGGCACCCCGGCAATCACCAGTCGCGGCTTGAAAGAAGCGCAAAGCATCGAGCTGGCCGGCTGGATCTGCAATGTGCTCGATCACCTCGGCGATGCCGATGTCGAGGCGCAGGTGGCCACCCTGGCAGCCGGGCTGTGCGCGGATTACCCGGTTTATCGCTGAGCGCAATGATCCGGTAGGAGCGGGCCATGCCCGCGAAATCTAGCGATCGTGGGTATGGGCCTCGGCGTCCGCCCCCGCTCCTACAAATAAGGTTCCAGCTTTCCGTTTCAGGAGCACCTTTATGCAACGTTATTCCGGCTTCGGCCTAATCAAGCATGCGTTCAGCCACCACGAAAACTGGCAGCGGATGTGGCGCAACCCGACGCCCAAGCCGGTGTACGACGTGGTTATCGTCGGCGGTGGCGGCCACGGCCTGGCCACCGCTTACTACCTGGCCAAGGTATTCGGCGTGAAGAACGTCGCCGTGGTCGAGAAGGGCTGGCTGGGCGGCGGTAACACCGCACGCAACACCACCATCGTCCGTTCCAACTACCTGTGGGATGAATCCGCGCAGCTCTACGAGCACGCCATGAAGCTGTGGGAGGGCCTGTCCCAGGACCTCAACTACAACGTGATGTTCTCCCAGCGCGGCGTGTTCAACCTCGGCCACACCCTGCAGGACATGCGCGATATCGAGCGCCGGGTCAGCGCCAACCGCCTTAACGGCATCGATGGCGAAGTGGTGGACGCCAAGCAGGTGGAGGAGATGATTCCTTACCTGGACTGCTCGAAGAACACCCGTTACCCGATTCTCGGTGCCTCGCTGCAGCGCCGCGGTGGCGTCGCCCGTCACGACGCCGTGGCCTGGGGCTTTGCCCGCGCCGCCGACGCCCTGGGCGTCGACCTGATCCAGCAGACCGAGGTGATCGGTTTCCGCAAGGAAAACGGCGTATGCATCGGCGTGGAAACTAACCGTGGCTTTATCGGCGGCAAGCGCGTCGGCGTGGTCACCGCGGGTAACTCCGGGCATATGGCCAAGCTCGCCGGCTTCCGTCTGCCGCTCGAATCCCACCCGCTGCAGGCGCTGGTGTCCGAGCCGATCAAGCCGATCATCGACACCGTGATCATGTCCAACGCCGTACACGGCTATATCAGCCAGTCGGACAAGGGCGACCTGGTCATCGGTGCCGGCATCGACGGCTACAACGGCTACGGTCAGCGCGGCTCCTACCCGACCATCGAGCACACCCTGCAGGCCATCGTCGAGATGTTCCCGGTGCTCTCGCGGGTGCGCATGAACCGCCAGTGGGGCGGCATCGTCGACACCACGCCGGACGCCTGCCCGATCATCAGCAAGACCCCGGTGCAGAACCTGTTCTTCAACTGCGGTTGGGGTACCGGTGGCTTCAAGGCCACGCCGGG